>JAUYTY010000187.1 GCA_030694905.1 Eubacteriales bacterium | reverse complement strand
CTTTGGCGCGCGGACCAGAAGCGACATGTTTATGACAGATGAGTTGAAAGAGCTAGAAAAGACTATGTTTGATTTCGAATACATCAACTGCCTGTCTCGCCCTACAGCACATTGCGAATGGAATGGAAAGGTGGGCAGGGTTACAGACCTCATTGAAACCTTTGTGGAAAACGGTGACAACAAGGAGGCCTATTTATGTGGGAATCCTCCGATGATAGACTCGGTTATTCCTATTCTTAAAGAAAAGGGCTTTGTTGAAAAAGATATCTATTTTGATAAGTTTGATTGAGGGAGATGGGATGAATATACTGATTGCTGAAGATGAGAGAGATTTAAGAGAGCTGCTGAAACTCAATTTGGAAAAAGAAAACCATGAAATCATCTGTGCCAAAAACGGAAAGGAAGCCCTGGACCTGTTTGGTAGTAACCAAGTGGATCTGGGGATTTTTGATGTCATGATGCCGGAGCTTGACGGTTTCAATCTGTTGAGAAAAATTAGAGAAATAAGTGATGTCCCCGTAATCATGCTGACTGCGCGGGATATGGATATGGATAAGCTTTTAGGATTTGGATTGGGAGCTGATGACTATCTTGTGAAACCCTTCAGCATGGTTGAACTGATAGCAAGAGTAGGTGTGCAGTTGAAAAGAAGACAGGGCAGCACATATCAAAGACCCCCGAAGCTATTGACCATTGGTGAATTGGTTTTAGACACCGATGCCTGTAGTGTATACAAGAATAGTCGGCAAATCGATCTCAATGCCAAAGAATATCTACTTTTGAAACATTTTATGGAGAACCCTGAGAGAGTCTTTACAAAGAAGCAGCTTTATTCTGCAGTCTGGAATGAAGACTATTATTATGACGACAACACAATCATGGTTCACATCAGCCACCTAAGAGGCAAGATAGAAGCAAACAGCAAGCAACCCGTTTATCTAAAAACAATAAAAGGCATAGGTTATAAATTGAGCAAGGGAGCCGTCAAATAAATTGAAGCTGAAAAACCGGTTACTATTTAATTATGTCTCTATTTTCCTGATTACCACACTGATTGCCATAAGTGCTTATTTTTTATTTGGTCTCACGTCTGTCTATCTTGATAAGACTTTGGTTAAGAACAAGTACACCGCTCACTCCTTGATGAAAGACAACATCTCTGAAATACCTTACAGCAATGTCATTTCAAATAATGGGGGTATCCAGGTTATTGACGCCAATCATAAAATCATTTTCTCTGAAGGTATCAACACCTTTCCAAAAGGTCAGCTTACAGTCAGTGAATGGACTGATTTTTTAATCCGTTCCCAGGACATTCGCCGTCAATACAGTTTTTCAGTGGCCTATAACGAAAAAGAGCGGTTTTGGCTTGTCGTCACCTTTCCCACCTCGATTCGGATTGATTTCAATGTAACTCACAACCGCCTCTACAGCTCTTCGGATTCCGCCTCTGTTGTAGCTGTTATATCAGTGATTATCTCTTTTTATGTTTTGCTGCTGATTGTCAGCACTTTGTTATATTCAAGAATGTCCGCGTCAAGTTTTACCAAACCTCTGGCTTGCTTGCAAAAGAGTGCTGATCAATTGAGAAATGGAGATTACTCAGCCAGATCCAACCTTGGTCTTGATAATGAGATTGGGGATTTAGAAAGGGCTTTCAACGACATGGCCAAGCAAATCCAGCAAGAGATTGATTTGAGAAAAAAATCCGAGAACAGCAGGAAGCAACTGACTCTTGATATAGCTCATGATTTGAAGAATCCTCTTGCGGTTATCATGGGATATGCTGAGTACTATCTAACCAATCCTGATAAAATTGAGGAAAAACATATCCGCTCAATATATCAAAATAGTCACAGGGCCGATACCCTTATTAAGAATCTTTTTGAGTTGTCAAAACTGGATAGTCCGGAATATCGTCTCAATACTGTCAAGACAGATCTGTCAGAATATCTGAGGTCTAAAATGGCTGACAGTATAAGCATGCTGGAATCAGCTGATTTCTCATACGAATTTGATATACCTGATTATGAAATCCATGTGTATATTGACTGCCAAGCAATGGATAGGATCATTAACAATCTGATGGAGAATACATTGCGATACAATGAAAAGGGAACCAGCCTTACTTTAAGTCTTCAGAAAATAGATGCGTATGCAGAAATCATCTTTATGGATAATGGAACCGGTATCCCTTCAGATTTGTGTGAAGACATATTCAACCCTTTTGTAAGGACTGATTGTTCGAGAAATTCAGAATCCGGTGGAAGTGGGCTTGGCCTCTCAATTGTTGAAAAAATTGTCAAGATGCATGATGGAACGATTTTATTGATTTCAGATGTTGGAAAAGGTTGCAAGTTTATCATCAGATTGCCTTTGATCAGGTAGATAAGTGATGAGAATACTAGTTTGAAATAGAGCTATCCCTAATAAAAACAAGGGATAGTTTTTTTGTTTGGTTTTTTAAGGATTGTTTAAGGTAACCATTAGATTGTATTCAGATTGGCATATTAGAATCTATCATGAAGAACAAATTAATTATCAATCTAAAGGAGTTTAAAAATGAAAAAATCTATTGCTGTATTAATGATTATGACAACTTTTTTGTCTTTGTGCCTTGTACCGGCATATGCTGAAAGAGACGTCGGATCATCGATTGATTACAATCTGATGAAAAATGCATTTAATGAGGAGATCGAGAGAATAATCCAAATTGGGAAAGCCAAAGGTGCTATTGCGACACTGATAGTAGAAAGTCAGGAATTGCTCAAGGCCGGTTATGGTTATGCCAATGAAGACCTTGGCATCGAATCTGATCCGGATCTGATTGGCTATCGAATCGGATCGATATCAAAAACCTTTGTGGCGCTGGCTGCGCTTATAGCCGCAGAAGACGGAAAACTTGACCTGTATACCGACATTTCAGCGTATCTTGATGGTGATTTTCCAAGATTGCAGTACCCAGTCACCATGCATCAACTGCTGACACACACTGCCGGTTTTGAAGAGTACATCACTGGTATGGCTGTCAGAAATGTCAGTGATACCGAACCGCTTTCCATTACCGTGAGAAAATGCATGCCAGAACAGATTTTCAAGCCAGGAGAAGTAGCCTCTTATTCCAATTATGGAACTGCATTGGCAGCTTATGTGGTTGAACGTGCGACTGGTACTGATTTCGCTAAATATAGCAACGATCGGATATTTAAACCCCTTGGCATGAATCATACGACCTTTGCCCATATGCATGATACGGTCTATGTTTCCCATGCCTATATGCCTAATGGCAAAGAAACCCTTGATCTTTACATGAATCTCTACCCGGAAGGATCTGCTGTATCGACAGCTCATGACATGGGGATCTACATCAGGTGGCTGATGAACGATGAAGAGAATCTGCTAAGCCTCACCGGTAAAGAAAAGCTTCTTACAAAACAGTTTTCTTCATCTGATGAGTTGGCGGGAATAGGCTATATTTGGAATATCAAAACAAGAAACGACCACACCTATTATGACAAAAAGGGTCAAACACTTCATTTCTATTCACGGATTGTGCTTATCCCTGAATTTAATGCGGGCATATTCCTCTCGTTCAATACCTATGTCGCTGACCATGAAATAAATGAAATCGTCAGTGAAGTCTTAAATCTATTGATGGGTGAAAAAGAAAACCCTACTCCCGTAACTGGTGCCAATATTGATATAGATGGCTGTTATGTTAATACATGGTCAAGCTTCAAAACAGCCGAAAAACTACTGAGATATTTCATACCGGGAAGGATGATTGAAATTACGGGATCCATAATAAAAGGATACCAGCTTGATGGCGAAAAAATTACGCATCTTGGCAGCAATGCGTATGACTCTCCTATCGGAACTATTAAATTTATTGAAAGAGATGGCAAGACTTTTCTGGCGACTGATTTTTCCCAGACTTACACCAGAATAAATGGTTTGGAAAATAAAGGTGTTACTCTAATTGTCACCGTGTCATTCTTACTCCTTAGCCTGCTATATGCAGTTATTTCCTTCGCAAATTTCTTGAGAAAAAGGACGTCTTCATGTTTGACCGGCATAACAACAATCATTAAACTTCTATCTGCGATTGGACTTGGAATTGCCATCTATATAGGGATGCTAAACTATGCCATTTTGAACTATACCTTCTTTATCCATCTGACTTCTTGGTTGATCGTTATGGCAACACTGATCCATTTGTTTTATTCAATTGTGAACAGCAGTGGCAATGATATCAAACGCCTAAAATACACAGATCTTCTATATAACATTGTCAGCATTGCTTTTTGTCTGGTACTTTTCAATCTGAATCTTCTAATCTGATTTACATCTTTCTACTGCCCGGTTTAACGGCTGCTGTTCCGGCTTTGCATTCCGGACAGCTTTCTTGGTCATAGGCCTCAAAATATAGTTCGATGGCACTGTAGATTGGCAGATGGATTTCACTGATCTTTCTATCCACAAGGCATCCGATTCCAATGACCTTACCACCATAGGATTCGATAACAGCTGCTGTTTCAAGTGATGATTTTCCTGTTGTGACGACGTCTTCCATGATCAATACCCTTTCACCTGCCTTGATTTCAAATCCTCTTCTAAGGGTCATGATATTGTCTACTCTTTCAGTGAAGATAGTCCTGATGTTAAGTTGCCTACCCAGCTCGTAGGCAGCTCTTATACCGCCCATCGCAGGTCCGACAATCACATCGATCTCAAGTCCTCCCACCTTGGCTGCCACTTCAGCTACGACTTTCTGTGCCCTGTCGGGATATTGCATCAATTTCTCGCACTGCACATATTTCTGACTGTGTTTTCCTGATGACAATAGAAAATGACCTTCGAGAACCGCCTCGCTTTTCTTGAATAATTCCAATAATTCCATTTAAATCCTCCCTTCAAAAACAAAAGGAACCGTCCCTTTTGTTTTTTGCTATCTTATTGCTTTATATGATTCCAATGATCTCATTTATATCTCTTATGCCCTGTGAATGGAGAAACTCTTCCATATCTCTAATAATATCAAGACAGATATCTGTTTTGACAAAGTTGGCCGTTCCGACTTGAACGATTGACGCTCCCGCCATGATAAATTCAATGGCATCTCTAGCTGATGATATGCCGCCCATGCCGCAGATTGGTATCATAACTGCCTTTGCGGCCTGATGAACCATCCTAAGGGCTATAGGTTTGACTGCAGGGCCTGAAAGTCCAGCGTAATAATTGTTGAAAACCGGTTTTTTTGCATATATATCAATAGCCATAGCATTGATGGTGTTTATAAGTGACAGTGCTTCAGCGCCAGCCTCTTCACAGGCAGCTGCCATTTCGGAAATGCTTTCAGCATTCGGAGAGAGCTTGACCATCAGGGGTTTTCCGCAAATCCCTCTGACCGCTTTAACTGTAGCGTAAGCTATATCAGCTTTAATGCCAAAAGCCATACCACCTGCTTTGATATTCGGACATGATATGTTCAATTCAATGATATCAACATCTGAATCATTCAGAAGCAGAACTCCGTTTAAATAGTCATCCAGTGTATTCCCTCCCAGATTTGCAATCAGGTTGGTTTTATACTGTTTCATTATATTTATTTCCCGGGAAATAAAACTCTCAAGACCTGGATTCTGGAGCCCTATGCTGTTCATCAAACCCATTGGTGTCTCCCAGAGTCTTATGCCTTCGTTTCCCTGCTTGCTATTTAACGTTAGTCCTTTTGAGCTGATACCACCCAGTAATCCCACATCATAAATCTCATTGTATTCCTCTCCAAATCCAAAAGTGCCGCTTGCAGCCACGATAGGATTCTTAAAGACTTTTCCCAGAAATTCCACTTTTAGATTAGCCATTTTTACTCCTTAGAAACCGTTAGTCATCGGATCAAACCGTCAGATCTCTGCCGCTGAAAACCGGACCATCCTTGCAGACCCGTTTGTTTCCATCTTTTGTGTTGACAATACATCCCAGGCAAGCGCCTACTCCGCAGGCCATTCTCTTCTCCAAGGACGCATAGACCTCTATATTTTTTTCCCCGCACTCTCTGAGGATTTTTTCCATCATGATATCCGGACCGCAGGTTATGACTATATCATAATCGCTGATATTCACAAAATCAGTCACATACCCCTTTTGGCCGGTACTGCCGTCTTCAGTCACAACAGTCAGTTCTTTGCAATAAGGTCGAAAACGATCAGCACAGAATGTGTCATCCTTATAACCCAGATAAACGTCCGGTTTTTGTGTCTCAATATTTTTTACCAGATATAGCAACGGGGCTATCCCAATGCCACCTCCGATAATCGCTATTTTCCCGTTTAATGACTCAACATCAAAACCATTGCCCAGAGGTCCGAGTATCTGAACTTCATCGTCAGCTTTCATCCTGCTGATTTGATTGGTTCCGTGGCCGGATACCCTATACAGCAATCTGATTTTTCCATCCTGATAGTCATGGACACTGATAGGTCTTGGCAACAGATAATCACCATTCAAGCCTTTGATCATATAGAATTGCCCAGGTAAAGGCTTGATGTCTGATGCCGCAACCATTTCAAAAATATTTTCGCATATCCTATTATTTTCAAGGATTTTAGTAATACTGGTTTTCATCATTGGATTGCTCTCCATATGTCATCCCTCATCTTTAAAACAGCTCTTCTAGAGGCTTCAGCGAAGTCATTTGGATTGGTACCTTCATTCTTGTACGCTGTGATGATGCCCCTTGAGGAATTTACAACGCCACCGTTGCCATTGATCATATAAGGCACGACATCTTCGGCTCCTCCACCCTGAGCACCATAACCTGGAATCAGAAGAAACAAATTCTTGATTTTATTTCTTAGCTGGATGCCTTCTTCATTGTTTGTGCAGCCTACAACACCGCCTATGGAGCTGAATCCGCATTTGCCAATATATTGTTGAGCTAGCTTCTGCAGTTTTTCAGCGATTATGGTATACAGGTATTCACCGTTCTGATCCTTAATGTATTGGAAGTCTTTGGCACCTAGGTTTGAAGTCCTTATCAACACAAATATTCCTTTTTCCTTATTGGCGATATAATCCAAAAATGGCTCAAGACTGTCATTTATGCCCATGTAAGCATTAAGGGTGATAAAATCTCCCTCGAAATCTCCCTCGAAGTGTCCTTTGGCATACATTTCGGCTGTCTTTTGGATGTCGCCTCTCTTGATGTCACAAATGCTGATTGCATTTTTTTGCTTCATATATCGAAGCGTGTCAGAGTAGGCTTTCAGACCTTCCAGCCCCAGTGCCTCATAATACGCGATTTGAACCTTGTAGCATGCTGCAATGTCGCTGGTCTTGTCAATTATTTCCTTATTGAACTGAAAGATAGCATCGCCTCTTGTCTTGAATGAATCGGCAAAGCCCTTAGGAAGATAAGAAAGTTCAGTGTCAAGTCCCACACATACATGCCCCTGGTTTTTTACAGCTTCAAATATTCTTTCGACTATCATAGTCTGCTCCTTTATATACCACTTCTCCCGCTTTTATGGTCATTATCACTTTACCATAAACAGACAAACCATTAAAGGGTGTGTTTTTGCCTTTTGACTCAAATTCTTCGCTATTAATTACATAGGAAGCATCCTCATCCACGAGAACAATATCACCCGCATAACCTTCTTTGATGAGTCCTTTTTTGATGCCCAGTATCTTTGCTGGTTTCTCCGACATAATTTCGGACAGTTGATTCATTGACATATTATGCTCTTTGACCAAGACAGTATAGCACATGCTGAAGCTGGTCTCGATGCCTGAAATCCCAGGGGCTCCTTTTTCCTTGTCTTCCTGGCTATGGGGAGCATGATCAGTGCCAATAGCATCAACATGTCCTTCTTTTATAGCCTTAATCAGTGCAACAACATCCTCCCTCTCTCTCAACGGAGGATTGACCCTATAGTCTATGCGGCTATCTCCTATGAGATGGTGCGGTGTTACCTCGCAGGTTATGTTCAAGCCTTCATTTTTACTCTCGATAATTCTTCCTATAGCCTCTCTGGTGCTGACATGTGCCATATGAAGCTTGCTTCCGCTGATTCTGGCAAGCTCTATATCGCGATAGGTCATCAGGTTCTCAGCCAGCCTCATATCGGTCTGGGAGAAATAGTGGTTCTCAGCATGTGAGATGACTGTGGCGTCTTTCCCCTTTGCTAAAATCATGGCGTCCAATGCCAGCTTGTCATTCATGACCCCTTTTCCGTCATCGGTAATGAATTTGGTAGCTTCCAACACCGATTCCAGGTGGCTTATGTCCTCTCCCCCTAACATGTCTGTCACAGTTGCGCATTGTATGATGTCAACCAATCCGATAGCTTTCCCTTTTTCCTGGACCGACTCAATAATCTCTCTGGTGCTGGCAGGTGGGTTCGTATTGCCCATCAATAGAACGGTGGTGTATCCACCTCTCACAGCTGCCTTACTGCCTGTCTCTATGGTTTCCTTATACTCGAAGCCCGGTTCTCGGAAATGAGCATGGGTATCCACAAATGCGGGCATGGCAGTCAAACCCTTGCCGTTGATTACACTATAGCCCTTGGCTCCAGTCGCTGAATCTAAACTGACAATCAGTCCATCCTCGATAATGATTATACCAAACTCATCCCTCTCCGCATCCACTATCCTGACACCGGTGATTATCAGATCCATATCCTTAAACATAGCCTTATCCATATCTATATATCCTGTTTGTTGGGATCATAGGCCTGATCGCAGTAGATGCACCTATATAGTTTCTCTTCTCTATTGACCAGCCTGAACCTCTGGTCTATTTCCTGCTCGATGGATGTGATGCATCTCGGATTGCTGCATTTTACAACATTGCTTACTTCCTGGGGCAACTCAAGATTGAGTTTTTTGACGATCTTGTCGTTTTCTATGATATTGATTGTGATGTTGTGGTCTATGAATCCTAAGACATTCAAATCAATATCAAGAACGTTCTCAATCTTAATGATGTCTTTTCTTCCTAGTTTTTTTGAAGCCACATTCTTGATCATAGCGACGGTGAAATCAGCTTCATCCAAATTCAGATATTTATAGATTTTCATGCTTTTGCCGGCAGCAATATGATCAATGACAATCCCTCTTTCTATCGAATCAACCTTTAACATTTTTCCACCCCCAACAGTTTCATTATTAGAGCCATCCTGACATACATGCCGTATTTAGCCTGTTTGAAATAAGCCGCTCTTGGATCATTGTCAATTTCCACAGATATTTCATTGACCCTAGGCAATGGATGCAAGACAGCCATGTCCTGTTTCGCCATGCTCATTTTATCTTTGTCTAGTATGTATGAATCCTTCAGTCTAACGTAGTCAGCCTCATTGAAGAATCTTTCCTTTTGTACTCGTGTCATGTATAGGATGTCCAGCTCGTTCATGACATCCTCTAGTCTCTCAATCTCCTGGAATTCCAGACCATTTTTCATCAAAATCTCTTCTCTAATGTAATCCGGGATTTTCAACTCTTCAGGTGATATCAATATGAATTTGATGTTATCGTATCTTGACAGGGCTTTGATCAGTGAATGAACTGTCCGTCCAAATTTCAGATCACCACAAATCCCGATTGTAAAATCAGTCAGCTTGCCTCTTAAAGCTCTAATTGTCAGCAAATCTGTCAATGTCTGTGTTGGGTGCTGATGTCCGCCGTCTCCCCCATTGATGACTGGAATAGGTGAGTTCAATGCGGCAACTTTTGGCGCACCTTCCTTGGGATGTCTCATGGCACATATATCCGCATATGAAGCGATAGTCATCATAGTATCCCTAACACTTTCACCCTTAGCCGCTGATGAACTTTCTGCAGAAGAAAAACCCAACACCTGCCCACCCAGTCTAAGCATAGCTGCTTCAAAACTGAGTCGGGTCCTGGTGCTGGGTTCATAAAAGCATGTGGATAACAGCTTTCCTTTGCAAACGTCAGCATATTCAGCCGGGTTTTCAATGATTTCGTCAGCCAATTTGAACACACTCTCCAATTCCTCCACTGTCAGATCCATTGGGTCTATCAAATGTCTTCCTTTTAACATATATCCTCCTTTTAGCCTCTCTGGACTATATTAAAGCAAATTAAAATGCCTTCTCCATTTGACGAGAGAAGGCATGATTATTCTGTGTTATGTGGTATTCAATTACGCCTTTTCAGCCTCTCGTGCCAAATTAAAGGTTCAATTTCATATAAAGTACTACAAAACCAGTCAAATGTCAATAGGATTATGCCATAAACCTGACTAAGGCATCGATTTGTTTCTTAAAGATTCTTTCAATCAATCCCATAATCTTGCCTATGAATACCGCCGCAATGATTGTCCCTTCCCGAACGCCAACAAAACCTCCGAGAAATATCAAGGCTAGAGCCGTTGCCGTCAGTACCAGACAGGTGTCAACAACTGTCTTGACCCTATGAAATTCTTTTCTGGTAACGATCTGAATAGCCAGCATGAAACCCTCCGGAGGCATAGGCAGAATATTTGCCCTTAGATACAGAATGATGCCGATCGAAATCAAAATCATACTGACCACCAACAGCAACAGTCTGACTGCATAGTGATCGGGTGGTGTAAAAGAAAAAATAAAGTTTGAGAAAGTCACAAAATAACCAAATACAGTAGCGAATATAATTTGCAATAAGTTTCGTACTTTGAAGTTCTTTCTCAGCAGTGCGATCTGAATTAAAATAAATATTGCGAAAACGGCAATAATGACATGTCCCTGTTCAATGCCTGTTATCAGGCTCACAATATATGGTATTGAATTGACTGGCGAAATTCCCAATTGGGACTTGATGGAGAAGGTAACACCAACAGCCAAAAAGAAAAGTCCCAGACAATATATAAAAACTTTTTTCAGTATTCTCATTATCAAGACGCTCCTTCAAATCAAACTATCTTGCTCAGATTTTTATAATTGCTTAGTCATTATATTCTATTTTATTTATTATCAATAATCAATCATTATTTACTTCATTATTCCCATTAGCCTGAAATGAGCCTGATCATCTCGAATAAGCAGGTTATGCCCCTTATGGTCTCTAATGAAAACCCTTTCCAATACCGATTGGGTTTTTTTGTTCAGTTCATTAATGTTTTGAGCTTTTATAACCAAATGGCCAGCTCGACCGGTCGCATTGCGTATTGGATTGATCTCGTCGCCCTCTTTGAAATTGAAAGCCCCATCGATTATTATGCCTTCTTCCAACAATTCGCTCATATCTGAAAGAGAAGCTATGGTTCCCGGATAAGCAAAAAATAGGATGACATTTACAACTTCTCCCGTTGTTTCCATATAGTTTAAGTGGAATAATCGATTGGGAATCCCCATGACGTCATTAAGCAACAACTCATCAAGATCCAATCCATAAAGAGCCTTGATATACACGTCTTCAAAAGCGCCACCTATGCGGGCAGCTGTTTCATTGACAAGAATTCCTTCATCACCAACAAGCATTTGAAAATAAATAGGCCCCTTTTTTATCCCGAAGGCTTGAACGAGATCTTCAGTCAATTTGATGATTGTTTCCTTATGAGATGTGTAGTGTTTTGAGGGATAGTGATGGGCCGTGCAAATTCCGATATGGGGTTCGGTATCAAAAGTAACCCTGTCAGTGACAGACAGTATATGCGTTTTGCCCTCTGCCACCCAACCTGAAACGGTTATTTCATCATTTGGATAATAGGATTCCCACAAAATCTCAGATTCCTTGGTGAATGAAAAGGATTCTTTCATCGCATCAGGTAAATGTGATAGATGATTGACTTTCAGGACCCCTCGCTGACCTTGACTGTCATATGGCTTAACCACTATTGGCATCGCCAGATGTTCCAGGTCATCTACCGTGTGTGCCTTTGTCAAATAGCCAAATTCAACGGTTGGTATTTTATGTTGTACAAAGATAGATTTCATTTTCTTCTTGTGGGTCAATGCGTAGGCTAAGCTGGAGCCAATATAGAAGGGTAAGTTGAGGGTTTCCGAAGCGCAGGCTCCCGCGTATACAGGTTGGTCAGTACCTGCTGTGATAATTGCATCAGCTTGATACTGTTTTGCCACGTCAACAATTCCTAAAATATCAAAAGACGAAATCATCTTATGGATATGGGCGTATTTTTTCCCGGGAGGGTCCAATAAATAGTCTATTAATATGATATGGTGTCCCTTATCGTTCAAGTGCTTCAATAATGCTACCTGGCAGTTTCCGCCACCGAGAACGATTAATTTATAAATAGGATGATGATAATGTTTCATAGGTTGATTTTCCTTTCTATGTGATAAGGCGTCCCTTTCTGACGAAATGGTTTCAGAAAAAACCAAGGCGCATAATAAAGTATAATGCTCAAAAACAAAAGCAACTGCTTTGAAAAGGTATAATTTGATTGCCCTAAACGCCTCTGGAGTTTTTCGTAGTATATGTTTTCGATATGGTGGGTATGCTTAACGACTGAAGCAGATATATAGACAAATATATATGGATGATTCAGAATTTTTTTAACAAGAGAAGCTCTCATGATTCTAAAAGAGCTGATTCTTTTATCAGAGGGTTTTTTCAGCAGATATGTAAAAAGCTTGTCAGTCATATTAGATCCAAGATTGCGATAGAGCTGGTCATAATTGACATCGGTGACAGCATACACGATGTCATAACCAGTCTCAATCCTTTCCATGAGTTTGGCCATGACTGAAACCGGGTGCTGGCCATCGTCATCCATTGTTAAAATATATTGACCGGCGGCAAAGCTTAAACCACAAAATATCGCATTTTGCTGGCCATGATTTTTTGTTAAAAAAACGGATTTAATGGTGGGATTTTTCAAAGATAAAGTAGTCATAATTATTTTGGATTGATCCGATGAGCCATCATCAACAAGGATAATTTCAAAATCCCATTGATATGACTGGCAAAAAGAGATGATTTCCTGACACAATCCATAGATGGTTTTTTCTCCATTATATACAGGTATAACAATTGAAATAATGGGTTCCATAATTATAGCTCCTTCAGAATATCAACGAGTGATTCACAAACATAGTCCACTTCATCAATGGTCATATGATTATGCAACGGCAACCGCAAAATTGTTTCTGAGGCCTTTTGGCTATTGGGGAAATCGGCAGCCTTGTAGCCTAATCGATATCCCATGGGCGTATTATGCAGTGCCATAAAATGGAATCGACTATCAATCCCCTTAATGGCAAGGGAGTCCATGATTTGATTACGAAGCTTCATACTCTCAAAACGAACATAAAACATATGATAATTGGATTCATTATAATCAGGTATTTGAATCATTTTTTCCAGTCCCTTGTAACCAACGAAAGGAGCGAGCTGATTTTCATAACGATCGTAGGATTGTCGGCGGGTCATCGAGAATGCTTCACGCTCCAAAAGCTGGCTGTAAAGCAATGCCATGAGCAAGTCGGATGGCGTATAGCTGGATCCTGGATGCATCCAGGTGTAATATGAGGTGTCTCCTGATAAGAACTGATGCCGATTGGTCCCCTTTTGAACCATGCTTTGAACCCTGTCAAAGTCTATGTTGGGATCATTGACAATCAAAGCACCGCCCTCGCCTCCCTGAATATTTTTTGTTCCATGAAAGCTATAGCAACCTATATTTCCAATTGTACCCAAGTATCGGCCTTTGTATCGGCTGAAAGCACCTTGCGCGCTGTCTTCTACAATTACCCATTTGTCAATTTCGCATTTTTCTTTTGCAAGCATGTCCATATCACAAGATATGCCACCGTAATGCATAGGAATAAGTACTTTTGTTTTAGGGCCGATACGGTTTAGCATGTCATTCTCGTCGAGGCATAAAGTGTCAAGAGAGATGTCACAAAACTTGATTTGGCCACGATGAAGTAAAACAGCATTAGGAGCGGAAGGAAAATTATAAGATGGTAGAATGACCTCATCCCCGCCAGAAATCTCATATAACCATAGCGCACTTTCTAATGCATGGGAACAAGAAGTGGTCAAGACCATTTTTCGGATTGACATATGGGAATAAAAATAATCGAGAACTTTCTTCGAATATATTCCGTCAGACTGGAAATGGCCGGAAAGAAGACACTCATTGATTAAAGATTTCGCATCTTTTGACAAAACAACTTCATTGAATTTAACGTTCACAATAATCAACTCCTTCTAGATTGTGCCACATGAAAATGAGAATACGCAATGGGATTTACTTATACACGATTAAAGATTATAATATTCGTTATACAAGGGAGGTCGTATTAATGATAAAAATCAATTGCTTCGGCGATATTTGTCCGGTGCCAATACTGAAGATAAACAAAGAACTTCCAAAGCTTCACTCAGGGGAAACCTTAGAAGTAGTCTGCGATCATGGTTGTGTGGTAGAGTCAATTCGTGACAAGTACCAGCGTTACGATGTCACTATAGAAGAAGTGATGAACGGAGTATGGGAAATCCGCATTATAAAAGATTAACAGAAACTTTTTTCGCCAATTTGCTTAAACATCTGAATGAATTCATCGACAACCTTAGGTTGCGATGTATTTTTTTTGCATATCATGTATACATTCATGTCGAGTTCAAACTCTTCAATGTTAATAATTTTGAATTGCTTGTTATATAGTTCTTCCTTTACCGAAATATATGGAAGAAATGCCAATCCATGCTGCCGATTAATGGAAGATTTGACCGCTTCTATAGAATCCAATACAAAAAGGATTTTCAGTTGATCATAATACCTTTGATGTTTTCTTAACATTGAGTCCAGTTTTTCACGCAATTCGTCTTGAGCTGACAATGCAATCAATGGATATTCAAACAACTGACTCAAAGAGATGGTCTTGGGAATCTCATAATAATAAGAGGCAATGAGCACGAATTTGTTTGTGCCGACTTTATGATACTGCAATTCTTTTTCATTGGTGTTTTCGTAAACAAAACCAACGCTCGAAATATCATTGAGTATATTCCCTTTGATTTTTTCCGAAATATTGGTAATCAGCTCGTATTTATGGGCCGGGTATTTTTCTTTTATTTTATAAAGCGAACAAGGAATAGCATAGTTGGAAACGGATGAGCAAGCTTCAATATGGATTTGGTTCGACTCTGTGCTTCCTTTTTCCAGTTCCACCATCATTTTATTATAGGTATTGATTATATTCTCAGAATACTTCAGTACAACTTCCCCCATATCAGTCAACACAACCCCTTTATTGCTTCTTTCAAGCAAAGTGAAACCAAGGCTGTCCTCTAGCTTTTGAATTTGCTGACTGAGAGCAGACTGGGAAATATGGATCTGCTTTGCGACTTTAGAAATGCTTCGCATTTTTGCCACCTGATAAAAATAGTCAAAATATTCAATATGCATTGATTGGTCCTATCCTTTCTACAATTAGCTATCATATAATCTGATACTACATCATTATATCAAATAAGGAATAAAATAGAAACTATGTTAAAATAAAAACAAGATTGTTAATAATATTACAAAAAATAATTTCATAAGGGGTGAAAAAATGACTGATATTAACAATAGTCAGGAAAACGTATCACCGGAAGTACGAAAACCGAGAAGGCCTTCCAGAGAAAATGCGACTAATACAGCAGAAGTTAAGGAAAGTT
>JAUYTY010000204.1 GCA_030694905.1 Eubacteriales bacterium | reverse complement strand
GGTTCCAAACCAGCTTCACTTAATTTGTTGGTCTTCAAATCCTCATTGTATATCCTAAGGACCGATCTTAAACGATTTGCTGCAAACTGGCTGACCTCAATAGTTGAATTATAGCCAATGGTATAATTTTCAACGCCATCTTCGAAGGCTACAGATAGATAAGCATCAACATCCTCAAGATCCAAATTGCTAGAAAAATTCACTATATTCAACTTTTCATGCTCATTCAATCTGTCAGTCAATATTGTTGGTATATTGTCGTTAACAGCCACAATGCTGATTTTCTCATCCAGATTTGACTGCACAACAACTGAGAAGCCTATAAAAAATATTAATAAAATTGGATATATTAAAACAGGAAGCAAAATTGTCATAAAAGCCTTTTTATCGCGAAACAAGGACTTCATTTCCTTTTTAAATATCAGATTGATTTTATGCATAATTACTCTTCCACTCTCCTTTGTCCGATGACTAATAGGGCTAAGACTCCCACTTTCATCCGATGACTAACAGTGCTAAGACTCCCACTTCCACAAGTGGGAGATAAGCACAGTAGAGTCCCTGGATAACGGTTTCTAAGGTTCAGATGGCGTTTGAAACTACACCTGAATCCAAGAAACCTTGTTGATCTATGTAATAAAGGAATATATCGCGGATATTGCTTTTGCCGGTTTTTTCTTTCAACTCGTCAATGGTTCCAGTCTGAATAAGACTCCCTTGATGAATAAGACCAATCCTGTCGCACAGGGTATCAGCTTCTTCCATATAATGGGTGGAAAAAATGATTGTCTTCCCTTTCTCTTTTTCACCCTTGATAAAGTCGATGATTGTTCTACTGGTCAATATATCCAAGCCAAGGGTTGGTTCATCCAGAATATAAATCTGGGGGTCATGGATCATGCATCTGGCAATAGATGTTTTTTGAACCTGACCAGTCGATAATTTCTCAATTATTCTGTCCTTGAAATCATTCATATCGAGGCTGTCAATTATATGCTCAATCCTATTTTCCATGACTTCTTTTCCAATGCCATAAAAACTGCCAAAAAAGCGCATGGTTTCGAGTGGTGTAAGTTTTTTATACAGTTTGGTGTTACCTGAAAGAAACCCGATAGACCTTTTGACATCCTCAGGCTTTTTTTTCGAATCAAATCCATTGACTATAACCATTCCATCAGATTGTTCCATGATAGTCGACAGGATTCTCAGCAGAGTGGTTTTTCCTGCACCGTTTGGTCCCAGCAAGCCAAATATTTCTCCATCTGAGACAGTAAAAGACACATCATTTAGCGCATAGAAGTCGCCTGTCTTTTTATCATGGAATCTTTTATTAATATTTTTAACCTCTATCATACAAATTTGTCTCCTTTAACTTTCTAATGAACTTACCTGGTATTATATCATAGCGTTTTAACAGCTTTTATTAGATTTTTGTTAGAATTCTATTAAAAGCCATGCTTTAAATAATTATTTATCTTATTTGTAGTATTATTGTTGTATAAATGTTATAATATATCATGGCCATTAAATAAAAGAGGTGTTAATTATGTTCAGATTGATTGGAATAGTTGTCGTAATCTATATCATTTATATTATCCTAACCAGAGTTATTTAAAAAAATAAAGATACGTCCTCGCAAGGACGTATCTTTTTATATAATTCCAGACATTTTGGTGACCTTCATGCCTTTTTCTTCCCATGCTCTGACAATCTCATTGAGTCCTATGGAATCGCTGGGCATGTGCCCTGCTACAACAATATTGCCAATATTCTGTTCTCTAACATCCTTGATAACATCTTCAGGCGCATGCATAGCGACTATTGTGCCAACACCAGCCTCATAATATGATTTGTAGACGTCTGATCCTCCATTTGTACCTCCCGCGAACAAGACTGCAATCTTACCCGCATAATCTGTAGCGGCGCCACATCTTATGACAGGTTTTGACAGGGATTTTTCGTATAACCCAAGCTCATTCAACGCATCCAATATATCCTGAACCTTAGCTTTTGGATTATTGCCAAGCTTTTCATCCAAGTACTTCTGAGTGAATCTTTCTCCAATCAAATCAGAAGGCATATGAATATTCATGTAAGGAATATTCAGCAATTTCGCCGCTGAAGAGGCTCTGCTATAATTGGACACATGACTGTTTATTTCCACCGATTTTGATTTTTTAGCCAAGGCCTTTTGAGCCTTATTGATGGGAACGCCGAACTCGACCATTTTATCAATCTGAACGTCCATAACCTTGTGAAAATCAATTATTGATTCGTCTGCTTTTGGGTGATGGCTGACCACCAAATCATATCCCAGATCCCTGGCAAGCAACATTTCCGGTGTTTCCATATCGACACCGATCAGTATCTTCTGTATGTTGTCACCCTCAACACTTATTATTGTATCATAAGGTTCATTTTCAAGTCCCGCCAACCTAAGGGCGATATTCATCAATTCTCTTGTATTCATAATTGCCTCCTATTTTGTATTTATCCGATGACTAGCAGTGCTGAGACTCCCACTTCTATAGGGAGATAAGAACTGTAGATTCCCTGGATAACGATTTCTAAGGTTCAGATGGCGTTTGAAACACCACCTGAACCCAAGAACTCTGTTGATCACTAAAAGATTTTATCATTAATCATCTCTTATTTCAATATTCTCCAAGTCTTGTTGCCCTTTATTAATGCTCTGGTTGCAATTGTCAAAGCCAAGCTAGTCAACAGTCCGAAAATCAGCAAATATACTGCGTATAGAATTGGACTTCCGCCCATGATCGCACTAAAAAATACGTTGAAATCTTTTTTATTCAGTGCAATCAACAGCCATGCTATCAGCCCGTAAAAAATAAAAAACATGGTCTGCAATTGAAATAGAAACAGTACAGATAGTAAAGCAGAACGAAAACCGTCATCATTTCTTTATAGTTCTGATCCTTTAAAAAAACAAAAAGTGTCATCGGAACAAGGAAAGCATTTAAAAAAATGGACATCCCTCTAAAGACAGTAAAAAACCAATTATTAAAGCGATATTGAAAGATCCGACTGCTAGCACATGAGTTCTCATTTTATCACCTTATTCCTTGCTGAATTATTTCTATAGTATAACAATGCGATAAAATAAACAATAGTGATAATTATTTATAATGATTTCATTTTTATCCGATGACTAACA
>JAUYTY010000201.1 GCA_030694905.1 Eubacteriales bacterium | reverse complement strand
GAAAAATATTTAGTTTTCTTCGTCCTTCTTTGTGTCTGCTATTACTTTCTCAGCAAGATTGGATGGCATCTCGTCATATCTTAAAAATTCCATTTCAAAGCTTCCTCTGGCTTGAGTCATTGATTTAAGGTCAATGGCATATTTGAACATCTCAACCTGAGGAGCTTCAGCCATTACAAGCTGTTTACCGTTAGACAATTGCTCCATTCCCAATATTCTGCCTCTTCTCTTGTTCATGTCACCCATAATATCGCCCATATAATCATCTGGTATCACAATTCTGACTGACATGATCGGTTCGAGCAAAATTGGTTTTGCTTCCTTAACACCTTTCTTAAATGCCAGTGAAGCTGCAACCTTGAATGCCATCTCGCTTGAATCGACATTGTGGTAGGTGCCATCATACAGAATTGCTTTCAGATTCACAACCGGGAATCCCGCTAGGACACCTTTGTCAAGGCATTCTCTCAAACCTTTCTCGACCGCCGGTATATACTGCTTTGGTACGGAACCACCGAATATTTCTTCCTTGAACTCAAATTCCTTATCAGATGGCTCAAATCTAATATGAACATCACCGTATTGGCCTGCGCCTCCGGATTGTTTCTTATGCTTGCCCTGAACATCAGATTTGCCTTTTATGGTTTCCCTGAATGCTATCTTTGGATCTGAAAGATCCACTTCAACATTGAAAGTATTTTTCATTTTGTTGATGATGACCGATAGCTGCATGTTGCCTTGACCACCTATCAGCAGTTGCTTGGTTTCAGTGTTTCTTACAACAACAAAAGTTGGATCTTCATCAGTTAATTTGGTTAAAGCCTGTCCTATTTTTTCCTCATCGTCCTTGGACTTCGGTTCAACACTCATAAAAAGACATGGCTTTGGATATTCTATTGCAGGATACTTCACAGCATGGGCTTTAGTCGCTAAAGTATCCCCTGTCTGAGCATATTGGAGCTTTGCAGAAGCTCCGATATCTCCTGCGCGCACTTCTATCGCTTCTAGCTGTTCCTTTCCTCTTACATAGAATACGCTACCTATCCTTTCCACTTCATTCTTGTTTACATTGTAGATATCCAAATCTTTTTTCATTGTCCCCGACAAGACTTTATAAATCGATATCTTACCAACAAAAGGGTCAACTATTGTCTTGAATACAAATGCTGAAACAGGACTATCCTTATCAATCTTAACTATGACTTCTTTACCATCCTTGATGGCTATTGATTCATGCAGATCAGCTTCAGAAGGCAGATAACTGACGGCCAGATGCATCAATTCATTGACACCTATGGTCTTTGATGCCGTGCCTACCACGACAGGAACCAGGTCTCCATTCATTACCGCAGCTTTTAAGCCAACTCTTATTTCTTCATCCGTAAACGTTTCACCGTTAAAGAATTTTTCCATCATTTCTTCATTAGTCTCGGCAACCGACTCCATCAGCTGAGCTTTAAGCTCTTCCGCTACAGCTAAAGCGTCGGCTGGCGCTTCTCCCTCAACACATTCAGTTCCATTGAATATCATTGCTTCTAATGAAATAATGTCGATATAACCATTAAAGTCTTTTTCTGACCCGATGGGTACAGAAAAAGGCACTACTTTCTTTCCTAATTTTACTTGCAACTCTTCCAGAACTTTTTCGAATTTAACGTTTTCCTTGTCCATCCTATTCAAAAATATAATTCTAGGAATACCCTTCTCCTCCGCTAAATCCCATGCTTTTTCCGTTCCAACCTCGACTCCGGAGGTTGCGTCTACGACAATGATAGCACCCTTAGCTACCCTTAAAGCGCCGTATACCTCACCTAAAAAATCAAAGTATCCTGGCGTATCCAATATATTTAATTTGTAATCATCAAATTCCAAGGGTACAACACTTGTGCCAATAGAAAATCCTCTCTCTTTTTCTTCTTTGTCAAAATCTGACACTGTGTTTTTATCATCAATGTTTCCCATTCTTTTAATGGCTTTGGTTCGAAATAACATAGCTTCAACCAAAGTTGACTTTCCGCAACCACCATGACCTAATAGCGCAATGTTTCTAATTTTGTCCGTGCTGTAATTCTTCATTTTTTCCTCCCTTGTATGCTTTTTAGCTTTCATTACATTTTATATTAAAACAGCATGGCATGCAATATGAATTAAAACGTTTTCATTAAATTTTTGACCAAATTTTAACACAAAGAACCCCTTAGCGTTACAAACGCTAAGGGGTTCGATTTAAATCTCTGTTCGATTTTAGCTTAGTCTACAAAATATGCAGCACTAAAGTCTATTGTTCCAAGAACACTTCTTTCCCAACCCTTGAGTTTTGGGGAAACAAGCAATACGTCAGTATAGTGATAAACAGGTATGATCGGAAGCTCAGTCATTAAGATTTCTTGGGCTTCATAAAGAGCTTCAAAGTGCTCAGCTCCTCTTGTACCTGCTGCCAACGATAACAATTCGTCATATCTTTCATTGGCGAATTTTGGATCGTTATAAGCATTGCCTTGTGTGAAGATGCTCAGCAATCCTGAAGGATCCATGTAGTCTGTCAACCAACCACCACGAGACAGTTCATAATCGCCTGCTTTTCTTGTGTCTTGGAATACTGCCCACTCTTGATTCTCGAGTTGAGTATTTATACCAAGATTTGTTTTGAACATTTCTTGAACAAGTTCAGCTACCAATTGGTGACCAGCTGAAGTATTGTACATAATTGTGAATTCAGGGAATCCTACTCCACCCGGGAATCCTGCCTCTGCCAATAACGCTTGAGCTTCTGCAACTTTGCTTGCATCAGTAGCGATACCGTATGTGCCTGCTGTTTCGAAGAAGTCTTTTCCTTCGTGATCCAGCATTCCTGGAGGTACAAAACCAGCTGCAGGTACCTGTCCTGATCCCAGAGTCTCTGTGATCAGTTCTCTATCTATTGCCAGGTTCAATGCTTTTCTGACCCTTACATCTTTGAATAGGTCCAGATTCATGTTGAAGTTATAGTAATAGGTTCCAAGTAGTGGGAAAACGTAGAAGTTTGGATTTTCAGCCATCAGTGAAGGTATTTCTGCCGGCGGTACATCTGGCAAGAAATCAAGCTCTCCACTTAAATATGCCTGGTAAGCGGTTGCTTGCTCGTCTATGAATTTACCCTCTATTCTGTCAATCTTTACAATGTCTGCATTCCAGTAATTTTCATTTTTGACCAAGGTCAAACCTTCACCAATTTTATATGCGGTCAATTTGAAAGGTCCATTGGATACTGCTGTAGCTGGATTCTTCGCCCATGCGCCTTCTGCAGCTGTTTCAACAGCTGACTGCTTGGTTGGCAGGAAGTGATAGAATGACAGCAAGCTGACAATATAGTCGGTTGGTGTGTCTAATTGTACCACCAATGTGTAGTCATCTGGTGCTGTTACGCCAACATTGTCCAATGACTCGCCATTGACAGCTGCAAAAGCGCCTGTTATGTTGGTGTATTCCCAAATCCATGCATATTCTGATGCTGTTTTAGGATCCATTCCTCTTTTCCAAGAGTAGACAAAATCATGTGCTGTCAGATCTGATCCATCAGACCATTTTGATTCTCTCAGATTGAATGTAACTGTCAGACCATCTTCTGAAACTTCCCATGACTCGGCAATACCAGGAAGTATTGTTCCGCTTTGTTCTCTTGTCAAGCCTTCAAAAGTCTGGTTGATAACATCTCCACCATCTGAAGCGCCATTGAGTACAGGGTCTATGGTTTTAGGATCTGCTCCTATATTCCAATTGAAAACTACTTCTGTAGAAGGTGCCTCCGTTGGTGTTGTCGGTGCTGCTGTTGTTGGTGCTGCTGTTGTTGGTGCTGCTGGCTGAGTACATCCTGCTAATGCAAAAGTAAACACTAAAGCCATCACTAAAAAGAGTACTAATATTCTCTTTTTCATTTTTTTCCCTCCGTTTTTTTGGTTTATTTATTTTAACCAACTATTTGAATAGTTGGACAAAACACTATTTTAATTGATCTTATCCACAAGATGACATGCTACAAAATGGTCTTTTTCTACCTCTAGCAGTTGTGGTGTCACTTCCTTGCAAATTTGTTCACAGTATCTGCATCTTGAGTTGAATCTGCAGCCTTCAGGTGGATTGATCGGGCTTTTGACATCACCCTGCAAGATAATTCTTTTACTCTCACGATTTTTTCTCGGATCAGGAACCGGTATCGATGACAGCAATGCCTGTGTGTATGGATGTAACGGTTTTCTGTAAAGCTCATTGCTATCGCATATTTCCATTATTTTTCCCAGATACATGACACCTATACGATCCGATATGTGCTTAACCATGGACAAATCATGGGCAATAAACAGATATGTCAAGCCCATGGTTTCCTGGAGATCTTCAAGCATATTGACTACTTGAGCCTGAATGGAAACATCTAGTGCTGAAATTGGCTCGTCGCATACAATGAGATCCGGCTCTACAGCCAATGATCTTGCAATACCAATTCTCTGACGCTGTCCACCGGAAAACTCATGGGGATATCGGCTAGAGTGTTCGCTCTTTAAGCCTACTGTCTGTAGTAGATGTTGAATTTTCTCCTGTCTTTCTTTCCCTTTTCCCAGATTATGGGTATCTATTCCTTCTCCTATGATTTCAGATACTGTCATCCTGGCGTTAAGAGATGCATAAGGATCCTGAAAAATCATCTGAAGTCTTTTTCTGTATTTTAGCATTTCATGCTGTGAAAGCTTAGTGATATCATCACCATCAAATATGACTTGACCGGCTGTTGGTTCATAAAGCCTGACAATTGTCCTGCCAAGTGTGGACTTGCCGCATCCTGATTCACCAACCAAACCAAAGGTTTCACCTTTCTTGATCTCAAAGGAAACATCGTCAACGGCAGTTAGATACATCCTGTTTTTTTTCAAAAAGCTCTTGCTGACCTCGAAATATTTTTTTAAATTTTTGATTTCCAAAAATGCTTTATTTTCCATTTTCTGCCATAACCCCCTTCTCATAGCCTTCAACTGCAGGCGAGTTTTCATGCAACAACCAGCACGCTGAGCTGTGGTTTTCATTAATCTTGAAGATAGGGGACATTTCCTCTACACAAATCTGCATCACGTGGGGGCATCTTGTAGAGAAAGGACATCCTTTAGGTGGTGACAGCAAGTCAGGTGGCGACCCAGGTATGGGAACCAATCTTCCCTTTTCCATCTTATCCATTCGTGGCACTGATTTCAAAAGTCCTTTGGTATATGGATGCTTGGGATTATAGAACAAATCATCAACAGTCCCTTTTTCCATAACCATACCGCCATACATGACGATGACATCTTTGCATATCTCCGCGATTACACCTAAATCATGTGTGATCAGTATAATCGATGTGTTTAATTTTCGCGTTATATCTTTCATGATATCCAATATCTGAGCCTGAATAGTCACGTCGAGGGCGGTAGTGGGTTCATCGGCTATCAAAAGCTTTGGATTGCAGGAAAGAGCAGTAGCAATCATCGCCCTTTGCCTCATACCACCTGAAAACTCATGCGGGTATGAATTGATTCTTTTTTCAGGTTCGGGTATTCCCACCAGATGCAACATTTCAATCGCTTTTTCAAGTGCTTCCTTTTTACCGATCTTCTGATGCTTTCTTATTACTTCAATCATCAGGTTCTTAATGCTGAATACAGGATTCAATGATGTCATCGGATCCTGAAATATCATGGCTATTTCATTCCCTCTGATTTTTGACATCTTCTGATTTGAAAACTGTGTCAAATCGACACCATCAAATATGATTTGTCCTGCCTTGATCTCCCCAGGAAAATCGATTAGCTTCATAACGGACAAGGCAGTTACACTCTTTCCGCTGCCTGACTCAC
Source organism: Eubacteriales bacterium (assembly GCA_030694905.1). Taxonomy (GTDB): domain Bacteria; phylum Bacillota; class Clostridia; order Tissierellales; family Dethiosulfatibacteraceae; genus 38-11. The sequence continues at coordinate 12,760 of JAUYTY010000201.1, read as the reverse complement.
CAACGATTCCTAAAACATCGCCTTTTTTTATTTTGAAGTCTACACCTCTCACGGCTTGAACTTCGCCGCCATGTGTGTAGAAAGATGTTTTGAGTCCTTTAACTTCCAGTATATATTCTTTAGTATTATTCATATTATACCTAACCTTTTCTCAATCTTGGATCTAAAGCATCTCTCAAACCATCACCAATAAAATTGAATGCCAGCATGGTGACAGCAATTGATAACGCCGGGAAAAACAACTGGTAAGGATAGGTAGTCAACCCTGATAGCGCGTTATTTGCAAGTGTTCCCCAAGAAGCCATCGGTGCGGAAACCCCTAATCCTATGAAGCTTAGGAAGGACTCTGTAAAAACAGCGGCCGGTATCATCATTGCCATACTGACAATAATTGGACCCATCGCATTTGGAATGAGGTGTTTAAGTATAATCCTCCATTTGGCAACACCGATGACCCGAGCTGCCAATACGAATTCCTGTTCCTTAAGCGACAGCATTTGGCCTCTGACCAGTCTTGCCATAGATACCCAGTAAACGCTACTTAAAGCGATAATAATATTGGTCAATCCACCGCCTCTGAACCAGACCATCAAAAGTATAACATACAACACCAATGGAATGGAGTTGATGATGTCGACAATTCTCATCATAATCTCATCGACCTTGCCGCCTTCATACCCTGAAATGCTGCCATAGATGACGCCAATGAAAAGATTGGCCAAAGTCGCTATAAAGGCAACCAATAGTGAAATCTGCGCACCATACATGACACGGGTCAGAAGGTCTCTTCCAAGTCCGTCCGTGCCAAACGGAAACATCTTGTTGAGTTTGCTTGTTTGCGGTGCAGTGACAACCTGGCCACGGAACTCAATGGTATAATCATAATCATAGCCCTGCTTGTCAGGCAAAAGATTATAAGAAAAATCCAAAATGACCTCTTCATCCCCCATCTGATATCTATATATCTTATTGATAGTATCTCTATTGAGAGGTGGAAGGTCCAACCTATCTATCAATGTCCCATCTGGCTCGACGATAAACATATTATAGTCTTTTGAAATATGGAAATTATAGCCGTCAATCTCAAACAAATCAAGCATCGGAGGCAGATTCTTATATTTGTTAATCTGATCTGAATAGGAGTATTGTGTCAGATAAGGCCCGATAAACCCGAATCCGATAATCAGAAAAACAACAAGAATTCCTATCATGGACAGCTTGTTCTTTTTCAATCTTCTCCAGGCATCCTGCCAGTATGTCAAGCTTGGTCTGATAGCCTCACTACCCTCACCGGTCTGTTCTATAAAAACGAATTTATTCTTATCCATAATGTTTATTTCTCCCCCTTTAACTTAATGCGGGGATCCAAGAACGAATAAGTAATGTCCACCAACAGTATCATGATCAGATAAAATACCGCATAAAACACAGTGATACCCATTATGGTTGTGTAATCTCTATTGGTGACGCTCTCGACAAAGTATCTGCCGATTCCAGGTATCGCAAATATTTTTTCAATAACGAAGGATCCAGTCAATATAGCTGCTATTGTTGGTCCCAAATAAGTGACAACCGGGATCAGCGCGTTCTTTATTGCGTGTTTTGCGATAACTGTAAATTCTCCGATGCCATTGGCTCTGGCTGTTCTGATATAATCCTGTCTCAATACCTCCAGCATGCTGGATCGGGTCAGCCTGGCAATAAATGACAACGAGTAACCAGCCAAAGCGATGACAGGCCCTATATAGCTTTTCGGTGTCGCTAAACCAAAGCTAGGAATCCAACCTAGTTGTCCTGCAAAGAAGTATATAATCCCTGTTGCGATTACGAAGCTGGGAACAGTAATACCCAAGGTCGCAATAAACATGACAAAATAGTCTATCCCCTTGTTCTGTTTTAACGCGGATATGACGCCTAATGGTATACCGAGTATGACAATCAGCAATATAGCAAGTCCTCCAATCTTAGCGGTTGCAGGAAATCCTTCGACAATCAGTTCATTGACTGTGGTTCCTATTTTGGAATAAGAGGGACCCAAATCGAAGGTGGCAAGCCCTTTCATATATTTGAAATATTGAATAAGGATTGGGTCATCCAGGTTATATTTCTCGTTTAGGGCTCTCAGTATTGCTTCAGGAACCGGTCGTTCCCGCGTAAAAGGACCACCAGGTATCGAATGCATCATCGCAAAAGTTAAGGTGGTAATAAGTATAATGGTTATAAATAATGGTACTAATCGTTTGAGATAGTAGGATTTCAAATTAGACTCCTTTCTGTGTTATAGGTACTTTATTAGCATAAATTATTAATCTGTATCTTAACTTAACTATTCAAAAAAATCAAACAAAAAATATTTATTAAATACATTACAATTCTACCACTTTTGGTTTTACTTTACAATTGCAAGAAAATGTCATTTTCTTCATAACTTAATTTAATACATTTAATGATTTCATTAATAAATCATCAGTTTTACTCTAGAATCAAAACCTTAGTGACAAAATTCCGGAGTGAAATGATGTATAAAAATATACTCTCTTATGATTTTATTCACTGAGCTTGCTCAGGTATTGATAGATAGTCAGCGCATGTCCATTTGCCTTAACATTTCTGAATTCCTTTAGTATTTTCCCCTCTTTATCGATAATAAATGTAGATCTCTCAACGCCCATGGTTTTTTTGCCATACATACTTTTCTCAACCCAAACACGATAGTCCAAATGGGTCTTTTTATCTTCATCGCTTAGGATAATATAGGGTAGCTCGTACTTCTGACTGAAATTGATATGCGATTTGAGGCCGTCTCGACTGATACCGAAAACCTCATATCCCAGCGATTTAATTTCATCATAAATTTCTTTGAACTCACAGGACTCGGTTGTGCAACCCGGTGTATTGTCTTTGGGATAAAAGAAAACAACAATCCCCTTTTTACCCTTATAGTCCGATAGTCTATAGACCTCTCCATCATTTCCTGTTAATTCAAAACCAGGTGCTAATGTCCCTCTTTTGAAAACCTCTTCTTTTGCCGCCATTTTAGAATTCCTCCTTATTGGTATTGATATCCACTATTGGTAATATCCCTTCCTCGCCTGTTTCAATATCCACATTGGATATTTGGGCAAATCTTTTTTCTATCTTGCCAGAAGTTACATTGATCTCCCTTACATCTTTTGAAACCTTATCTATATCTTTTGCCAGAGAGTCCCATCTTGATTTATATCTTCCAAATTCCTCTCCCAGTTTTTTAAGCTCTTCATGAATGATACTCGTATATTTGTCCCGCTCCATATTTTTCAAGACCACCTGAACGGTAGAAAGAACCGACATCAGGGTTGTGGGTGAAGCCATCCAGACTCTCTGATCCCGTGCAAACTCAATGAGATCCACGTGATAGGCATTGATTTCAGCAAATATCGCTTCCGCAGGCACGAACATGATTGCCTGATTGGATGTCACGTCTTCAATAATGTATTTGGAGCTTATGTCATTGATGTGTTTCTTAACATTGATTTTAAAATCCCTTTCATATTTAAGCTTCTCAAAGCTGCTGATGTTTTTATCTATCATTCTCTGGTAGTTTTCCAGCGGAAATTTGGAATCTATACATAAAAGGCCTATGGGATCAGGGATATGAATCACAGCGTCTGCGATTGAACCATTGGACAAGGTCTTTTGTATTTCAAAAACCTTATCATTCTTTTCTCCGAAAATGGATTTTAAAAGGCCGTTAAGCTGAACCTCTCCAAATGTTCCCCTGCTTTTCTTATCTGTCAGGATATCCTGTAGAGAGATAATATTGGTGGATAAGCTATCTATCTTTTTTTGGGCCTCATCTATTTTTGAAAGCCTTTCTATGACGTTGTTAAATGTCTTATTAGTCTTTTCAAACCCTTCATTGAGACGTTCATCCACTTTTTTGCCTATTCTGTCCAGGTTTTCTTCAATTTTTGAGTTCAAACCATTGAAATTATAGGTCATGCTGTCAGTTAGTCGCAAGTTGGACTCGTTGATATTTGTGGATGTATTGTTCTGAAACCTCAAAAATGCATCAGTAAGCTCATTGGTGTTCCTTTGCAGCTTCTCTATGGTTTCTAATTTGGATATATTCAGAGTCCTCTGTTGCTTTTCTTCGGATGAAGCAATCCTTACCAATACACTCTCTGACATCTTGCTGTTGTTCTCCATTAGAATGAGCCTCAGATCGCTCTTGATATCTTTAGCGAAGTCCTTCTTGTTAAGCTTTGTTTGCTTAATTAGAACGGCTAAGATCAATACGGCCAATAGTCCGATTAAAGTATAAAGTATCATCCATTCAAGATTGATTATCATGTTTCACCTCGTCTTCTTTAGTTGTCGTTCTAAGCTTCTTCCAAATTCGTAAACCTTCTTCAATAAGTCTTTGCCATTAACGGTATGATCGAAAGGACATACCTCGAAGGAAATAGTTCCGTTGTATTGGGCAACCTTCAAATTTTCAACAATAGTGGTCCACTCAATCATACCTTCTCCAGGAATCCAATGTCTATCGGATACAAGGTCATTATCTGACAGATGGAGGTATTGAAGCCTGTCTGCGTGTTTTATGATTAAATCCCCTTTCGAGCCTTCCTGCAACCAATCATGGGATGAGTCGTAGCAAAATTTCAGATGATTGCTTTTCAATTCTTCAAAGGCGAATTCAACAATCTGGTTGTTTTTTGTATTTTCAATTGCTATAATGATTTCTTTTTTCTCAGCCTCATGAACAAGACGTCTCAGATTTTCAAGACCTATTTTTTTATTGTAATCTTTCAGCAAGTCATTTTCAACATGTATGACAATACCTTCTATGTCAAATCTGGCGCAATCCTCAATGCCTTCTATTAAATTTTTCAAAACATCGATCGAATGTAAATTGTTACGCCAAAGATGATGTATGTCATAATATGGGAGATGGATGTTTTCAATTTTCAATCCTATCCGCTTAACCTCATCGATGAGTTCTTCCTTTCCATAATCCCAAAAGGCAACCTCATCTCCCCACCAGAGCATGGTTGAGTCAAAGCCGGCCTCTTTGATTAATTTCAGTCTTTCTGACATATGCATCTGCGCGCCAAACCACGAATAGATTCCTATTTTACCTTTCATTGAAGCCCCAGTCATTTTATTTAATTACTTATTATAACACAACATCCAAATCTATTTCACTACAAAACGTTAGTCAAAAAAAAATCAGACACTTGGAATCAGGTTCCAAGTGTCTGAGAAAATATTCATAAATATAGTTTATAGTATGCTTTAGTATGTTGATTGAATTGCTTCTTTTGCAGATTCAGCAGCAATAGCACCTGTGTAGACTGCAAAACCCACACCCGTTCCTGATGCTGGATAGTATTTGCTGAAGACATTGCCAAATACAAGCTCTCCACAGGCGTAAAGGTTCTCGATTGTATCGCCTGATTTGGTCATTACCTCTGACTTGGCATTAACCAGCAATCCCGGAATTGATCCGATAAACAATGGTTTAATCGGAACAGCATAGAAAGGAGCAACAGAAATATCTACCATTCTGTCATTTGTGACGCCAAAGTCAGGATCATCTTGTCCAGACGCTCTAACGGCTTCATAATCGGATAATGTTTTCAAGAAAGCCTCTTTATCGGCACCGGCAGCATCAGCAAGGGCTTCCAATGTGTCCGCCTTGTAAACAAGACCCATCTCAACGGCTTTATCCAGATCTTCAATTCTTGTAGATTGGCTGTCTACGATTCCATAAACAGTTTTGTCGGTTTGTCTGTTTATATGGATACCTATTTCACTGTAGAACAGTCTTTCACTCGCAAACCTGACACCTTCCTTATTTAGGATAATACCAGGCACGTTGACCAAACCGCCTATACTGCCGTAATAGCCAAAATTGTGATTCAGTCCCTTGAGACTCATCATGTCTGTTCCTACTATATCAACATTCATGTCTTTGGTCATTGTTATCCCGTCACCCGTGCTTCCTGCACCTGTAAAGGGAATATTGTTGGTGTATTCCGGCGCCAATTCACCTATCATTTCTTCGTTCCTGGTAAATCCACCAGTTGCTAGAATGACTTTTTTTGCCATGACGTTGTAAGTCTTGCCTTTCCCTTCAACAGATACGCCAACCACGGCATTTCCTTCTGTCAGCAGTGAGGTGACCTTTGAATTCAGTCTGATTTCAGCACCTAAATCATTGGACAGATCGGTCAGAAAATCGATTAGGATGCCTCCGCCATATCCTGTCCCTTCATTGATTGGTGATAATGTGAACAGCTTTGACTCAGGATGGCCCAAGCTGTGTCTGTCTTCTCTGAATGGAGCTCCTTGTTCAGTCAGATAGGTTGCCACTCTACCTGTTATTTCACCTACACGGGTCAAATATGGTCTGTTTAATGTTGTTTCAGATCGCCATTCCATGAATTCGATCAGTTCCTCAGGAGTGAAATTGATTTCAGCAGCTTCATTTCGAGCTGTATTAGCCATCCATATAGCGCCACCTGCCACCCTTGTTGATCCTCCGGTATATGCAAGTTTTTCCAAAACCAAAACTTTAAGATCAGTATCTCTTCGCAGTTCTATGGCAGCGCTTAACCCTGATCCGCCTGCTCCTACTATGACCACATCGTATTCTTCATCAGGTCCTGAGACAACTGGCACTTTCTCTGACGCTTTTCTAAGGGCATCAATATCTGCACCTGCCTTTCTCAGTGCCTGAGTGGCTCCACCAATAATGGCGTAGCTTGTAAGTGTCGCACCGGTTACCACATCTACCGCCAATGTCTGACCATCAACTATCGCTTTTGGTATGGTGTCAATGGCAGCGTCTGCAATCACTGGTGTATCAACATGTTCCAGTACTTTGACACTTGTTATGGCATTGTCGTCAACGATGACTTCCACTGTAAGATCGCCTCTCATGGCCATAACAGTTTCTACATAGGTTCCAGCTGTGTAAGCTGGCTCTGCTTCTGTTGGTTCAGGCTCCGTCGGTTGTGCTGTCGTCGGTGCCGGTGCGGTAGTGCCGCATCCAACTACGCCTAAAACCAATGCTAAAATTAGAATGATCGATAAAGCTTTCCTCATAAACAAAACTCCTTTTCGTTATTATTTTATCAATTCAATTTTAACATGTGCAGATTTTCCATGTCAACGTTTTCACACAATTCAACCATTAATTAATCAAGTCTAATGATTAGCCAATTAAAATAATGAATGCCAATGTTCATCCCAAATAAAAAAAAGCCATGCTCTCATTCCAGATACTAGGTCATGGCTTTCAAAAATATACTTTCAAATCAGATAGGTTATCATTAGTGTTGCAAATCCCAGAAAAAAGAAAAATCCGAGCACATCAGTCACTGTTGTGACAAAAACCGCTGATGCGAGGGCAGGATCTATTCCGATTTTTCTTAGCATGATTGGAATAAAAAATCCGGAAACAGCTGCAATGAAAAGATTTAGAAACATAGCAACTCCTATAACTAAGCCAAAATAGGCATTTTGAACCCAAAAGTATCCTAGTCCTGCAACAATTAATCCTAAGCATAGTCCATTGATGATACCAATAGCCGCTTCCTTGATCAATACTTCTCTTTGATTCTCAAAGGTAAGTTCGCCTAATGCAATCCCTCTGATCACTAGTGTAAGGGTTTGCGTACCTGCATTTCCTCCCATTCCGGCTACTATAGGCATAAAAGTCGCCAAAGCAACGATTCTGACAATTGTTCCTTCAAAAAGACCTACTGTTGCTGCCGCTAAAATTGCAGTAACAAGGTTCACCAAAAGCCAGGGCAATCGCGATTTTACAGCTCTGGGAATTGATCCGGAAAGCTTCTCGGTTTCATCGAGACCAGCTAGTCTAAACATGTCTTCAGTATACTCGTCTTTGATGATTTCCATGACATCATCTGCAGTTATGATACCTTGCATAATCCCACTGCTGTCCACAACCGGCATGGCCATGAAACCATATTTTTCAAAGGTATTGCTGACAGTTTCCTGATCCATATCAATCGGTATGCTGATGGTATTTTCGTTCATGATTTCCGATATCAATGTATGGGGGTCTGACACAATGATATCTCTTAGAGCTACTACCCCTTTGAGCACCTCATTGTCATCAAGTACATATATGTAGTAGGGTGTTTCAGAGTCCGGGGCTTTAGTTCTCAAGAAATCAATCGTTTCACTGATAGTCATCGCTTCCTTGATAGCGATAAACTCAGTTGCCATTATTCCACCGGCACTATCAGTATCGTATCCTAGGAGCTCCTTCACCTCTTGAGCATCCTCATCCGCCATATTCAGAATTATGGCTTCCTTCTGCTCTTCATCGATGGAACCGAGCAAATCTACAAGCTCATCTGATGACATCTCATCAATGATTTTACCTTTTCTCTTCTCCGAGAATAGCGATAAAATACCATATTTTTCATCATCTTCCGCATAGTCTATTAAAAGGGCAATATAATCATTTGGAAGCTTCTCTAAAATACGTATCGGATCGTCATCCATCTCACTGAGCATTTCAAGAAAATCGACCGGATGAAACCTGTCAATGTCCTCTATTATTTCTGTCGGTGTTTTTTCTTGCATAAATATTAAGATTTCTTCCAATTCTTCTCTCATATGTCACCCTCTTTCATGATAAATAATAGTTTTTCTATTGAGAAATGCTTAAATATCAAATTCAGTATTATCTAATTGATTGCTACTTTCACGAGTTGTCAGCACCGCGACAAAAACTAACGAAATAATCATCCCATAGGAAAATCCAACTATAGTAGCTATAACACCAAAAATAATAAATAATGTCGAATTCATTCTTTTCTTTTTGTATACTTTAAAATATAAATAAGCAGTATACACACCGGCAAATATTACGCCCGATATCATGCCCGATTGAATACTGTCGTTAGACATACTACCTGAAATGGCACCAATGCCGCTTGATACCAATACGCCTATAATAAGGTATACTATATAAAACGTAATGGCTTCCAGCCAATTTCTTTTCATGTCCAAATCTATAATCCTTTTTTTCATTGTGTTATCCTCCAAAACTCTCCAAGTCTATCATCATTGATTATCATTGTACCCCATAAGAAAATTATTTTCCATTGTTTTATTATCGCCATAAATATTATACAATATTAAATGAAGCTATCATTGACATTGAGTGTCCTTAATGATAATTTAAACAATACCACACACTTGGAGGTGCTATGATGCGCTATATAGATTTGAGAAGCGATACCGTGACTAAGCCGACGCCTGAAATGAGACATGCCATGTCAGTTGCTGAAGTCGGTGATGACGTTTACGGTGATGATGCCACTGTAAATAGGTTGGAATTATTGGCTGCCGCAATGACCGGAAAGGAAGCGGCAATGCTTGTTCCTTCAGGCACAATTGGTAATCAGATAGCCATAATGACTCATACCAAACGGGGAGACGAAATAATTGCAGGTGTCAACTCTCATATAGTCCATTACGAAGCAGGCGCACCGGCTATTCTATCCGGGGTCAATTATGCTTTGGTAAACAACCTGGACAATAGAATCTATGCGGACGATGTTGAGCGTTTGATAAGACCGGACAATGTTCATTTTCCCCGAACATCCCTTCTTTGTCTTGAAAACGCCCAGACGGATGGGAGTGTTGTTCCCCTTGATGTTATGCGTGCCAGCTATGCAATGGCCAAGAAGCATAATGTTCAAACACATCTAGATGGGGCAAGACTATTTAATGCTGCTGTTGCATTGGATGTGGATGCCAGAGATGTCGCAGACTGTTGCGACTCTGTTATGTTTTGTATTTCCAAAGGTCTATGTTCGCCTATCGGGTCCATGCTATGCGGTACTTCTGAATTTATAAGAAGAGCACGCTACAACAGGAAGATATTGGGTGGCGGAATGCGTCAGGCTGGAATACTGGCCGCATGTGGCATCATTTCTCTTGAAAAAATGGTTTCAAGACTGCATGAGGATCACGAAAACGCCAAATATCTGGCAAATGAATTGAATAAACTACATGGCATCAAAGTCAATCTCGAAAAGGTTCAAATCAATATGGTTTTTTTTGAGATTGAATCACCGACTTTCGATGCCAAACATTTTGTCTCCTATATGTATGACAATGGCGTTAAAATGACTGGGATCCGTGTTAATGAATTCAGATTTGTCACTAACAATGATGTCAAAAAACAAGATATTGATTACGTTGTAACTATTATTAAAAATTATCTTGAACTTTAAAAACAGGAGGGTTTATCATGCAATACTCAACGGGAGCGATTCTATTTGCCTTTGCTTTAACACTTTTTGCGGGATTATCCACAGGCATTGGAAGTGCGCTGGCTTTTTACACCAAGCAAACCAATAAGAAATTCCTGTCAGGTGCACTTGGTTTTTCTGCTGGGGTTATGATTTACGTTTCATTCATCGAGATATTTCCCAAGGCTAAGGATTCACTCCAATCTGTACTAGGCGAGTCGCAAGGACTATGGGCTACCACTATTGCCTTTTTTGGCGGTATCGCATTGATAGCTTTGATTGATAAGTTTGTTCCAAGTTATGAGAACCCTCATGAGATTCATGACCTATCCAATATTGATGAATTAAAGGATCTTGTTGAAACGGAAGGGTATGAGCTTCCTAAAAAGGCAATTTCTGAGGATAAGGAGCTAATGCGCATGGGTCTTTTTTCAGCGTTGGCAATCGCTATCCACAATTTTCCCGAAGGGATGGCAACTTTCATGTCTGCACTGGAGGATCCAACCCTTGGAATCAGCATTGCCATAGCAATCGCTATCCACAATATTCCTGAAGGTATCGCCGTGTCGGTTCCCATCTATTTTGCCACCGGTGATAAGAAAAAAGCATTTAAATACTCTTTTCTGTCAGGCCTTTCTGAGCCTTTGGGCGCTATAGTGGCATATTTCGTTCTTTTGAGATATAGCAGTGATTTGATGTTTGGTTTAGTATTTGCTGGGGTTGCTGGAATAATGGTTTATATTTCTTTGGACGAATTGCTGCCGACTGCAGAAAAATATGGAGAACATCATGTAGCCATATATGGCCTGATAGGTGGTATGGCTGTAATGGCTGTAAGTTTGGTCTTGCTTGCGTAGTGCCAAAGTATATTGCTATTATTTAATAGAGCGCGTGAACATTAAAAAATGTTCACGCGCCTTTATTAAGTTGATTTATTTGTTAAATCCGATTGCTGGAATTCAAAACACTTTTTATCTTATGCTTCACCATATTTTTAATAGCTTCTCTTGCCGGGCTAAGATACTGTCTTGGATCAAAGTCACCCGGGTGATCGGCCATGTATTCCCTGATGGAAGCGGTCATGGCAAGACGAAGATCTGTATCGATATTGATTTTGCAGATTCCCATGGTTGTCGTTCTGAAAAGCATCTCTTCAGGAACACCCTGAGCACCCTTGATTTCTCCACCGAACTGGTTGCATTTCGCAACAAATTCCGGCAAAACAGTAGAAGCGCCATGCAAAACCAAGGGAAATCCCGGAAGCAGTTTTGCAATTGTCTCTAAACGGGCAAAATCCAAGCTTGGGTCTCCTTTGAACTTATAAGCGCCATGGCTGGTTCCAATCGCTATAGCCAGAGAATCACAGCCTGATTTATAAACAAACTCGGCCGCCTGGTCTGGATCTGTGTAACTTGAATCCTTAGCGCTAACTTTTATATCATCCTCAACACCGGCTAGTCTGCCTAATTCAGCCTCAACTACAACTCCGTTTGCATGAGCATACTCGACCACTTTCTTTGTCAAAGCTATGTTTTCTTCGAAAGGCAACTTTGAGCCATCAATCATGACAGAAGTGAAACCCCCATCAATGCAAGATTTAGCGATTTCAAAATCTTCACCATGATCCAGATGAAGACAAATAGGCAAATCCGTGTCCTCTAGCGCTGCTTCCACCAATTTCATCAGATATATGTGCTTGGCATATTTTCGCGCCCCTGCTGAAACCTGAAGAATCAAAGGTGATTGCTCTTCCTTTGCAGCCTCGACAATTCCCTGAATAATTTCCATATTATTGACATTAAATGCGCCAACGGCATACTTGCCATAAGCTTTTTTGAAAAGTTCTGCTGATGTTACTAACGGCATACTGATTACCTCCTATTTTTTATCTTTATTTAGTAATTTCGGTACTTGTGGTGCCCTTAACCATGACGGCTGTGGTAGCCCCGACCCCAACAGTGGTCTGATGTAAAACTTAAAATCATCAGTCACATCATTTCCAGTCCGGTTAATAAATTCATCAGGCATTGTCTTAGTTTTTCCGGCAATCTGATCGAATAACTCAAGACGATAATCGACTGAGTAATTACCGGTCCTTTTAATAGCAATGGAGCCATCAACATCATTCCACATAGCTATCTGGACAGCACGCTCGCCAACCTCACGGGCTTCATGCTGATCCACATCGGAGACACAACCGAAGAAGGATCTCTGCAGATAACCAAATGTATCACTGCGAACGCGAGAAAGTCTAAGCTTCTCTTTAATCTCCGCCGACAGCAAATCCCCCAAGGCACCGGTGCCGGAAAGCAACACATTGCCATGGGCATCCTTTTCGACTTCCTTCCCTAGCTTAGTGACTATGGGCGTACCGTTTTCATCTGTTATACCCTCTGAGACAGCTACCACACACATACCATGTCTGTCATAAACCTTCTTCACATCAGATAGAAACTGATCCATGAGAAATTTCC
>JAUYTY010000191.1 GCA_030694905.1 Eubacteriales bacterium | reverse complement strand
GGTTTTCAAAGGTGCACGTTTTCCCATTTTCTCCGCGGGAAGGAACCAAAGCATTCCATATGCCTGACCAGATACAGGGTAAAATCAAGAAAGAAAGAACCAATAGATTGATAGGGCTATGTGACAGGGTTGCACAGAATTTTTACGAATCATTTGTAGGCAGAACCGTAGATGTTCTTTACGAACAACGACATGAAAAAGGTTACTATATTGGTCATGCCTCCAACTATCTGGCTACCCATAGCGTCTCAGCTGATGATTTGCACAATATCAGAAAAAATGTCCGTGTCAGATCTGTTGAGAATCATACACTAATAACTGAGGAGGTGACATTGTGAAAAACTGTTTGTTTTGTAGAATCGCCAATAAGGAAATACCATCAGAGGTTGTGTACGAGAACGATGACATCCTGGCTTTCAACGATATTAATCCACAATCACCTGTTCATGTTCTAATCATCCCTAAAACCCATATTTCATCCCTAAATCAGATTGATCATACTAATAGCGAAGCCGCTCTCAAGATACTTGAAGCTATTCCGCTGATTGCCAAAAAGACAGGTATTTTTGAATCTGGATATCGCATAGTATCCAACTGTGGAGTGGACGGAATGCAGTCTGTGGACCATTTGCACTTCCATGTTTTAGGCAAGAGACTGATGAAATGGCCTCCCGGTTAGATTTGAAAAATAACAGTTGAAAATATTTTTTATTTAATGTATAATTTACAAGTGCAATTTGAGATACGACAATATTGTGTTATGAGGGGAGGGTCGCAGATGACAGAGGTTAAAGTAAGAGAAAATGAATCTTTGGATAATGCATTGAAGAGATTTAAAAGACAATGTGCTATCACTGGCGTTCTCTCTGAAGTAAGGAAAAGAGAGCACTACGAAAAGCCAAGCGTGAAGAGAAAAAAGAAAGCTGAAGCTGCCAAGAGAAAGAAAAACAAAAAGATCGCTAAATAATTGAGGTGAAGGTATGTCTTTAAAAGAGAAGCTTATGGAAGACTTGAAGGCTTCAATGAAAAATAAAGACAAGGTAAGAAAAAACACTGTAACCATGATTAAAGCGGCAGTTACACAATTGGAAGTTGACAACAGAGTGGCTTTGACTGATGACGATGTCATCGGCATAATCGCCAAACAGGTGAAACAGAAAAAAGACAGCATAGGCGACTTCAAAGCTGGCAATAGGGAAGACTTGGTTACACTTACTGAAGAGGAAATTGCTATTTTAACTGAATATTTGCCTGAACAGCTTAGCCTGGAGGCATTGGAAGAAATAGTGGTTAATGCTATCAAAGAAACCAATGCACAAACCAAGAAAGACATGGGAAAAATCATGGGGAAAATAATGCCCCTGATTAAAGGCAAAGCGGACGGCAAGCAGGTTAATGAAATAGTTTCAAAATACTTAAGTTAAAAAAAGACCCAATGGGTCTTTTTTTATGCGAGTTCCAATGCTATTTCCATCATATCCGTCAGGGTTTTTTCCCTTTCTTCAGAAGTTGTCATCGTATGGTCCACCAGACTGTCGCTGACTGTCAGAATAGCCAATGCATTTGCACCAAGCTTAGCGGCATTCATATATAAGGCTGCGGCTTCCATTTCCACCCCTAGAACACCTAGAGCGGCCCATTTTTTCCAGACATTTGGGTCCGCATCGTAGAATATGTCACTTGACAGTATATTGCCGATCACGACTGGGATTTTCTTTTGGTCAGCCGTTCGTTTTGCTTTCTCCAGCAGCTCATAAGAAGCCGTAGGTGCAAAGGTTCCAGGCAGGCCATATTGAGAGGCAAAATTTGAGTTGGTGGATGCGCTCATCGCCAATATGACATCCCTTACCTTGACATCCGCTTGGAATGAGCCGCATGATCCGATCCTGATAAGATTTTTGACGCCATAGTCAACTATAAGCTCATATGAGTATATGCCAATGGAAGGCATGCCCATGCCTGTTCCCTGAACTGAGATTTTTTTTCCTTTATAATAACCTGTATAACCATACATACCCCGGACTTCATTGTAACAGAAATAATCATCCAGATATTTTTCTGCCAAAAACCTAGCCCTTAAAGGATCACCGGGCAATAGTATGGTTTCAGCAATTTCTCCTTTTTTAGCACCAATGTGTATTGTCATAATAACACCTCCAAATTCATTTTAACAAATGTTTCGGAGATATACAAATTCTTTATATTTTCTTTGTATAGAAATATGTTTGGTCATATGATATTATTGACTAAATAGACATACCAAACGGAGGATAAATGGAACAATTCGAGAAGCAAATTAATCTGGAGAACAGTAGCTTAGTCTCGCTTATTTTCGGGCAGATGGATAAGAATCTAAGACAAATCAAAGAGCTTTTTAAAATAGATTTATTGGTCAGAGAAGATATATTAAAGATAATTGGAAAAAAAGATGATGTGGATACTGTAACCAAACTGCTTGAGGATATCATGAACGGATTTAAGGATGAGGGATTCTTGCCGGAATCAAAGTTCAACTATCTTTTGAAATATTATGCGGAGGGAAATGTCGAGAGAGTGGGGGATTATCTAAACGACGTCATTACAGTGACTTCGTCCGGTAAGATGATCAAACCCAAAACCATAGGGCAGAAGATTTATATTAACAACATCAGAAAAAACGACATTGTCTTTGGAATAGGGCCTGCCGGAACGGGGAATACTTACCTGGCGGATTCTATGTCAGTCGATGCTTTCAGGAAAATGGAAGTGGACAGGATCATATTGACAAGGCCTGCTG
>JAUYTY010000183.1 GCA_030694905.1 Eubacteriales bacterium | reverse complement strand
ATAAATTCGTGAGATGGATAAAGGAGGGAAAGCTATGAAAAGTTACATGGCTAAACCTAGTGATGTACAAAGAAAATGGTATGTAATCGACGCTGATGGAAAAACATTGGGAAGACTTGCTACAGAGATCGCGACAATTCTTAGAGGAAAGCATAAGCCTATATTTACACCGCATATAGACACAGGAGATCATGTAGTTGTTATAAATTGTTCCAAGGTTGTTTTAACAGGAAACAAGTTGGATCAAAAGATGAGAAGACACCATACAGGTTACCCTGGTGGACTTAAAGAAGTGACCTACAGAGAATTTATGAGTAAAACTCCTGAAAAAGCGGTATACCTGGCTGTAAAGGGAATGCTTCCTAAAAACAAATTGGGAAGACAAATGATGAAGAAGCTAAGAGTATATGCAGGCGCTGAGCATCAGCAACAAGCACAGCAACCTGAAATTTACGAGGTATAGTTGAAAGGAGGATATGATGAAAGCTCAGTATTACGGAACTGGTAGAAGAAAAAATGCTGTTGCAAGAGTGTTTTTATCACCTGGCACTGGTAAAATAGTGATTAATAAAAGAGACATAGAGAATTACTTTGATTTTGAGACATTGAAGGTTATTGTCAAAGAACCATTGATGATTACTGATACGATTGATAAGTTTGACGTGGAATGCACAGTTAAAGGCGGAGGGTTCACAGGCCAAGCCGGAGCTGTCAGACATGGTATATCAAGAGCTCTGTTGGAAGCTGATATTGATTTAAGACCTATTCTTAAAAAAGCGGGATTCCTTACAAGAGACTCAAGAATGGTAGAGAGAAAGAAACCTGGTTTAAAGAAAGCCAGAAAATCTCCACAATTCTCAAAAAGATAATATTATGCCATACCGGGCCGGCTTTCAGTCGGCCTTTACTAATTTAATAGAAGTGTTTTCTTGGTACCCACTATAAAAAACAAGAAATTAACAGAGTTGTTCATTTTTGTAGGTACTCCAGAAACATAAATCTATGTTAAGGGAGTTTTTTTATGAAAAAAATCACAACAGATTATTTAGTTAAAAGCGCTATTATTGCTGCATTGTACATCGCAGTAACACTTGTATTTCAATCGGTAAGCTATGGCCAGATCCAATTCAGGATTTCTGAGATCTTTGTCCTGTTTGCCTTTATTGATCCGACTTATTTGGTTGGATTGACATTGGGCTGTGCAGTCGCCAACCTTTTCAGCCCTATTGGCTTGATAGATGTGGTTTTTGGTACTGCAGCGACTTTCCTGGCGTTGTTATTCATCATCTTTGTCAGACGGAAAATGGGAATGGGCCGTAAATCATTATTCCTAGCTAGCCTTGGACCAGTGATCTCCAATGGAATAATAATCGGGTTTCAGCTTAACTATATGCTCAACCTGCCATTGATACCGTCAATCATTTTTGTAGCCCTGGGAGAATTTGCAGTGGTTTCAGTGATTGGGACATTTGTTTTCAAATCCTTGATTGTTAAGTCTAAATTTATTGAGTTGATTACTATTAAGCAATAAGATAGCTAGTCTGATATAAGTACATTTTGTTGTTATAACAATAATTAAGACCCATGAAAATTTCGTTTTCATGGGTCTTGGTTTTTAAATAACTTGTTTTACCAAGTCGATAATTGAGCCATCTCGATATTCTATGACGCCTACAACCTTATCCCCATAGACTATAGGATTAGGTTTTTTAACAATTTTTTCTGCCATTTCGACGAGCGTATCTATTGACACAATAGGGATTTTCTTTTCTTTTAGCAATGCCATTATATCTTTTCTTAAAGGATTGACTGCCGTTCCATGGTCTGTGACCAGAATATCTACCGTACTGCCTGGTGTTACTATATTGAGAACCTTATCCTTGACTGTTGCGATTCTTCCTCTGACCAATGGGGAGGTGACTATACAGATTTTAGAGCCTGCGGCTGTATCACAATGTCCACCCGAAGCGCCTCTCAAAATACCATCTGATCCTGTCATGACGTTGACATCAAAATTTCTATCGATTTCCAGTGCACTTAAGACAACTACATCCAACTTATTAACAACGCATCCTGGATTCTCCGGATTGGCATAGAAAGAAGCATCAATTTCAAAGTGTCTTATATTATTTTTTAAAGAAAAAACAGCGTCGAGATCAAAACATTGCACATCTAAAAGTTTTCTGACCAAACCCTCCTCGTGAAGTCTTACAATATGTCCTGTAATACCGCCAAGTGCGAAATCAGCAACGATTTTCTTCTCAATCATTTTATCTCGCATAAATCTGGTTACAGCCAAGGATGATCCGCCTGTTCCAGTCTGAAATGTAAAATTTTCCTTAATGATTTCCAAAGCCTCGATGATATCAGCGGTACGTTTTGCTATGAGAAGTTCCTTAGGATTTGTTGTTAGCCTGGTAGCGCCAGACATTATTTTTTCCTTAATACCGATTTTTTCCACTTTAACAACGTAATCAACATTATATGAAGGCACTGAAAAGGGGATGGTGATTTCTTCTGTAATCAGATCGCTTACAACAACAACTTTGTCAGCATGCTTCATATCGACCATTGAGTATCCCAATGAACCGCAGGGAGATACGCCTTCAAAGCCATTAGCGTTACCATTGACATCACTATGTGCTACAGCTATGAAAGCAACATCGATTTTTTCCTCACCTGATTCTATAGCCCTAGCCCTGCCACCATGAGAACGAATGATTACCGGAGTATCTAACATACCGGAAGAGATATCTTCACCGAGTCTGTCTCTGATACCACTTGTGCATATTCTAGAGATTAGTCCTGATTGAATATACTGTCCAAAATGATCATGAGCTGTTGTTAATGAGCTTGGGAAAATAGTGATGTTTTTTGTACCTTTTTTATCCAATAATTCTAAAACCATGTCTGCTAACAAATCACCATTTCTAAAGTGGTGGTGAAATGAGATCGTCATGCCATCTTTAATATCTAAAGCATCTATTACATATTTCAGGCTTCTTACTTTGTTTTTCTTTCTTTTTGATTTGTCGATACCAGTAAAGGTCCCTTTTTCCTTTAACAATTCATTAATATCATATCTATCTTCCATCACTTTGCTCCATATCATTTATTCCAGCCAGTTGAAGAACTCTTTCAGCTCGTTCAACGATAGGCTTGTCAATCATTTTTCCATTTAAGGAGATAACACCTGAGTTCTCTTTCTCAGCTTGTTGTATTGCTGCTATGACTTGAAGGGCATACTCAATTTCTTTGGGTTTAGGCGCATAAATCTCATGAACAATATCGATCTGTCTCGGGTTAATTATTGATTTCCCGTCAAATCCCAACTGCTTGATATGCTCGACTTCTCTTCTAAAACCTTCCTCGTTCTCGATATCTGAATAAATTGTATCAATAGCGGATATGTTGGCAGCTCGTGCCGCATTTAGTATCTGACCTCTGGCAAATAACAATTCTATACCTTCCGGGCTTCTGTTCGTTCTCAGGTTGGTGACATAGTCTTCTGCCCCTAATGCAATACCTACGAGCCGTTTGCTCGATGTTGCTATTGAATAAGCATTTAATACACCCTTAGCGGATTCTATAGCTGCAAACATCTTAGTTTTGCCGACGGGAATATTGTTTTCCAGTTCTATTCTTGCTATGATCGCTTCCATTTCGCTTATGTCTTCACTAGTTTCTGTTTTAGGAAGGCGAATAACATCGGGCTGAGCTTTGACAATGCATTCCAAATCAGCTAGACCAAATTCCGTATCTAAGCCATTGACTCTGACAACAGTTTCAATCCCCAGGTAATCAACGTTAGTAAGCGCTTCACTTACCAGAAATCTAGCCGAATCTTTCTCAGCTAAAGAGATAGAATCTTCCAGGTCAAACATGATAGAGTCTGGTTGGTAGATGTAAATATCCTTTATCATGGCAGGGTTATTACCGGGAACATATAACATGGTTCTTCTCAATTTTTCCATGATTTCCTCCTACTTGGCAGCTCTAAACAGAGCTGTTTTTAATCTGGCTGAAATAGTAAAATCCAATGCTCCTTTATCAACAACATTGATACAAACGTTGTCTACGTCGTTTTCCCTGAGAATTGAGTTGATCAAATCTAATATTTGATCGCCATATTGCTTTTCCACATCGCTTTTTATGTTTATTTCAGAAGTCTTACCCCACGGTATAACCTCAATCATGACATCACTTGAAGTCATAGTTCCTGCTATGGCTCTTTTGTTAAGTTTCATACGAACCTCCATTTATTGATATTAGATATTTATAAGTAGCTTCAGGGACGAGGCTTTTAATTGCTTTAAAATCACCTTCATCCGCTAACTTTCTCACTCTTGATGCACTGATCGCGTCATCTTCCGATAGGAGTCTGGATACCTCTATATACTCAATATTGTACTTGGGTAAAATTTCAGACATGACTTTGTTGTAGTAATTTGTAACCTTGCAATATGGTTCCGTGCCAACATATCTTTTGCTGATATTCAGCTTTTTAGCTATATGTTTTGAAAAAATAGTAAGATCGAGTTCACAGTAGTTGCGTATCCAACTATTATAATCCTTTTTAAAATACGATGGAAATGTGGTAGAAGAGATGATATATTCTCCCCCCTTTACAAGAATAACATTCTTCAGGTGGCGCGTACTGGCTTCAGCTAGTTGATATCTTATATCAAATGGAACCACTGATCTGTCCTCACTGACGATAAAAACAAATAAAACATCATTCTCTGAAGATGCCTTTTCAATTAAATAAAGATGTCCGTTAGTAATAGGGTTTAGATTCATGACTATTGAGGCAACTTTTCCCTTGCAATCCGATTGAGTGAGATTTTGAAGATAGTCTCTAAATTTATTTTTATGGTTCTCCATAAAAACGATGTTTTTCGTTTTGCATATTGTATAGAAACCAAGACTGGCAATTATGGTTTCATACTCAGCTTTTGTGAATAAAGCGAGGTTATAGAAACCCTTACTATATTGATAAGATATTAAATCAGAAAAAAGAATATTCATCAATCCTTCTGATCGAAAATCAGGGGCTACTCCAATACATTTGATAAGATTTTTTTCAGCGGAGATAGTAGCTGCAATCTGATTATTTTTAACAATATTAATAGTGACATCAACATTGGTATCGAACTCTATATCTATCGTTTTTAGAAATAAAGCTGATTTATGCCTTTTGATTTCATCATTTTTTAGAATATATTCTTTTGTGTACTCATAAAACATAAAATCATCTCGCTTATATATTAATAAAAACCTTTATACATAGTTGAATATTCAACTATATAAAATTATATTATCACTTAGTTGAAATGTCAACTAAAATTGTATTAAAAATATTGTGGTAAAGTAACATCATTAAATTGGCTGCTGTTCTTTGAAATATGTATATATCAAATCCATAAAAGCTTTAGCTGCTTTCGACAGATACATGTTCTGATTGACTGCAATACAGGTTTCCCAATAATCGTATTTATTTTCTTTTATGTAATAATAGTCTGCATCATAAAGGCCTTCAAAAATTTTGATATAGTTTTTTGGTACAATTGTCACCCCAAAACCCGTACTAGCTAATCTTCTTGCGGTTTCAAAGCTTTTCACAACCAATGAAATATTGGGACTAAACGCTGAGATGCTAAATATCAGATCGCTGACCTGTCTAATTCTCTTATCTTTCTCTACTAAAATAAATTTTTCGTCCTTAAAAAGATTAATATCAAGAATAGGATATGGAAGTTTCTCGTCAATAATCTTATATGATGATAACGGGTGATTTTTTTTAGTCACAATCAGGAAAGAATCTTTGAATATGACGTCATAGAATATGGATGATTTTTCAGGTAAGGGGGATTTGTGCATAATGGCGAAATCAATAGAACCGTTTAAAAGAGATCTTTCCAACATTGTGGAATTTTCTTCCATTATATACACCTCAATGTTAGGATATTTCTCTATGAATTCTGGCATAAGCTTAGGCAGTAGATAAGTAGCCAAATAAGATGTTATTCCGAATGTAACTCTTCCCTTTTTCAAATCGTTAATATAAGTCACTTCGTTTTTGAAGTCATTATATATGTTTAGAATTTCCTTTGCTGTAATATAATATTTTTCACCTGCCAAAGTCAGTTTCATACCGTCATGATTTCGAAGGAATAGTTTTGTTCCTATATCATCTTCTATTTTTTGGATTGCCTGACTTAAGGAAGGCTGTGCAATATACAGTTTTTTAGCTGCTTTTGATATGCTTTTCGTATCTGCTATTGTTTTTACATATAGCAACTCTCTATCGTTCATGTATAACTCCAAATTATAGGATTTTCCTATACTAATTATTATATAATTAGTATTAGACTATGTGATAAAATAATTATACACTTATATTTAATAAGATTCAATTTATAAAATAAAAAATCGGAGGTAAGATTTTGATAAAAATATTTGACCAGGAAGTACTGGTTCTTGATGGAAGAAAAATCATATATGATAGAGATAGTATTTCTGATGACGAAAAGGAAAGATTAGGTGAATCATTCTGTTGGGAAGATGCAAAAAAAGGAACAATAGCTTATACAATCATCCAAGATCATAATTACTCTGATGACGCAGATAATCTAAGATTAAAATTTGACTCCATAACAGCTCATGACATAACATGCGTTGGAATTATTCAAACAGCCAGCACCAGTGGTATGACAAAATTCCCTCTGCCATATGTGATGACAAATTGTCATAACAGTCTCTGTGCAGTTGGAGGAACCATAAACGAGGACGACCATAAATTTGCTTTATCCGCAGCCAAAAAATTTGGTGGAATTTATGTACCTCCCAATCTCGCGGTGATTCATTCATATAATAGAGAAATGACAGCTAGATGCGGGGATATGGTATTGGGTTCAGACAGTCATACCAGATATGGCTCTTTGGGAACGATGGCCGTAGGGGAAGGAGGAGGAGAGCTTGCCAAACAGCTTTTGCAGCAAACCTATGATCTGAAACCTCCTGGCACAGTTGCCATATACTTGACAGGCAAACCCAATCCTGGCGTAGGTCCTCAGGATGTCGCCCTGACTCTTATCAAAGCGGTATATGATAATGGACTGGTTAAAAATAAAGTGATGGAATTTATTGGCGAGGGTGTTTTGTCATTGCCGATTGAGTTTAGAAATGGAATTGACGTTATGACAACTGAAACAACTTGCTGGAGCTCTATCTGGGAGACAGACGGCGAGGTTAAAAAATACTATGAGATTCATGGAAGACCGGATGATTACAAGAAATTATATCCTGAACCTGCTGCTGTATATGATGCGATTGTAGAACTTGATTTGTCGAAGGTTAAACCGTCAATAGCACTCCCTTTTCATCCAAGCAATGTATTTACTATTGAGGATCTAAAAAATAATGCAAAAGATATTTTTGCACAGATTGAAGCGGATAGCAAAAAAACATTTGAATCAAATGATATTAAAGTGGATCTGATGAGCAAAATCAAATCCGGTAAAATACATGTGGAGCAAGGCATTATTGTAGGGTGCTCTGGAGGTACATTTGACAATATAGTTGCTGCTGCCGATATTATGAGAGGCAAATCAACCGGAAATGATTCGTTCACAATGAGTATTTATCCTGGCAGTCAACCGGTAATGATGGAACTGATAAAGAACGGAGTAGCTGCAGATTTAATGGGAGCTGGAGCATTGATTAAACCTGCATTCTGCGGACCATGCTTTGGTGCAGGAGACACCCCTGGCAACAACGAGCTTTCAATCAGACATGCAACAAGAAACTTCCCGAACAGAGATGGATCACAACCGACTGACAATCAGATCTCAATGGTAGCATTAATGGATGCCAGATCAATAGCTGCTACTGCAATCAATGGA
Organism: Eubacteriales bacterium; assembly: GCA_030694905.1. GTDB lineage: Bacteria > Bacillota > Clostridia > Tissierellales > Dethiosulfatibacteraceae > 38-11. The sequence goes on along the minus strand of JAUYTY010000183.1, from coordinate 20,614 downwards.
GGGATCCTGACCGCCTCCGACGAGATAGACGTGGAATACAAGCCTAAAAACTACCATTTTGATAAATCAATATACGAGAAAAGAGTTTATAATGGATGGCAAAAGGCGGATGAGTCCGTAGAGCTTATACTTGGACCTAACATTAAACCCTGGCCTAATTTTCCGGAGATGACAGAAAGCGTTATATTGAAAGTTGTCACACATATAACCGATCCAGTTACAACAACGGATGAATTGATTCCCTCTGGTGAAACATCCTCATATAGATCAAATCCTATAAGATTAGCCGAATTCACATTAGCTAGGAAAGACCCGGATTATGTCAAGAATTCGAAAAAAGTGTATGAATATGAGTTGTCCAGAGAGCGAGGAGAAGATCCTAGTGAAAAATACGACGAATTAAAAGATATATATGAAGTGATCAGAACCATCAAGGGGTTTGAGAACCTGAATCCTGAAGAAGTCGGTATAGGCAGCACCATTTATGCCAATAAACCTGGAGATGGTTCAGCCAGGGAACAAGCGGCATCATGTCAAAGGGTTTTAGGTGCCTGGGCAAATATAGCCAAGGTATATGCGACAAAGAGATACCGATCCAATCTGATTAATTGGGGTATCATACCATTTTTGATTGAAAGCGAGGACCTGATTTCCAGAGAAGATTATATTTTCATACCAAACATTATAGGCTCAATTAAAAGTAAGAATGATTCAATAAAAGCATATGTCATTAAAGATATACCTGTTGAGATTGAATTGTCTTTAGGCCAGTTGACGGATAAAGAAAGAGAGATTCTAGTCAGCGGATCAATGATCAATTACAATAAAAAAGGCCAATAAATATTTGGAGGATTTCATGGGCATGACCATAACTGAAAAAATCATATCACAAGCAATTGTTGACGGAGAAATGATCAGAGGAAGCAGGATTGGCATTAGAGTTGATCAGACTTTGACGCATGATTTAAATGGCGTCATGTCTTATCTGGTTCTCGAGGCAATAGGATTAAAGCATAAGAAAGTCGATTTAGCTGTTCAATATATTGATCATAATATGATACAGGCAGACCATAAAAATACCGATGATCACAACTTTATCATGGACATGGCTTCCAAGCTTGGAATAATTACTGCCAGAAGTGGCAATGGCATTTGCCATCATCTTCATTTGGAGCACTTCGCAGCACCGGGCAAGGTTTTGATTGGAGGCGATTCACATACAGTTGCGGCAGGTGGTGTAGGCTCATTTTCAGTAGGTGTGGGTGGATTTGACAATGCTATGGCAATAGCTGGAGAACCTTTTTATCTAACAATGCCTAAAATTGTGAAGGTAAACCTTGATGGTACGCTTAAACCATTTGTATCCGCCAAAAATATCATACTTGAACTACTGAGAATAGTATCTGTTAAGGGCGGTGTGGGAAAAGTTTTTGAGTATTCAGGTGACGGTGTAAAGACACTTAATGTATCGGAAAGATCGACAATAACAAATATGGGAGCAGAGACAGGGGCCACAACATCAATATTCCCAAGTGATGAAAAAACAAGACAATGGCTTAAGGCATTTGGAAGAGTGCATGATTATATGGCTCTTGATGCTGATGTCGATGCTGTTTATGATGAAACTATTGAAATCAATCTGGACCAACTTGAGCCGTTGATTGCCTTGCCTTCTCAGCCAGATAAAGTTGTGAAAGTTAAGGATATTGCCGGGAAAAAAGTTGATCAGGTGATGATTGGCAGTTGTACTAATACATCAGTTCAGGATTTGCTCAGCGTGGCGAACATTCTTAAAGGAGAAAATGTTCACCGAAACGTGACGTTGGGAGTTTATCCTTCAACCAGGACTGTGTTAAGTGAAATTGTAAAAAGAGGAGCATACGAAAGCATATTATCTTCAGGATCACGCATCTTTGAACCCATATGTGGCGCTTGCAACGGGTGTGGCTTTGCCCCACCTACTGAAGGCGTATCCCTTAGAACAGGACCAAGAAATTTCAAGGGTAGATCAGGGACTGAAAATGACCAAGTCTATCTTTGTGCGCCTGAAACTGCCGCTGCTTCAGCAATTAAGGGTGTAATAACAGATCCAAGGGATATGGGCAAAAGCCCTATTGAGTTTTCAATGCCTGAGAAATTCAATGTCGAGGAAAATTTATTTATCATGCCTGAAGAAAACCCTGAACAAAAGATAAGGAAAGGCCCCAATATTAAACCCTTGCCGGACCTTTCGACAATGAGTGATTTAAGTCAAAGTGAAGTGATACTGAAGGTTGGAGATGATATTACTACGGATCATATCTGTCCTGCCGGAGCGTTGTATCTTCCTATAAGATCCAATATTCCAGAAATGTCTAAACACTCTTTTAGAGTTACAGATACCACTTTTTACGAGAGGGTTATTAAAATTAAATCCTCAATCATTGTAGCTGGAGAAAACTTTGGGCAGGGATCAAGTCGAGAACAAGCTGCGATCATACCTAGATACCTGGGAGTAAACATCATTATTGCAAAAAGCTTTGCAAGATTGTATCTGGCAAACATGGTCAATTGGGGTATATTGCCGCTGGTTTTTAAATCTGAAAATGATTTTACAGCAATTAACCAAGGAGACATTTTAGTAATTGAAACAACATTTTTGCATGAGAAAATGGATATAGAAGTCAAAAACACAACTAATAATCAGATGTATTACTGTTCCACGCCATTGCTTCAGGTGGATTTGGATGCCATTAAGCAAGGTGGATATGTAAACATGTTGAAAAACAAGCAGTATTAAGACGAGGAGGTTAAGTGTGGGAAAAATTAGAATGACAAATCCTATAGTAGAGTTAGACGGCGATGAAATGACGCGTATAATTTGGAAATGGGTAAAAGAAATATTGATTGAACCTTATGTGGAATTAAAAACAGAGTATTACGACCTACATATTAAGAACAGGGACAATACAAAAGAACAAGTAACTATTGACGCTGCCAATGCAATAAAAAAACATAGGGTGGGTGTTAAGTGCTCAACGATAACGGCTAATGAAGATAGAAAAAAAGAATATGATCTAAAAGTAGTAGGGATTAGCCCTAATGGCATAATTAGAAAAATTTTAGACGGAACAGTTTTCAGAAAACCTATCACAATCAGCACTATTGTTCCTTATGTCCCTGGCTGGAAAAGACCCATAACTGTTGCCAGACATGCTTATGGAGATGTATATTCATCTACCGGAGCCATCATCGAACCCAACACAAAGGCTGAACTTGTTCTAACCGACAGTAGTGGCAAAGAAGAAAGAAAAACTATTTTTGAGTTTGAAGAGAGAGGCGTTTTGCTGGCCGAGTATAATCTTGATTCTTCCATTAAGGATTTCGCCAACAGCTGTTTTAGATATGCGCTAAGTGAAAAAACAGATTTGATGTTTGCTACAAAGGATACCATATCAAAAATCTATGACAACAGATTTAAAGAAATATTTGAAGAGATGTATCTGAATGAGTTTGAGCATTTATTCAAAGAAGCTGGAATTGACTTTACATATACCTTAATCGATGATGCAGTGGCTAAAATAATGAAATCAAGCGGTGGAATCATATGGGCATGCAAAAACTACGACGGAGATGTGATGAGCGACATGGTTGCAGCAGGATTTGGAAGCTTGGCACTGATGACATCTGTTTTGATTTCACCAGATGGGGCTTATGAATATGAAGCGGCACATGGGACAGTTAAGAATCACTACTATAGGTATTTGAAAGGCGAAAAGACATCCACAAATCCCACTGCAATCATATATGCATGGACAGGAGCTCTCAGGAAGCGTGGCGAGCTGGACGATAATGCTAATTTGATGAAATTCGCTGATGCCCTGGAAGAAGCTGTAGTTCAAACCATTGAAAGCGGTGTTATGACTAGGGATTTATTCGATATGTCAACATCAACGAATAAGACATGGGTAACAGCAGAAGAGTTAGTTTTTGAGATAGATAAGAACCTGAAGATATAGGTAAAATCTATGTATTCCATAATTTAATAAATAGTTCCCTATTGACAGGAAATATTGTATAATTATTTCATTAATAATGGATTTATGCTTGGAGATTTAACTTGAAGAAAACGTTTACTGGAGGTGACCAATGAATCAGATAGAAAAGCTTTCAGAATTTATTCTAAATCTTGAATTAGATAGAGTTCCTAAGGAAGTTGTCAACGCATCAAAATATTGCGTCCTTGATTCTTTTGGAGCAGCAGTTGGCGCTTCTAAGGATCAGTTGATTATTGATATTGTTAATGAGTACATAAAATTATATCCTAGTCAGGGAGATGCCGATGTATGGGGATTTAACCATCAGCTACCTTTTATACAGGCTGCGTTTTTAAATGCTTTGATGGGACATAGACTCGAACTAGATGACGTGCACACAAAATCTAAAACTCATATTGGAACGGTTGTTGTTCCGACAGCAATTGCTTTAGCACAACATCTTAAATCTTCAGGAAAAGAATTTTTAGAAGCTGTTATTTGTGGATATGAGGTCATGTCAAGAATTGGAATGGCGTTTGGGGTGTCAAGCCATAGAAACAAAGGCTGGCATGTCACATCTACAGCAGGAACTTTCGGAGCAGCAGCAGCAGCGGCTAAATTAATGACTCTGAACTATGAACAAACTGTTTATGCTCTAGGAATGGCAGGAACACAATCTTTCGGGGTATGGGCATTTCTCGGAGACAGTGCGAGCTCGAAAATTTTGCATCCGGCAAGAGCTGCTGTAAGTGGCATTGAGGCTGCAATACTTGCAAAATCAGGAATGACGGGACCATCAAGGATATTGGATGCAAGTGACGGTGGATTATTTCAGGCTATGTCCGATGACTATGATTTATCACAAGTATCCAATAATCTAGGACTAAAGTATGAGATTTTAAATGTTGACAACAAACCATATCCTTGCTGCAGAAGTACGCACTGTGCAATAGACTCAGCTTTATATCTTAAGGATAAGCATGCGATAGACAATGATCTGATTGAAAAAATTGAAGTGGATACCTATTTGGTTGGCTATAAGCAATGTGGCACTACAGAAGGAAGTATAAATCCCGTGACGCCTACAGACGCAAAATTCTCAACACCTTACACCATAGCAGAGATATTGGTTCATGGCAAGATAACCTTAGATAGTTTTAAAACTGAAAGCATTAAAAATCCAAAGGTTCAGGAATTGCTCAAAAAGATAACAGTTAAACCTAATGGCACCTTCACAGAAAGATATCCTGATCATTGGGGATGTAAGACTAAAATCATCATGAAGGACGGAACTGTTCTTGAAGTTGAAATAAAAGATGCTTTGGGCAGCGTAGCAAATCCCATAACTGAAAAAGATATTAAAAACAAGGTGGAACCTTTGCTGGCAGTTGCTTACAAAGATGCGACAACGATTACTGACATTTTACTTAGCATAGACAAAGTGGAAAGCTTTAGTCAAATCAGCTTTAACAATAATGGAGTGTGAGAGATGCAAAAAATTTCTGTACCATATGGTAAAGGGCTGCAAGAAGCGTATGTTGACGATAATGTTTTAATCGAATTCATCAACTATGAAAAAAAGATATTGAATGACAATGAAGAATCCATGCTTAAACATGCCTTGGACAGTCCAATTGGATCAAAGCCTCTTGAAGAAATGATTTCTGAGGACGAAAAAGTATTGATCGTCGTCAATGATCAAACAAGACCAGGTCCGAATCAGTTGATTGTTGAGGAACTGACAAAGAGATTACTGACTAAAATAAAAAAGGATCAGATAACATTTATTATTGCAACAGGCAGTCACAGAGTGCCGACGAAAGAAGAACTAATCAATATTCTAGGAGAGGCAGTCGTAAAAGAATACAATATCATTCAACATGAATGTCAGAATGATGAAAGTTTAGTATATTTTGGGGAATCACTTCATGACGTACCAATATATATTAATAAGGCTTTAACAGAATGCTCGTTTTGTATAGTAACCGGATTGATTGCACCACACCATGCAGCCGGCTACAGTGGTGGAAGAAAAAGCATTGTCCCTGGACTTGCAGGGTTTAAAACACTTAAAATACACCATTCTCTACCCATAAGACCCTTTGAACCTGCTATGGGAATGATTTATGGAAATCCTTTCCACGAAGTAGCTCTAGATGTGGCTTTAAAAACGAAAACCAGGTTTATGGTTAATGCAGTTCAAAACCCGCAGAAACAAAACATTGCTTTTGTAGCGGGAGATTTGATAGAAGCACATAGAAAAGGAGTTGATCGATGCAAGGAAGCGAGTGAAGTTTATTTAAAGGAAAGGGCCGATATTGTTGTCGTAAGCCCGGGAGGATATCCCAGAGACAGAAATCTATATCAGGCTCAAAAGGCTCTTTCAGTAGCAGAAACCATAGGCAATCCGGAATGCACTTTTATTCTGGTGGCAGAAGCTAAAGATGGATATGGTGAAGGAGTTCTCAGGGAATGGCTCACAGAAGCTCAAAGTCCTGAAGAAGTAATTGAGAGATTCAGATTGGAAGGTTATGACATCGGAAGCAATAAAGCGTTTATGTTTGCTAGAGCCATGACTAAAGGAAAAGTAGTAATCGTTTCAGAATATTTGGATGAAGCTGAGCTGAATGGGATGATGCTAGGACATGCAGAAAGTCTTCAGCAAGCTATGGACGAAGCCATAAAAATAAAAATGCCTAATAAGGTATTAGTATTGCCAAATGCTGTCAATATTATACCTAAAATAAAATTAGTTTAAAGGAGAAACAAAAATGAAGAGGGAAAAAATTCTATTAGTAATTTTAGCATTTGTATTGGTATTTGCACTTGTGGGTTGTGGATCAACTCCAACGGCAACTACTGCCGCTCCTACATCAGGAGGAGCAACCGAAGCCCCTACAGTAGAAGAGTGGACATTTGACAGACCTGTTGAAATCATTATACCATTTGGCCCTGGAAGTGGAACTGACACAACCATTAGAGCATTGCAGCCAGCATTGGAAAAAGAACTGGGTGTAGCAGTAAAGATCAATAACGTTGAGGGTGCAGGTGGTGTTGTTGGAGCTGAGTTTTTTGCCAATCAACCTAAGGATGGTTACACTTTTGCGATGTATACACCGTCCCATATAATTGCCGCAGTTAATGGAACTACAAACTTTGATATCTTTAATGAGACAGTTCCAGTAGCGAGACTTGTGCATGACAGCAATTGTCTATTGCTTGGAAAACATGTCCCATATAGCACCGTTGCAGAAATGATTGCATATTGTGATGCTAATCCCGACTATGTACCAACAGTAGGCATGATGTCTATTCAAGGTGTTGATGGCGTTGCTTCAGGTCAGTTCTTTGACGAAGTGGGAATAGAGGCAACCTTCATTCCTTACTCAAGTGGTTCAGAAGCTAATGCAGCCGTAATGGGCGGTCATACTGACATGGTATTGACAAGTCCATTTGATGGTGTTGCTTATGTGGAATCAGGCGACATGAAAGCATTGGTACTATTAGCAGAACAAAGAGGTTCAACAATGCCTGATGTAGAGTGTACAGGTGAGCTTGGAATCAATGCATACATAGGACCTTGGAGAGGCATTGTAGCCTACGAAGGAACACCTCAGGGTGCAATTGACGCTTTGGAAGCAGCTATCATGAGAGCAGATGCAGATCCTGCATGGAACAGCTGGAAACAAACCGTTGGATTGACAGATCGACCTGGATTCACTGGACAAGAGGGATTTGCAGGGGTTTGGGATGAATACTACGGAATAATGGAAGAAATACTAGGTAATTAATTGACAAATAGTTAATATTAGTAATCTGATGACCTCCTTTTGAGCTTTCAATTAGTATCCAATTCAAAGGAGGTCATCATTATATGACTTAACAAATGGGAGTGAATATTATGATATTTGAGCTGGTTTTTAATGCTGCACTCGTTATTTTTTTCATCTACTGCTTTTTCTACGTTGGAATAACAACACCAGACAATACAGCTGGACAATTAGACGGAGCACAGTGGTCCCAAGGCTTATTGGCGATACTGGTCATACTCTTAATAGTAAATATCATTAAAATAATCAAGAATAAAGACAATGTGAAGACTAAGGTTGTTTCCTTAAATATTAAAGATTTCATTACCAATAAGCTATTCATTGGAATTGTTTTGTTACTCGTTTATTCCTTGGCTTTAAGCAGGACTGGATTCTTACTGACATCGTTTATACTTGTCTTTTTTTACAGCTATTTATTGGGAGAAAAAAGAGTAATAAGAATGATCTTAACATCAGCGTTAAGCGTTATCGTGTTATATCTGCTTTTCAACAGGGCACTGGATATTATGCTCCCAAGAGGAACTGGTATATTCAGAACATTTGCACTGTTCATAGAATCTTTATAGAGGGGGCGAAATTAGAATTATGGAACTTTTAATGTTAGGAATAGAGGTGGTTTTTACACCCGCTACTTTTTTACTAATCTTTTTTGGAACAATCATAGGTGTTATTTTTGGGGCTTTACCAGGAGTCAGTTCTTCTATGGCGGTTGTTTTGGCGATGACCTTCACTTATGCGTTGGATCCTGTTACTTCGATTGTTTTTCTTGTCGCTGTTTATTGCGCCGCTATAACGGGTGGTGGCATTACGGCCATTCTGTTTAAAATACCCGGAACTCCTTCAAGCGCGCCCACTACATTTGACGGTTTTCCTATGGTTCAGCAAGGATATGCCAACAAAGCGCTAAGCATCTCATTGATAACTTCAGCATTAGGTGGTATAGCCGCGGCAATCGCCATGTTTTTACTGAGCCCGCAGCTTTCTAAAGCGGCTCTAAAATTTGGCTCTTCTGAATTGTTTGCCATATCATTCATGGGATTATCTATATTGACAGCCTTAGATGAGGGCAATGTCATCAAAACAATAATATCCGCTTTGATGGGACTTTTTCTGGCGACAGTTGGCATGGACCCAATAATGGGACACGCCAGATTCACTTGGGGCAATTCCACCCTGCTATCTGGAATTCAAATGATTCCTGTTATGATTGGAATGTTCGCAGTGACTCAGGTGCTCAAAGAAACAGTTAAAAGAAGCAGCGTAGAGGATCTTCCAGGAGCTCAAAGGAGTGGCGTAATAGACAAAATGGTTTCTATAGCAGAGCTCTGGAAAATGAAGCTGACAATTATCCGATCAGGCATAATAGGGACTATAGTTGGTATTTTACCTGGAGCAGGTGCCACCATCGCTTCATTTTTGAGTTATGCAATAGAGGTTAAAACATCTAAAAATCCCGAAACCTATGGAAAAGGAAATCCAAGAGGCGTTGCAGCTTCTGAAACTGCAAACAATGCAGCAACGGGTGGCGCTATGGTACCGTTGCTATCTTTGGGAATACCCGGAGGCAATGCCGCAGCCATCATGATGTCCGCCTTGGTTATGAAAGGGGTACAGATGGGACCATTGCTTCTGCAAAGGCAACCCATCTATTTATCAAGCGTTTTTGTATCCATGATGGTGACCAATGTACTGATGGTTGTCGTATCATTAGTGGTAGCAAGAGCATTCAGCAAAATCCTTGCAATACCTTACAGCGTATTGGGACCTGTAATCGTATTGTTTTCTGTAATAGGTAGCTTTGCAGTCAATAATAATACCGGTAGTGTGCTAGTAATGATGATAGCCGGTGTCTTTGGATATGCATATTCAAAATTCGGTTTTAACAATGCGGCATTAATATTGGGACTTGTACTTGGAGGAATGGTTGAATCCAATTTAAGAAGAGCAATAATGCTTGAAAGAGGCGATATACTAGCAGTGTTTAGCAAACCAATAACAGCAACTATAATGGCTATCAGTATATTTGCATTACTTTGGCCAATAATTAAACCATTAGTATTCAAGAAAAAAGCCAATGCAGTTAACTAAGCTGTCATTTGAAATATCCTAAACCTTCAGACTTGGTTTTTTTAGGAGGACATTATGTACATGAAAAAATATCCTTGTGTTTTTATGCGAGGTGGAACCAGCAAAGCAGTTTTTTTTCATAAAAAAGATTTACCTGAAAACATCCAGCTATGGGATGAAATATTTTTAAAGGTAATGGGCACGCCGGATGTCAAACAAATAGACGGAATGGGAGGCAGTGTATCATCCACCAGTAAAATTGCTGTGATCTCGCCCTCTACACGTAAAGACGCCGATATAGACTATAATTTTTTTCAAGTGGATATCATTATACCAAGGGTAGACAATAAGTCGAATTGTGGCAACATTTCATCCGCAGTGGGACCTTTTGCAATTGATGAAGGTCTTGTAGAAGCTATTGAACCTATAACTGTTGTTAGAGTTTTAAATACAAATACCAACAAAATAATCGAAGAACACGTCAGGGTAAAAAATGGCAAGGCGATGGTACACGGTGATGAAATAATCAAAGGTGTGCCCGATACCGGTTCGCGTATAGATATGTATTTCGAAAAACCTGGAGGTGCGGTGACGGGTAAACTGTTACCTACAGGCAATAAAAAGGATATACTAAATATTCCGGGATATGATGCGATTGAGGTATCAGTAGTGGATAGTGCTAATCCTGTAGTATTTATTAAAGCTGAAGACATTGGTATGAAAGGAACCGAATTGGATGAAATAAATTCCAACGAAGCTGTTTTGGAGCATGTGGAAAGGATCAGAGCTATTGTTGCAGAAAAAATAGGGCTGGTGAGCAATTGGCAAGATGCCCGTAAAATATCAACATCTGTTCCTAAAGTATCCATTATATCGAAACCGCAGCACTATCATGACCTTGATCGAAAAGAAGTGGATTCACAGGATATGGATATATGCTGCAGAGCTATTTCTGTGGGAAAGCTTCATAAGGCGTACCCTATAACGGTTGCAATTGCTACAGGTTCTGCCGCTAGAATAAAAGGAACATTGGTCAACGAATTGATCAGTCATCCTGAAGACAAAGAGATACTGAGCATAGGACATGCCAGCGGTGTCACTAACGTGGATGTGAAAATTGACGGTGGGATAATTGTAAAAGCAGGGGTTACCAGAACTGCGAGAAGAATCATGGAAGGCTACGTATACGTAAGAGATTAATTGATCCAACCTTTAACAAATCAAGTGCAAAAGACAGCAATCCGCTGTCTTTTTTTTATACATTTAAAATGATATAATGAGTTATTAAATACTGGAGGTGCAAAATGAGTATAATAAGTTGTTTTCTCATGCCCCATCCACCGCTGATCATTCCAGACATTGGAAAAGGAGAAGAGAAAAAAATACAGAATACTATTGATTCTATGGATAAAATAGGCATGCTGATTGCGGAGTACAGCCCGGAGACAATAGTCGTCATAACACCTCATGGCAATCTGTTCAGGGATGCTATCTCGGTCAATTATGACAAGCTTCTTATTGGTGATTTCGGTTCCTTTAGGTACGGCAATATAAGTCAGGAATATATCAATGACAGGGAGTTTGCCGATGCTATTGTTGAAGAAGCATCAGATAATAACATACCTGCGGTTTTGGTCGACTACAAACTGAAGAAGAAATATATGCTAGATTCCAGGCTGGATCACGGTGTTTTGGTTCCTTTGCATTTTGTAACGAAGTATTATAAAAGCTTTGATTTGATTCACGTTACATATGGACTCCTGTCAAATATGGATCTGTATGGATTTGGCCAGGTGATTCAAAAGACATCCCATAAACTGAACCGTAAAGTTGTTGTAATAGCAAGTGGTGATTTGTCCCATCGATTGACTAGAAATGCACCGTCAGGATTTTCAGAAACCGGGCCGATATTTGATCAGCTGATAATGAAATATTTGAAGGACGACAATCGAATTGGTATTATGACGATGGATGGTAAAGTATCAGAAAAAGCAGGAGAATGCGGTCTGAGATCTATTCAGATTATGATTGGATCCCTTGATGGGTTGGGAACAAAGAACAGGGTTTTTTCTTACGAGGGGCCATTTGGTGTGGGATATGGCTGCGTTGAACTCGCTGTGACGGGCAATCAGAGCGATAGAGGCTTATTGCAGGAAATAAACAGGAAAAACAATGCAATCAAAGCTGAAGTCAGAGAAAAGGAAGATGAATATGTAAGACTGGCAAGAAAGACGCTTGAGACTTATGTGACAAGTAATAAAAGAATCACGCCAGACGAAAATGTTCAGGACAAGGTTTTAATGACAGAAAAAGCCGGTGTGTTTGTATCTCTTAAGAAAAATGGCGAGTTAAGAGGATGCATCGGAACCATAGAGCCAACAAAAAACAATATTGCGGAAGAAATTATTACCAATGCAATCAGTGCGGGAATTTATGATCCAAGGTTTAAACCGATAGATGTAGATGAGCTTGACCAATTGATTTATTCAGTGGATATTTTGATGAAACCCGAAAAGATTAGGACAAAAGACATGCTGAATCCGCAAGAATATGGCGTAATTGTAAGCAAAGGGCATAAAAAGGGCTTGCTGCTGCCTAATCTCGAAGGGGTGGACACAGTGGATGAGCAGTTGAGAATTGCTTTAAGAAAAGCTGGAATCAATTCATGGGAAGATTATGAGATGGAGAGATTCAGGGTCGTCCGACATCACTAGGAGGAAAGAATGAAAACAGCGCTTTATTGGGAAAAAGAAAAGGATAGCATCAGATGTCAGTTATGTCCTCATCTGTGCCTGATAGCCGATGGCAAGGCCGGTAGGTGCAGAGAACGGAAAAATGTTGATGGGACGCTGTACGCTATGAATTATGGTGTCATAACTTCCGTAGGACTGGATCCGATTGAAAAAAAACCACTCTACCATTTTATGCCAGGATCAACAGTATTGTCATATGGCAGCAGAGGATGCAATTTGAGTTGCAGCTTTTGCCAGAATTATCGAATTTCCATGGAGCCAAATCCTCCGCACATTATCATGCCTCCTGATGAGGCGATACAAAAGGTTAAGGATGAAAATCTGAGTTCAATCGCTTTCACCTATAACGAGCCCACGGTTTGGTATGAGTTTGTGCTTGAAACAGCCAGATTGGCCAAAGAGCATCAAATCAGGACGGTGTGTGTTACAAATGGCTTTATCAATAAAGAACCATTGGAGGAGTTATTGGGCTGTATGGATGCTTTCAACATAGATCTCAAGTCTTATTCTGATGCATTCTACAGGAAAATCTGCGGAGGACGACTTGGACCTGTTCTTAATGCCATCAAATTGATCCACGGGAAAGCGCACATAGAGATCACAACACTTGTTGTGGAAAATGAAAATGATGATTTGGAGGAGCTTGAAGAGCTATTCAAATGGATTGCCTCTATTGATACCGGTATTGCGCTGCATTTGTCAAGATACTTTCCGTCCTATAAAATGACCAATCCCGCCACAAAAATAGAAACACTGATTGAAGCTAAGAGACTAGCTGAAAAACATCTTGATAATGTTTACATCGGCAATGTGCCCGGAATAAGATAAAAAGGCAGTGACTAAAAATCACTACCTTCTTCTATGACAACATCCATTTTGGATATTATGTAGTCATAACCACCCGTGCCGTGAGGCACCGTACAATGGCTGCAGTCCTTGATACCGTTGTTTTTTATGTAATTGCCGCCACACTGGTCTTTCAGCATAAAAAGCGGACAAAAGCAGAATAGACAGTTGAACTTGTCATCTGGAAGTCCTTTGTGGCAGGGGAAGTACTCGCAATTTTTATTTTGTACAAATTTAAAGTTTTTATCCATGAGACGCTCCTTGACTACTCTGAATAACACTATAACAAAAAAAACAAAAAAATTCCATATCTCAGGCAAAAAATTATACTTTAAGCCCTACGTTTCAATTTTAATAAAAATGAAGTTGTGTTATAATTAAATTGCTATATATTATAGAGATGCAAATGAAAAAAGAATAGATGGGGAGTATCCTATGAGTTTCTTAAATTATCTTGTTCTTGGAATCATATATTTTATAGGCAGTTCGACTTCGTTTACTTATGGCATTGGATATTTTACATTATACAGGCCTGTATTTTCCGGATTGCTTGCTGGTGTGGCACTAGGCGATCCAATGCTGGGACTGATGACTGGTGCCATTGCCAATCTGCTTTTCATAGATTTTACATCTTCAGGAGGTTCGCTAAAGGGAGATCCAACCATGGCCGGTATTCTAGCGGCCATGTTGGCAGTGAAATTGGATATTATGCCGGGGGCCGCTATCGCTATCGCATATCCAGTCAGTATGATAGGGCTGATTATCTGGAAATATAGGCTGTCTTACAATGTCAGATTCACTAACATATTGAAGAACAGCATCAATAAAAATCCCATCAGAGCCCTTGAAAGATATACAATACTTTTGCCCCAACTGACATTGCTGATTGGCAGTATTGTTGCCACATCTATTACTTCTCTGGTTTTATTTTCCTTGAGTGCAACCTTCCTCAGCCTTGTTCCCAAGCTGGAGATTGTATTGAATACCACCGGCATCTTGATGGTCATTCTGTCAACATCATCCGCCTTGCTGTGGTTTAAATATAAATACAATATCATATTGTTTTCAATCGCGTATCTGGTGTCGGTTTATTTCCATTTTGACACTTATCTGGTACTTGTAGCCGTCCTAATTATCTCCGCACAGAAAAGAAAGACCATGACAGATGAAAAATACAAATCTTCGAAGCTGACATCAAAACACCTTATAAGATCATGGTCATTATGGATGAATTTCAATCATTCTTGCTACAATTATGAGCTGCTACAGGGAGCGTCCTTCAGTTACAGCATGGTCCCAATCCTGAAAAAACTATATCTTGGAAAAAAAGAAGAGAGGGAAGATTCTATCCGAAGACATTTTGAGTTTTTCAACACAGAGCCTAATATTGGAACAGCCATTCATGGTTACATCATTCAGCTTGAGGATCGAAAACTATCTGATAGAAGGATTACAGACACGTATATAGCTGACACAAAAAAAGGTCTGATGGGAGCTGTTGCAACTATGGGTGAATCAACAACCCAGACTGTGCTGGCACCTCTTCTGATACTGGGCATGATTTATGGTGTGGTTTCCGAAGAGATATCTTTTTTTATCATATCGGCATTGATGATGTCCGGATCAGTGCTATATTTATCGCTAAAAGGTTATTATGATGGGTTTTATTATGGAGAAGAGGGTGTTATAAGAAGGGTTAATCTGGCAAAGGAAATCAAACTGTTTAAGATATCCGATAGGTTGTTCGTTATCATCTTAGGATTAGTTACAGGAGAGACAATCTTCAGGATTCTAACGATGCTGAAGGTTGATCAAATTACGAGCGGTTCGGCAGGCTTGTTGGTATTGTTTGTAATTTTCAATTATCTCATTAGAAAAGGCATTAAGATAGAACTGATCATATTGGCATTATACCTATTAAACATTATATTTTTAATTTTTGTGTAGTCTGGAGGACATAATGAAAAATTTGGAAGAACTAAAGAAAAGCATTGATAAGAGCAAAAAAATGAAACTGGTTGTTGTTTCCGCGGAGGAAGATAATGTTCTTGTTGCGGTTGAACAAGCATTCAAAGATGGATTCATAGATCCCATTCTTGTCGGCAACAAGAAAATGATTTTAGACATCATTGAGAAGAACAATCTGAATTTTGAAGACATAACCATTACAGAAGCGGAAGATTTTGACGAAGCGGCTGAAATATCGGTGAAGCTTGTCAGCAGCGGGAAAGCTGATTTCCTGATTAAAGGACTGCTTGATACATCAATCATATTGAAAGCTGTATTAAACAATGAATGGGGACTGAAGACAGGAAGACAGTTGAGCCATGTGATGCTGTATGAGATTCCTTCCTATCATAAATTGCTGATGCTTACAGATGGCGGGATGGTTACTTATCCTGACCTTGAAACCAAGAAGCAGTTGATCATCAATGCTGTAGAGGCTGCCAGAGGACTTAAATACAAACAGATTAAGGTGGCGTGCCTGGCAGCAAAAGAGAAGGTTAATCCGAAGATGCAGGCGACGGTGGATGCTCAGGCACTTAAGGACATGTGCAATGAGGGTGCTTTTGGCGACGATGTAATTGTGGAAGGCCCCATAGCATTGGATTTGGCCATATCTTATGAAGCTGCCGAGATAAAGAAATATGACAGCTCTGTTGCCGGAGATGCTGATATTCTGTTGGTGCCAAATATTGAAATGGGCAATGGAATCGGCAAGGCTATAAGCTATTTTGGAAACGGAACAGGAGCCGGTGTCATTATGGGAGCTACAGCGCCAATTGTTCTGGTTTCAAGATCTGACACCGAGAGAGCAAAATACTATTCAATCTTGTTTGGAAGTCTCATTGCCTCAAAAAAATAGAGAAAAAATAGAGAAAAAATATAAAACCTTGGATTCAAGGTTTTATTATTTCATAGAAAAATGTGGTGATATTTGTAACGAAATAATATATAATTTGATAAATGTGAATACAGATATTGAAGGTGATAAAATGAAAATCATAAAAGAAATATTGATTATTTTGGGCATTTACTATTCAGGACTTCTGATATCAGATCTAATCAGCGGCCTTTTTTTCATACCTGGAAATATAATTGGAATGGGGATATTGTTTTTTCTTTTGAATACAGGTATTGTCAAGATAGACCATATCAAGCATACCAGCAGTTTTTTGCTAAAGCACATGGGTTTTTTCTTTATCCCGCTCGGAGTGGCCTTCTACGTACTTTTTGATGTGATCAGACCAGTATGGATACAGATATTTGTTGTTCTGATTGTGTCGAGTATATTTGTAATGGCTGCGACAGGTAAGATAGTTGAGCTATTTATTCTTAACGAAGATAAAAAGGAGGTGAGCTGATGCTGCTAATAGGGATCATTCTGACGGTGCTTGCCTATATAGCATCGCTGTACTTTTCAAAAAAAATAAAAGTATCATTTTTGAACCCAATATTGATTGCTTCACTTATAATCGTCAGTATCATTCATTGGACGCCTCTATCACATGAGACCTACGCCAACGGAGGAGAATACATCGTCAAGATTCTGGGACCTTTAGTGGTGGTCCTTGCTGTACCGCTATATAACAACAAGCATATCCTAAAAAAGTACTATAAACCAATATCGGTAGGAATTCTGACAGGTGTCATCAGCTCTGCTGTATCAGTGGCGATCCTTAGTAGGTTGATGCGGCTGGATATGGACATCATGTTGTCGTTGCTTCCAAAGTCCATTACAACGCCAATGGCAATTGAAGTATCAGGAATTATCGGTGGCATCAAGGAACTGACTGTGGTTTTTGTGGTCATAACGGGTATGTTCGGGGCATCAATCGGACCATTGGTGTTTGATGTGTTTAAAATCAGAAATGACACGGCGAAAGGTATGGCGCTGGGAGCCGGGGCTCATGGAGTGGGCACCGCCAAGGCTGTAGAAATCAGTGACCAGGCAGGCGCAGCCAGTAGCCTGGCTATGATTCTTTGTGGCGTGACAACAATCATATTGTCAGTGATTGTCATTAAAATATTATAGACAATAGTTAAACATGCTTCTTCCAAACGGTTTTGCAGTAAATCTGTACCGGCATAGATTCCAGTATCTGGCCGGTGTGCTCGATTTTTATGTTATCGCCAACAGATAGCTGGTTGATTGATATGTTTTTAAAGACAGTCTCTCCCATCATGTAAGCCATATAGAAGGGAGACTCGCCCGAGGTGCTTTTGATTAGAATGCCATCTCCATCAATTTGACTGATGGTGCCATCCAGAAGATTTTCCTCAATGATTCTATCCGGCAGACAGGTGATAATAATTAACATGACAGAGAAAACCGCAATCAAAAATATTTCCATATTACCTCTAATTTTAAATGTATTTCGACATGTAAAATTGGACGTAATTCAATCAAAAAAGTTCCTGATATAAACGATAACCCACATGGAATAAATGACAATTATATGTTAATATGATTGGAGTGAGGATTGATTGTACAAATCAAACAAGGGGGTGGGGTATGCAAGAGAAGGTTTTTACAATAAGGCAGTCATTATCTATCTACGCCTTGATTATCATATTGTTTTATGTGTCCAGCATTTTTTTCCAGACCAGATATGGGGTGCTGGGTATCCCATTGACCCAAGTATTTGGCCTATTGCTCCCCGGTTTTGCAATGGTTTTAGTATTGCAGAAGGATTTCAGAAGCGTATTTTTATTGAATGCAACAAAATCATACAGGTACTACTGGATGGGTATTGGATTATGGTTGATTGCGTTGATTGCAAGCGGCATCTATGCTTCTTACGCCATAGAGTTTCTGCCTGAGGAGAAAGAATTGCTGGACGCTTTCAATTATATTTTTGAGAATGTCTCCTTGACCAATCAAATACTCATGATTGCTGTCCTGCCTGCCATAGTTGAAGAATTGCTTTTCAGGGGCTTGTTCCTGTCTTCATTTCTTAAACATACGAGACCCTCAATAGCTATCATTGCAACATCCTTGATGTTTGCGGCTATGCATTTCAGCTTATTGAAGTTGGTTACAACATTTATTCTGGGATGTACGTTCGGGTATGTGGTCTATAAGTCGAAGTCAATTTACCCTGCAATTTTTCTGCATTTTTTAAACAACGGATTTTCTGTGCTTGTTGCAAATCTCCTTTCGGATTTTGAATTCATTGAACCCCTGACCCTCCGTCAGAACAGTACAACAGCCTTGTCATCAGTATTGGTTTTGTTTATCGCAGTTATAATCATGACATATAAAAGGGGCTTAAATCATGACCACTAGAAACAATAAAATTTCTAATCTAACTAAAATGGGCTACGGTGCCGGTAATTTGGGATTTGGCATTGTGTTTCAATGCCTGGCTGCCTACCTTCTTTTTTATTCAACAGCCGTGTTGGGCATTCGGGGAAGACATATTGGTACTATAATGGCCATAGGTATTTTCTGGGATGCTGTGACAGATCCTTTGATGGGTTATATTTCTGACATCACTCATTTCAAAAAATGGGGCAGAAGACACCTGTATTTGATAATTGGCACAGTTTCAATTGCCATCTTCAATACCCTCTTATGGAATATCAATCCCGGTTTTTCCATACCAGTCAAAATGACTTTCATACTTGTATTCTTTCTCTTGCTCAAAACAGCATTGACAGTTTATGGGACACCCTATACGGCTCTCGGAGCTGAGCTGTCGGATGACTATGATGAAAGAACATCGATACAGAGCTACAAGACGCTGGCTTTTTTGCTGGGATTGGCTCTACCTATGGTGGTGGGACTGCTTCTGTTTTTCAAAGCCACACCGGAATATCCAACAGGTCAATTGAACCCCAGGGGCTATTCGATGATGGGGATAGCGACATCTCTATTCATGGTAACGACAGGTCTTATATGTTTTTTTTCAACCTACAGCTTAAGATTAAATAAATCTGCTGAAAGTCTTATAAAACGGAGAAGTGAGGGAAAACAAAAATATGCCTTTTTGGAAGCCCTGGAAAACAAATATTTCCTATATGTTTTTATGGGATATCTGTTTATCAATGTTTCTTCAGCGCTAATAGGCAGCATCGGATTGCATGTCTTTACCTATACGTTTGACTTGAACAGCAATCAGATAGCCTTGGTAATGGGATTTTTCTTTGTTGGAAGCATCGTATCATTGCCCTATTGGTTGGATCGTTCAAAAAAACATGACAAAAGGCCAATTATGATGGCCTGTATCAAAATATCCGCTATGGCTTCATTTGTCTTTTTGGTAGCGGTTTTTACTAGAATTGTTGTTATAAGGCTTCACTTTCTGCTATGGCCTATCGTATTCGTTCTGGGATTCGGATCAGGTGGACTATTTATGCTGCCGCCGTCTATGATAGCTGACACCATTGATTATGAAGAGCAGGAAAAGGGATACAGATCAGAAGGAATTTATTTTGGCGCATTGACCTTTGGATATAAGATTATTCAATCACTTGTATTGTTTGTTGTGGGGGTGCTGCTTGACTTAATCAGATTCGACTCCGGATTGAGCTCGCAAACCACATACACTTCAATTATGCTGGGTGTAATTTTGTGCATTGGAAGCCTGGTGGCCTTTTTTGCAGGATATATGTTTTTTAATAAATATACACTTACCAAAGATATTATAGGAAATATACAAAAAAACCTGACAGAAAGGAAAGCCACAGAATAAATATGATGGATAATAACGGGAGGTTATCATGATTAAAGGATTTGAATTTTTATTACCAACAAAGATCATTTATGGAGTTGGATCTTTGCAGCGATTGAGAGACGAATTGAAGCCATTTAATCCAAAAAAAATAATGGTGGTGACAGACCCCAAGCTTATCAGTCTCAAAGTGACCGATAAACTGGAAGAGATTCTTAAAGGGTTCAGCTATATCATCTGCGATGAGGTGGAACAAAACCCAAAAGATTACAATATCACCAAAGCAGCTCAAATAGCACGTAGCGAAGGGGTGGATCTGATTATAGCTTTCGGGGGAGGAAGCCCGATAGATGCTGCCAAGGTCATTTCGATACTTGCTGCTCAGGATGGTGATATTCAGGATTACATGCATAAGAAAAAAAACA
>JAUYTY010000182.1 GCA_030694905.1 Eubacteriales bacterium | reverse complement strand
GGAATGCTAGATCAATATGCTCATCTTCAAGTAGTTTCATGTCATAGGTCAGACCTGTATCCCCCGCATGATAAATCTTATTGTTGTTAACCTCGATGATATATCCTCCGGGATTACCCCCTTCAATCATTCTTCCATTATCTGTTATGCCCGATCCGTGTACGGCATTTGTCATTTTAACAACCCCAAAATCAAATGTTGTCCTTCCACCTAAGTGCATCGCGTGTATTCTCTCTACCCCTTTGGAAGTCAAATATGCCGATATCTCATGATTGGCTATCACTAAAGCACCTGTTTTCTTTGCTAGCGCAACCGTGTCACCTATGTGGTCACCATGACCGTGTGTTACAAATATATGGCTAAGCTCACTGATGTCGTCCACAGTGATGTCGCACAAGCCATTTCCCGTTATAAAAGGATCAATAATCGCCTTAAATTCTTTATCCTCCATCATTACTACGGAGTGTCCATGATATGTGATTTTCAAATTTATACCTCCTGTAAGTTCTTTTAATAATAATACTACATTCAAGCCTTGATTATCAATCTAAAGTACCAAATAAATGAAAAGAATCAAAGTATATAGTAAATATATCGTGTATCATTTCATTTTTAATCGTTAATTAATGTTTAATTAATTGATTTATTAAATTAATTTGGTATAATGTATTGATTAATGAAATTAAAGATTAATCACGGAGGTACCCATGAAGCTGCTATATAATGTGGGTCTGGATATTGGATCTACAACAGTTAAAATAGTAGTGGTTGACAGCAACTACAACATTATACACAAAGAATACAAAAGACACTATTCTGATGTCAGAAAAACTGTCGTTACGATAATCAAGAATGCTGAAGTGGTATTGAAAAACCAGAGAATAAAAATAAACGTAACGGGCTCAGGAGCTGTTGATATATCAAAAGCCCTTAATATTCCTTTTGTTCAGGAAGTCGCGGCATCGACCGCTGCCATTGAGCAAAGAGTACCCTATACAGATGTTGCCATAGAGTTAGGCGGAGAAGATGCTAAAATCACTTATGTGAGCGGTCAGCTTGAGCAAAGAATGAATGGTACATGCGCAGGCGGGACTGGGGCATTCATAGATCAGATGGCAATCCTGTTAAAAACAGATGCTGAGGGGTTGAATGAGCTTTCTCAAAACCATAGGGTCATCTACCCTATAGCTTCCCGTTGCGGCGTTTTCGCAAAAACTGACATACAGCCTCTATTGAACGAAGGCGCAAGGAAAGAGGATATTGCGGCATCGGTATTTCAGGCTGTGGTCAATCAAACAATCAGCGGACTTGCTCAAGGTAGGACTATAAAAGGAAATGTCGCATTTTTAGGTGGTCCTTTATCCTTTTTGCCGGAGTTAAGAAAAAGATTTGTAGAGACGTTGAACCTTTCACCTGATCAAGCAATTTTCCCTGAGGATTCACACTATTTTGTTGCTCTGGGAGCAGCCATAACAGCTGAAAGCACTAAAGAAACAGATTTCGAACACTACCTTAACATTATTAACTCCATAAGCAATGATGATTTGATTAGAAAGAAGGAAGTTGAAAGCCTTTTTGAGTCAGATGAGGACTATGAGATTTTTAAAAAAAGACACCACCAACATAGTGTAAATCGCGAAGACTTAGAACTATACAAGGGCCATGCTTTTCTCGGCATAGATGCAGGCTCGACGACAACTAAAGTAGCTCTGATAGGTGAGCGGAATCAATTGCTGTACTCATTCTACACCAGCAATGAAGGAAGCCCTTTATCTTCTGTCATCAATGCATTGAAAGACTTATACACAAAAATGAACAATGAAACGAAAATCGTCTATTCAGCGGTTACAGGTTACGGAGAGCATCTGATAAAATCAGCTCTTCAGGTTGATTTAGGCGAAATCGAAACAATAGCCCATTACAAGGCAGCGGATTATTTTCTTAAAGGTGTCGACTTTGTCATTGACATTGGCGGTCAGGACATGAAAAGCTTAAAAATAAAAAATGGTGTCATTGACTCAATCATGTTAAATGAAGCCTGTTCATCCGGTTGCGGTTCGTTTATTGAGACTTTTGCCAAATCTCTGAATCTATCAGTTCAGGAATTTGCAAAACTGGCTGTAGAATCCAGACATCCCGTCGATTTAGGCACCAGATGTACCGTATTCATGAACTCAAAGGTCAAGCAAGCTCAAAGGGAAGGCGCTACAGTTGGCGACATTTCTGCTGGTATTTCATATTCGGTTATCAAAAATGCCTTGTTTAAGGTTATCAGGTTGAAATCAATTGACGATCTAGGTGAAAAAATTGTCGCTCAAGGTGGTACTTTCCTCAACGATTCGGTTCTAAGAGCCTTTGAACTCATCACACAACGGGAAGTTGTCAGGCCTGATATTGCCGGTATAATGGGGGCTTTCGGTGCCGCTCTGATTTGCAAGGAAAGATATTCAGGTCAATATTCAACCCTATTGACACCAGTCGCACTTGACCATTTCTCGACCGATACTACTATGGAAAGATGTGGTCTGTGCGGAAACAATTGTCTTATGACTATCAGCAAATTCAATGATGACAGGATTTTCATCACGGGAAACCGCTGTGAGAAAGGGCCTGAGAGAATATTGAATATAAAAAGCGATGTAAGCAAAGTTGATATACCTAACTTGTACAGTTATAAATACAAGCGGGTTTTTGACTACAAGTCATTGCCAACAGACCAGGCTCATAGGGGATTGATTGGTATCCCTCGCGTACTGAATATATATGAAGACTATCCATTTTGGCATACATTTTTGACTGCACTGGGCTACAGAGTTGTTCTATCCGCCCATTCAACAAAAAAAATATACGAGCTAGGCATGGAGACCATACCATCGGAATCTGTGTGCTATCCGGGAAAGATCGCACACGGACATATTTCGGACCTAATCAACAAGAAAGTACCTAAAATATTCTATCCATGTGTTCCTTATGCAGTGAAGGAAGATTCTGAAGCTGGCAATAATTACAATTGCCCGGTTGTCACATCTTATCCTGAAACTATTGGCGCCAATATGGACATTTCCGGTAAAGGAGTCGTTTTCTATAAGCCGTTTGTAAACCTTGACGAACGAAAATCCTTAACCGTCAAATTACACCAAACCTTCATGGAAGAAGGCATAACAATATCTGAGATAAAAGCTGCAGTTGCTTTGGCATATCTGGCGCAAGAGAAGTATATGTCCGATATCAAGTTGGAAGGTGAACGCTCTATCGAATTTATCGAACAAAATGATTATTTAGGGATTGTTTTGGCAGGCAGGCCTTATCACATAGATCCTGAGATCAATCATGGCATTCCTGAGATGATTAACTCATATGGTTTTGTTGTCATTTCAGAGGATAGTATTGCACACCTTGAAAAGCCGACTCGACCTCTGCGTGTTGTTGATCAATGGACATACCATACAAGACTTTATGCGGCGGCTGAATTCGTTTCCAAAAGAAATGATTTGGAGCTGGTACAGCTGAATTCGTTTGGCTGTGGACTGGATGCGGTCACAACCGACCAGGTTCATGACATCTTGGTCAGAAACAATAAAATCTACACCCCAATTAAAATCGATGAGATAAATAATCTCGGAGCTGTCAGAATCAGGATTCGATCTCTCTTGGCTGCAATGAAAGAACGAAAAGAAAAAAACATTGTTGCAAGGGTATTATTCAAAGAGAATCCGAGAGTCCTTTTCACAAAAAAGATGAGGAAGGATTACACTATTCTTGCGCCTCAGATGTCTCCGATACATTTCCAATTCTTTAAAACAGGCGCTCTGAAATCGAATATAAATCTTGAAATCCTGCCTTCAGTAGATAAGGATGCTGTAGATGAAGGTCTCAAGTGTGTCAATAATGATGCCTGCTATCCATCAATCATAACAACGGGACAGATGATCAAAGCCTTGAAATCCGGGGACTACGATCTGAACAAGACAGCGCTCATGATGTCTCAGACAGGTGGAGGCTGTAGAGCAACCAATTATATTTCATTTATTAAAAAAGCGTTGAAGGACAATGGTTACGATCAAATTCCTGTCATCTCCTTTTCAGCAGGAATCGAAAAACAGCCAGGTTTCCACATAACACCTAAATTACTCCATAATCTAATGTTGGGAATGGTTTATGGTGATTTGTTCATGAAGGTTCTCTACAAGACACGTCCCTATGAAAAAATCAAGGGATCCGCAAACAAGCTCTATGATTATTGGGTAGAGAAATGCAACGAATCTATTCTTTGTGGTGGCATGGGTAAGTTTAAAGAAACTATAAATGGCATTGTAAAGGATTTTGACAGTCTTGAACTGGATGATACAATAGTCAAGCCAAGGGTTGGTGTCGTAGGTGAAATTTTGGTGAAATTTCATCCGACAGCCAATAACGATATCGTTGGTTTGTTGGAAGATGAAGGAGCAGAAGCTGTTGTCCCGGGACTTATTGATTTCTTTCTTTATTCCGCATATAACCCGGTCATCAAACACAATGACTACATTTTAAGAAGTCTTAGAAATTATATGTTAGGAAATGTTGCGATTTCCATTGTTGAGCTTTATCGCAAAGAAATGAAGAAGGCCTTGATAAACAGCAAAAGATTTACGCCGCACCATCCTATCCAAAAGTTGGCTGAAGGTGCTAAAAAGCATTTGTCTCTTGGAAATCAAACTGGAGAGGGTTGGTTCTTAACTGCGGAAATGGTTGAATTGATTGAAAGTGGTGTAGAAAACATAGTCTGTCTTCAGCCTTTTGCCTGCCTTCCCAATCACATAACCGGTAAAGGAATGATACAAGAGCTGAAGAGAGCCTATCCATTTTCCAATATAGCCCCAATAGATTACGATCCCGGTGCCAGTGAAGTCAACCAAATCAATAGAATCAAACTTATGTTGACTACAGCCAAAAAAAACCTGGATAAAAAAAGCAAATTATCAAAAAAAGCGATGAATACCGAAGCGATGTGAATCTGATAAAAAATAACTGCTGTGTCATTTAGACTCAGCAGTTATTTTTGGTTTAAAGAGGTTTTTAGCCTCCACCTTTTAAAAACGAAATCATAAGATCTCTCATGAATTGGTCTCGAATATCCTCTCTCACTATTATTGTGAGCTTAACTGATGGCAAGTCAAATGTCCGGAACTGAAGCTTTTCTTCATCTCCCACATGCACTTTCCAACCATTACCTTCATAGTAACCTTTTTCCTTTTCCGAGCCAATCAGTGAAAAATAATCGGCAAACTCCTCTCTTTTAAAGGAGTTATATGTTTTTTCAATCTTATTATATTCCATCTATTTATTGGATAGCTCTATTATTTTTTCCCAAACCAATTCCCTATTAAGTTTTTCTACAGAGGAGAAAGGTATTATTCTACTGATATCAGTAAGTCCTAATGCTTTTTTTATGTCTGCGATGTGCTTTTGTCTTTTTCCTCTTGAAATTTTATCGGCTTTCGTCGCCAGAATATAACATTCATAGCCAAAATGCGTTATCCATTGGAACATGTCCACATCATTCTGTCCAGGAACATGACGAATGTCGATCAACAGCATAATTCCCTTTAGCTGCTTTCTGTTCAACAAAAATGATTCTATCAGTTTGCCCCATCTTTCCCTCTCTCTTTTGGAGGCTTTCGCATAACCGTAGCCAGGTAGATCCACAAGCATATTGGCCTCATTCACCGCATAAAAATTGATTGTCTGTGTCTTGCCCGGCTGGCCGCTGGTGCGAGCGTAGTTCTTTCTGTTGATCAATGTGTTCAACAAGGAGGATTTACCCACATTTGACCTACCGGCAAAAGCGATTTCAGGAAAATCCGTTTCGGGATACTGGGATGCATTACCCGCAGTCATCATAAGTTCAACCGATTTTATTATCAATTCAATCTCCTTTAACCAGAGCATGACTTAACACTTCGTCCATTTTCTCCACAAATACCAATTCCATTGTCTTTTTAATACTGGTTGGCAGTTTAGCTGCATCTTTTTCATTTTCTTTTGGTAGAATTACTTTTTTTATACCTGCCCTTTTAGCTGCCAGCACCTTTTCTTTAACACCGCCAATGGGCAAAACCCTGCCTCTTAGAGTAATCTCGCCAGTCATGGCTACGTCTCTTCTAATTGACCTGTCCGTGAGTGCTGAAACAACAGCTGTTGCCATGGTTATACCGGCTGACGGACCATCTTTAGGAATAGCTCCTTCTGGAACGTGTATATGGATGTCTTTCTTCTTATAAAACTCCTCATCTACACCCAAAGCTTCCATATGGGCTCGGATGTAACTGAGTCCGGCCTGTGCTGATTCCTTCATTACATCCCCCAGTTGGCCGGTTAGTTGTATTTTCCCTTCCCCATTCATAAGGTTTACCTCTATAAACAAGGTTTCACCGCCCACAGCTGTCCAGGCTAGTCCTGTTGCCACACCAACCTCGTCATCGATGTTTGCGGCATCATACCGGAATCTGGGAATTCCCAGATATTTTTCCAGATTTTTTTGTGTTATGGTTACTGATTTTAAGTTCTGCTCAATAATCCTGACTGCAGATTTTCTGATTATGCTGCCAATTTTTCTCTCCAGGCTTCTGACACCTGATTCTCTTGTGTATTTTTGAATTATGCCTATTAACGTGTTTTCAGAAATTCGCACCTGTTGATTGGTCAGATTATGCTCTTCCAATTGTTTTGGCAATAGATATCTGTTGCCAATTTCCAGTTTTTCCTCGTCGGTGTAACCGGATATCTCAATAATTTCCATTCTGTCAAGCAACGGCCTTGGTATGGTTGATGTTGTGTTGGCAGTTGTTATAAACATGACTTTTGATAAGTCAAATGATGTTTCCAGATAGTGGTCGGTAAATGTGTTATTCTGTTCCGGATCCAAAACCTCCAGCAAAGCTGAAGCCGGATCTCCCCTAAAGTCACTCGCCAGCTTATCAATCTCATCAAACAAGAATACAGGATTATTCGATTTTGCTTTTGTTATATTGGTTATGATCCTACCGGGTATTGCGCCAATGTAGGTTCTTCGGTGGCCCCTGATTTCAGCTTCATCTCTTACACCACCTAGTGACATCCTGATAAATTTTCGATCCAGCGCTCTTGCGATTGACTTGGCAATGGAAGTCTTTCCAACACCTGGAGGACCCACTAGGCAAATTATCGGGCTTTTCATTCTGGCATTGAGTTGTCTGACGGCTAGAAATTCAAGAATTCTCTCTTTGACGTCTTCCAATCCATAATGATCCTCTTCCAACACCTTTCGAGCGAAGGAGATATCCTTGTTATCTTTGGTGGATTTATTCCATGGCAAATCAATCAGCCAATCCAGATAAGTTCTTATAACGCCAGCTTCCGGGGAAGACATGTTGATTTTTATAAGTCTCTCAGCCTCTTTTTCAGCTTTTTCCCTAGCTTCCTTAGGCATTTTAGCTTTTCTTATCTTTTCAAAATATTCTTCAACCTCACTGATGATGTCAGAATCTTCACCTAGCTCCTTTTGTATAGCTTTCATCTGTTCTTTCAGGTAATATTCTTTCTGAAACTGATTAATTTGTTTGCGTACCCTTTGACTTATTGATTCTTCAAGCTCTATTACTTTTATTTCCTGACTGATCAGCATCTCAAGCTTTTCCAATCTCTCAAAGGGATTCAGTGTTTCCAGAAGATCCTGCTTTTGTCCTGGTTTAAGAAAAATATAAGAGATGATGATGTCTGTCAATCTTTCAGGATTTTCAATCTCATTAACTGATATTATCGCATCATCCGGAATCTTTGTATTGATAGTGCAATAATCCTCAAAAGAATCCTTGAGTACTCTCATCATGGCATCGGTCTTATCATCAATCAATAGGCTGTCTTCTATATAAATATATTCTTCTATGGATACTTTTATATAGTCTGCCTCGTCTTCAAGAACTTCTGTTATTCTTCCCCTGGTCAATCCCTCAACTAATACTCTTATGTTATCTCCAGGCATCTTCAACATCTGCTTTACTTTGCAGACCACCCCAAAGCTGTAATAATCATCAAGCTCCGGATCGTTAATATTTGCATCTTTTTGCGCTGTCAGAAAAATCAAGGAATCCTTAATCATCGACTCTTCCAAAGCATTGATGGATTTCTCTCTCCCCACATCAAAATGAATTACCATTCCAGGGAATATGTGCATACCTCTTAAAGGAATCAAAGGTAATGTTCTTTTATTAACGCTATAACTCACTGTCATATTCATCGACTCCAATCTATTATTTTTTTGCATTGTCATTGTATCAGTATTTGCCAGTCAATTCAACTGAAAAAATGCCTTGTTTCAGGCATTTTTCAAAATGTTTTCATCATTATTGTCTTTTCTCTTCTTAGATTTTGAGTTTAGTACCAATGTAGGTTCCATATTATTCAAAATGGTTTCCTTAGTTATTATGCACTTTTCTATGTCATCTCTGGAGGGAATCTCATACATGATCTCTGTCATGACTTTTTCCAGAATTCCCCTCAAACCTCTTGCTCCGGTTTTAATATGCATTGCTTGCTTAGCGATAGCTTCCAAAGCGCCTTTTTCAATCTCAAGCTCCACACCATCAATTCTGAAAAGCTCCTTGTATTGATCCAACAAACTGTTTTTGGTTGATGTCATAATTTGAATCAATGCCTCTTCATCCAATTCACCCAGAGTCACGATCATTGGCATTCTACCAACAAACTCTGGAATCAAGCCATATCTCAATAAATCCTGTGGTTCTACATGGGCAATCATCTCACTGAATGATTTCTCTTTGTTGCTGCTTACATCTGAGCCAAAGCCCATTGCTTTTTTCCCGATTCTCTTTTGTATGATCTTGTCCAAGCCATCAAAAGCACCACCGAGGATAAAAAGAATATTCGTTGTATCAATCTGAATGAATTCCTGATGTGGATGTTTTCTGCCGCCTTGTGGAGGAACGTTGGCCACAGTGCCCTCAAGGATTTTAAGCAATGCCTGTTGGACACCCTCTCCACTGACATCTCTTGTGATGGAAGGATTGTCACCTCTTCTGGCAATCTTATCAATCTCATCAATATAGATGATGCCTCTTTCCGCAGTTTCAATATTATAATCTGCAGCTTGAATAAGTCTCAAAATAATGTTTTCAACATCTTCACCAACATATCCCGCTTCAGTTAAAGAGGTGGCATCAGCTATGGCAAAGGGCACTTTCAACATTTTGGCCAATATCTGAGCCATGTAGGTTTTCCCGCATCCAGTTGGTCCAAGCACTAAAATATTGGTCTTGTGCAGTTCTACCCCTTTGTTCTTTTTGGTTTTGTTTATTCTCTTATAGTGATTATAGACAGCAACAGCCAAAGCCTTTTTGGCCTCATCCTGTTTTATCACGTATTTATCTAGGAATTCTTTGATTTCCTTTGGCTTAGGAAGATTGTGGAACTCTTCATCCTCTAAAAAATCAATTTCCTCATCAATTATCTCTTTACACAACTCAACACATTCATTGCAGATGTAGACATTTGGTCCGGCAATCAATCTTTTTACCTGGTCCTGTGTCTTCCCGCAAAATGAACACCTAAGCTGCTTGTCATCATTTTTTGACATGACAGCGCTCCTTTACTTTCTTGTTATAACCTCGTCTATCAAACCGTATATCTTAGCTTCTTCCGACGTCATAAAGTGATCTCTTTCTGTATCCTTTGCAATCCTTTCAATGGGCTGACCTGTGTTCTCTGAAAGAATACGATTCAAATCAGCTTTCATTTTCAGTATTCTTCTCGCCTGGATTTCAATGTCTGTTGCTTGACCTTGTGATCCACCAGATGGTTGATGTATCATTATTTCTGCATTTGGCAAGGCAAATCTTTTGCCTTTTTTGCCTGCCGCAAGTAAAAATGCGCCCATACTTGCCGCCATGCCAATACAAATAGTTGAAACATCCGGTTTTATATATAGCATTGTTTCGTATATAGCAAATACGGATGTGATTGATCCTCCCGGACTGTTGATGTAAATCTGAATGTCTTTATCGGGATCTTCCGCTTCCAAAAACAGCAATTGTGCTACAATAAGGCTGGCAGTCACATCGTTGACCTGCTCTCCTAAAAATATAATTCGTTCTTTCAACA
>JAUYTY010000174.1 GCA_030694905.1 Eubacteriales bacterium | reverse complement strand
CAAAGCTCAAGACATTGTTGATGTGATTTATGCCGAGGGTGATTTAAGCAGCAAAGCTTCATTAATACAAACCATTTTAGATACCTTAGATGGTATGGAACCCGGCAATTATGAGGACTATTCAGAAAAAATCGGTTCTTTTAATGAAGAAAACACCAATGGAAAATTGATAAGATTCTATGTTGATAACACCGAAGATATGCTGATTAAGAGTAATGTATATACATTGACTGTAAGGGTGTATTATAACCAATTTAAAAGACATGTCACAATCACAAGTCCGATTATTAGATAACCGGTTAAGGTTAATGAGGAAGGAAGTGATCGAGTATGATTCAATATTTGAAACAGAACAAAAAAGGTCTGACTTTGCTAGAGTTGATCATTGGACTGGCAATACTTACAATAGTCCTTACAATGGTTTTTTCGTTTTTTGATTTTGGCAACAAGACTGTCCTTGTAGGATTCAGCCAAAATAAAGCTCAAGCAGATCTAAGAGTAGCAAGTGATTTTGTTAAAAATACCGTCAGATATGCGACGGAGGTAGAGTTGAGTTCACCTGCTTCTGTTTCTATTGCACAAGGCGACACATTTGACTATATCTATTTTAGTGATGCCAGTGGCACAATCGAATACTCAGGTTATAACAGTGGCAACACAAGAATAACAAAGACTTTAGGAACAGGAATACTACCATCCTCTACATTTTGGGTAGAAAAGAATGGTGAAGCTCAGATAATTGGCATCAATCTATATGCTCAGGATACAACCCAAAAATTCGATCTTTTAACTAGCTTTGAACTCCCTAACGTTAAAATAAAAGGCAACGTTATTGAGGGTCTGACTGATGCCACTATGATTCAGTTTAAGGTGGATAAAACATTAATTATCCCCGCATCTTCTTCCGGAGCAACCTCTGGAAGCACAAGTGGTTCATCAGAAGCAACGACTACAGGTGAAACCACCACATCACCTCCTACAAGTCAGTTGACTTTTACCGTTGATGTGGAAATCCAAACCAGCGCCAAATATAACACAGGCTATGTTTATCGCGTCACATTAGGCCCATATGTCCGAGTCACAACTCAAGATAAAGCGCCTTATAGCGTAACTATCATTGATGCTTGGGGAGGTCCTTATAACTTTAAATTAGAGAGAAAGAAGAAAAATGAGGATGACAGCAAGTATGAAAATGTGCCTGTAACTAAGACAAATTATGATGTACTAGTTGATGATATAAAGATAGATGTAATGGATTCGTAAAGGATTTTTAATTATGTAAACTCAAAACTGCAAAATATAATTGCAGTTTTTCTTTTTTTTGCCTTATTTTACCCCACATGTAATTGAAATGTAATTTGCGTTTTATATAATAAGCGTAGGCACTCTCAAAATACAACGGGAGGGAAGTGAGACTATGGAATATCCTTCAAGATTTGATTTTTTTATACAGTTTAAAGCGATTTTTAACCATCAGGGAAAATTCAACGATTATGTATTAGTCAATACAAGTGAAAATTTCAGGATGGTGGCAGGTGTCAAATCAGAAACACTCATCGGTGAAAAGATATCCAAAATTGTGGTGGAACGCAAAGATATATTTGGACTTCAGGATTTCTACTACAATATGATACCAGGCACCAGAAGGAAGTATGAGAAATATATAGAAGAGCTGGACAGAACCTATATCATAAACATTTTCAGCGACGACAGGGATTACCTTATCCTATTCTATACAGACATCACCAACATGAAGAAATCAGCTGAAAAACAAAAAAAAGACAGTCAAATATATGAAGATAACCTCTACGCATTTGAAAAAAAGACAGAAAAATATTTCAAGGACAGTCTGACAGGTCTTTACAACAAAGCATTCTTTGAGGAAGAGCTGATGAGATTGGATACAAGCAGACAGTTGCCTCTTAGCATCGTTATGGGAGATCTCAACGGACTAAAGCTAATCAATGACGCATTTGGACATGAAATGGGAGACAAAGCGCTCAAAAAGGTAGCAGAAGTCATCAAGGACGCTTCCAGAAAGGAAGATATTGTCAGCCGGGTTGGTGGAGATGAATTTATGATCCTTCTTCCCAACACAAATGAAGAAACTGTGACAAGAATTGTTGAACGTATGAAAACCGCATTCAAACAAAATCCGCTGGATTTCATCAATATCAGCATCAGCTTTGGCTCAGCCACAAAAATATCTGAGGAAGAGAATATCAACAAACTCTTGAAACTGGCCGAAAACAGGATGTACTTTCTAAAACTGAAGGAAGGCAAGGAAGCCAAGCTTGAGATGATTCATTACCTGAAGAATAGGCTTGAAAAAATCACTTTTGAGACAAAAGCGCATTATGACAGATTAAAGGCAATCGGAATGACAATAGCGGAAAAATTGAATCTGACCGATATAGAAAAAGAAGAGCTAATGCTATTGTGCGAATTCCACGACATCGGAAAAATTGGCATACCAGCTGAAATATTGCAGAAGACAGAATCATTGAACAAAGAAGAATGGGAAGACATGAAGCGTCACAGTGAGATAGGCTACAATATTATCAAGGAATCAAGAGAATCCATTGCAATCGATGAATTGATCCTCCTTCACCACGAAAATTGGGACGGATCCGGCTATCCCGGTCTCTTCAAGGAAGAGGAAATACCCAAGGTGGTCAGAGTTTTTTCCATCATCGATGCCTACGATGCCATGATTCATGACAGACCATTCAAGAAGAAAATGACACCGGCCGCTGCTTTGAATGAAATTGAAACTAAAGCGGGGAGTCAGTTTGATCCAAACATATCTAAAATATTTATCAGTGCAATGCAGGGATTTAGAGCAAGTTAACCGATTGACCGGATTGAATTAAATGGGGGGATGTATATGATTGATAGTGAAGTGATCCTGATTCGTAACAATTAACAAAGATAAAATGAAATTATAATTATGAGGAGGAATGAAAAATGAGAGACCGAAAAATTTTGGCATTAATACTGGTTATAGTACTGGTAATGAGTAGTTTTACTTTTGCGTTTGGAGTATCGCCAGGTCTAAAAACTACAGATTCAGGGGGTAATGAGACACAGAAAAATCATTTTGATACTAAAGAAGATGTTTACATCTATGGATCGAATATCCCAGACGGCAACTATTATGTTCGAGTGACTAATCCCGGTGGCTCTGATAATTTAGGAACAAGTGCCACAGCTTCTTTAGTAGTATCAGGTGGTGTTATCGATCCAAACCCAGCAAAAATCTGGGATTATGTACAGTTTGCAGATACCACAAACAGTGGTGGTCAGTATAAAGCCTGGATCAGTAAAAATCCTGATTTTTCAGGAGATAACATCAGCACAAAAACATTTTCAGTTGGGGATGCGATTTATGCGATTGACGTGACCAAAGTGGCCAATCCGACATCCGCTTATGTGGGTGATGAGATTACCTACAGCATCAGAGTCACCAACAACAGCAATGTTGAACTGACTGACATCGTCGTAGAGGACAGCATGTTCCCCACGCTGGAAATAGCCCCGATTACATTGGCAGCTGGAGCCTATAAGGATTATACCGTGACCGCAGCAGCAGTGTTGGGTACCATGAACAACACCGTGACCGCATCGTCTATCATGGGTGATGTATCGGATACCGCTTCCGCTTCTGTGGTTGTCACCAACAGACCGGTTGATCCGACTTATGCAATTGACGTGACTAAGGTAGCTAATCCTACATCCGCTTATGTGGGTGATGAGATTACCTACAGCATCAGAGTTACCAACAACAGTAGTGTTGAACTGACTGACATCGTCGTAGAGGACAGCATGTTCCCCACGCTGGAAATAGCCCCGATTACATTGGCAGCCGGAGCCTATAAGGATTACACCGTAACCGCATCAGCAGTATTGGGAACCATGAATAACACTGTAACCGCATCTTCTATCGTTGGAGATGTTTCTGATACCGCTTCCGCTTCTGTGGTTGTCACCAACAGACCGGTTGATCCGACTTATGCGATTGATGTGACCAAGGTAGCCGATCCGACATCCGCTTATGTGGGTGATGAGATTACCTACAGCATCAGAGTTACCAACAACAGTAGTGTTGAACTGACTGACATCGTCGTAGAGGACAGCA
>JAUYTY010000172.1 GCA_030694905.1 Eubacteriales bacterium | reverse complement strand
TATCGCTTGTGCAGCACCAGTGTGATCGCTGCTGTCAATGTCGTCTTACCGTGGTCTACGTGTCCTATCGTTCCTATGTTTACGTGGGGCTTGTTTCTTTCAAACTTAGCTTTTGCCATGTTCGTTCCTCCTTCAAAATATTCATTTAATTAATTTATTTTTACTTAATGATGTCATCAACCATTTTAGCAGGTACTTTCTCATAATGGTCAAACTGCATTGAATAGTTTGCCCTTCCTTGCGATAAGGATCTCAAAACAGTTGCATATCCAAACATTTCAGATAACGGCACAAACGCATCTACAACCTTGATTCCACTTCTGTCGATAAAGCCTTCTATCCTGCCTCTTCTGGAGTTGATATCTCCCATTACGTCGCCCAGATATTCATCCGGTGTCAGGACTTCAACTTTCATGTATGGCTCCAGCAATCTAGGTGATGATTTTTTTGCCGCGTCTTTAAACGCCATGGATCCGGCTATTTTGAACGCCATCTCGCTTGAATCCACCTCGTGATATGTTCCATCATATAATGTCACTTTGAAATCAAGTGTCGGATATCCAGCCAATACACCATTTTCTGATGCTTCTCGGATTCCATGCTCAACTGCCGGTATGTATTCTCTTGGTATTGCACCACCAGTGATTGCATTGACGAATGTTATACCCATTCCCGGCTCTTGAGGCTCAAGAATAATCTTAACGTGTCCGTACTGACCTTTACCACCTGATTGTCTAGAGTATTTACATTCAACATCAGCTGTTCCTTCAATGGTTTCTTTGTAAGAAACTTGCGGTTTGCCGACATTAGCCTCGACTTTGAATTCTCTCATTAGCCTGTCAACGATAATTTCAAGATGCAATTCACCCATTCCAGCTATTATAGTCTGTCCGGTATCGGTATTTGTATACGTTTTAAATGTCGGATCCTCTTCTGCAAGCTTTTGCAGCCCGATGCCCATTTTATCCTGTCCAGCCTTTGTTTTTGGCTCGATGGCCACTTCTATAACCGGCTCCGGGAACACCATGGATTCCAAAATGACAATCCTGCTGGGATCGCATAATGTGTCTCCTGTTGTGGTGTTTTTAAAACCGACTGCAGCGGCAATGTCGCCAGAGTAAACTTTAGAGATTTCTTCTCTTTTGTTTGCGTGCATCTGCAGGATTCTTCCAACTCTTTCCCTTTTGTTCTTTGTGGAATTGTTTATATAGCTTCCTGAGTCCAACACACCCGAGTAAACTCTGAAAAATGTGAGTTTGCCGACAAATGGATCTGTCATAATCTTAAATGCCAAAGCAGCAAAAGGCTCTTCATCTCTAGAGTGTATCTCCATTTCCTCGCCCTTTTCATTCTTACCGACTATCGCCAGTACATCTGTTGGAGCGGGCAAGTAATCGACGACCGCATCCAGCAGTAATTGGACACCTTTGTTCTTATAAGCTGATCCGCATAATACGGGTATGATGTCAACCGCTATTGTTGCCTTTCTTATGGCATCCTTAAGCTCTTTAACCTCGATGTCTTCTCCCTCAAGAAATTTCATCATCAGCTCATCATTGTAGTCTGAAACAGATTCCAAGAGCTGTTCTCTGTATTTTGCAGCCATTTCTTTATATTCTTCAGGTATGTCAATGATTTCTATAGATTCTGCACTTCCGGTATCGTCCTTGTAAAGCCTGGCTGTCATATCAACCAGATCTATAATGCCTTCAAATTTCTCCTCCGCGCCAATTGGCAGTTGGATAGGCACAACATTCGCTTTAAGTCTTTCAACCATGGTTCCAACTGAGAATTCAAAGCTTGCGCCCATCTTGTCCATCTTATTGACAAAACAGATTCTTGGCACCTTGTATTTATCAGCTTGTCTCCAGACAGTTTCTGTCTGGGGTTCAACCCCATTTTTTGCATCAAAAATAGCAACAGCACCATCCAAAACCCTTAGTGATCTTTCAACCTCTACGGTAAAATCAACGTGTCCTGGCGTGTCTATTATGTTAATCCTTGTGTCATGCCAAGCACAAGTAGTTGCAGCGGAAGTTATGGTGATTCCTCTTTCCTGTTCCTGCTCCATCCAGTCCATTTGAGACGCACCTTCATGTGTTTCTCCTGTTTTGTGGATCCTACCTGTGTAAAACAATATTCTTTCAGTACAGGTAGTCTTCCCTGCATCTATATGCGCCATTATTCCTATGTTTCGAGTTCTCTCCAAAGGATATTCTCTCATAACTTTCCTCCTATCTGCATAGGTAGAATGAAATCATTCTACCATCTAAAACTAGCAAATGCTTTATTGGCTTCAGCCATTTTATGTGTATCTTCTCTTTTCTTGACACTCGCGCCGGCGCTGTTTGCGGCATCCATAATTTCTTTTGCCAGTCTTTCTTTCATAGTTCTTTCTCCTCTTTTACGAGAATAGTTAACTAACCATCTTAAACCTAATGTTTGTCTTCTTTCAGGTCTTACTTCTATTGGCACCTGATATGTCGCTCCACCAACTCTTCTTGCTTTAACTTCCAGAACCGGCATAATATTGTTCAATGCTTTGTGGAATACTTCTTTTGGGTCATCTCCGGTTTTTTCGGCAATCATATCAAATGCGCCGTATACAATTGTTTGAGCAACACCTTTTTTACCGTCTAACATAATTTGATTGATAAGCTTCGTAACAATCTTATCCTTATGTATAGGGTCTTCCATTATATGTCTTTTGGGTACATGTCCTTTTCTTGGCACTACGCTTCCCTCCTTGATTAGAATTTATTTAATTCATAGGTACTCGACTTAATTGTCGCTACCGCGACAATCCACGCCGCTGTGCACAAAATGCTATATATATTATGAAGGCGTACACGCATATTTTTCATAATTTGCATAGTGTGCCGATTCTTAGTTATTTCTTTGGTCTTTTTGTACCATATTTGGATCTGGACTGATTTCTCTTGTCCACTCCTGATGTATCAAGAGTTCCTCTTACGACATGGTATCTGACTCCCGGCAAATCTTTAACTCTGCCGCCTCTGATAAGAACAACACTATGTTCCTGCAGATTGTGTCCAATTCCTCCGATGTAAGCTGTTACCTCACTACCATTTGTCAATCTTACTCTGGCAATTTTTCTAAGAGCTGAATTTGGCTTCTTAGGGGTTACGGTTTTAACAGCAGTACATACGCCTCTTTTTTGTGGAGAACTAGTTTTGACAAATTTCTTTTTCATTGTGTTGTAGTTCACATTAAGAGCCGGTGATTTAGACTTTTTGACGATGTCTGTTCTACCTTTTCTTACCAATTGGTTAATTGTTGGCATCCAAGCACCTCCTTCTATTTTTTATTTTAAAACTGCAACTACAGCTGCGTTTACATCAATATTGCATATCTCTCCAAGTTCTTTCATTTTGTCGATATATACGATTTCTATGTCTTCTTTATTGCATAGCTGGATAATTTCGTCGGTAACTTCCTTTTCTGCGTCCATGGCAACAAATACTTTGTCTACCATAGCTTTCAAAATGAATCTTTTTGTCTGTTTCTTGCCTACGACCAAATTTTCCAAGCTCTGAAGCCTCTCAAGCTCCATCTAACCACCTCTTAAACATTATGAAGATTATATGCTTCGGAAGCATATAATCTTCTGAATTTACTCTAATGATTAGAAACACTCAAACATTCTAACACTTGACATTTTTCATGTCAACATCTTTTTGGCTATATCCTATATTTATCACATCTAGGTTGATATGTAAACACCGGATTTTAGTGTTCAAGTGAATCGTCTATTATACGCTGTTCTTTATTCTGTTGAACAACCGCCGCTTTTTCGATTTCAGGCGTTGAATTGATTATAATTTTGTCATATTTTCTCATTCCTGTTCCTGCTGGTATCAGCTTGCCTATGATGACATTTTCCTTAAGACCCATCAATCTGTCGATCTTGCCCTTGATGGCAGCATCGGTCAATACTCTTGTGGTTTCCTGGAATGAGGCGGCTGACAGGAATGACTCTGTGGCCAATGATGCCTTTGTGATACCAAGCAGAATTCTATCTCCTTCTGCAGGCTCTTTACCTTCTGATATAAGCTTGTCGTTGGTGTCTGTAAATTCCACATACCCTACAAGGCTTCCAGGTAAGAACTCGGTATCCCCTTCATTCTCTATTTTTACTTTGCCAAGCATCTGTCTGATGATGACCTCAACGTGTTTATCATTGATATCAACGCCCTGCATCCTATAAGTTCTCTGGACCTCTTGCAGAATATATTCTTCAAGCGCCAATATGCCGTTTACCTTTAGAATGTCATGCGGATTGATTGAGCCTGTTGTGATTCTTTCGCCCTTCTCAAGAACATCACCATTTTGAACATCGATGATGGCGCCGTATGGTATGACGTAGATTTTAGCTTCTTTGGTCTCGTCATCAGTGACTACGACTTCTCTTTTCTTAGGTGTTTCATTGATTGAAACGGTTCCTGCAATTTCGGTTATGATAGCCTGTCCTTTTGGTTTACGGGCTTCAAATAATTCCTCTATCCTTGGAAGACCCTGTGTGATATCAACAGCGGCCGCTATACCACCGGTATGGAAAGTACGCATTGTAAGCTGGGTTCCCGGCTCACCTATTGATTGAGCAGCTATGAAACCAACCGCTTCTCCGATGTTAACCAATTTACCGTTTGCAAGATTTCTACCGTAGCATTTCGTACAGAGTCCACTCTTTGTCTTACAAGTCAGTATGGATCTGATCAAAACACTTTCTATGCCGCAGGCAACTATCTCTTCGGCGGCATCTTCACTGATCATTTCATCTTCAGCGACAATCACCTCACCTGTAGTTGGATTGACAACATCTTCAAATGTATATCTGCCAACAAGCCTTTCATAAAGGTTCTCTATCACTTCTTTTTTATCTTTAAAAGCCTCGACCAGCAAACCGATATCGGTATGGCAATCATGTTCTCTGATAATGACATCCTGGCTGACATCTGCAAGCCTTCTTGTCAAGTAACCTGAGTCAGCTGTTCTTAGAGCGGTATCTGCAAGACCTTTTCTGGCACCGGTTGAAGATATGAAGAACTCTAAAACCGTCAAACCCTCTCTGAAGTTCGCCTTGACCGGTATCTCAACCGTATGCCCAACCGCGTTGGCCATAAGTCCACGCATACCTGCCAATTGCTTGATCTGGTTACGGCTTCCTCTCGCTCCTGACTGTGACATGATGTACAGATTGTTCAATTCGCCAAGATTTTTCATCAGCGCTTCTGTCACATCTTCAGTCGTCTTATGCCATATTTTGATGACATTCTCATATCTTTCTTCATTTGTGAGAAGGCCTCTTCTGTATTTGTTTTCATAATCAAGTACCTGGTCCTCGGATTTTTTGATCAGCTCAGGTTTCTCAGCCGGTACCTTCATATCATCTACCGAAACGGTAATCGCACCGATAGTGGAATAGTGGAATCCGTATTCTTTGATTTTATCCAGCACTTCAGCCGTTTTTGTATTTCCATGTTTTCGGAAGCATCTATCAACTATTTCTCCCAAAACTTTTTTATTGACCAACAAATCCACTTCAAGTGAATATTTATCCTTTTTCCTGTCAACATAACCTAAGTCTTGCGGTATGAAATCATTGAACAAGAATCGCCCGACTGTGCTCTCAACAATCTTGCCGGAATCAGCCTGATCTAGTTTCATTCTCACTTTGACTCTTGAATGAACATCTACCAGTTTATTGAAATAAGCCATCACCATTTCTTCAAAGCTTGAAAAAATCTTACCCTCTCCGGTGCTGCCTGGTATTTCTATGGTCATGTAATAACAACCAAGCACCATGTCTTGAGTTGGTGTTGTAATCGCCTTGCCGTCTTTAGGCGCCAGAATGTTATTGGTTGAAAGCATTAAGAACCTGGATTCAGCTTGCGCTTCAACAGATAATGGAACGTGCACAGCCATCTGGTCACCATCAAAGTCAGCATTGTATGCTGTACAGACAAGTGGATGCAATTTAATCGCTTTGCCTTCCACCAGAACAGGTTCAAAGGACTGTATGCCAAGTCTGTGCAGTGTTGGCGCACGATTCAGCATGACGGTATGACCCTTGATGACTTCATCCAGAACATCCCAGACAGCCGGATCGACTCTCTCAACTTTTTTCTTGGCACTCTTTATATTATGGGCATAATTGTTTTCAACCAGCATTTTCATGACAAAGGGCTTAAACAATTCCAATGCCATTTTTTTAGGGATACCGCACTGGTGAAACTTCAATTCAGGTCCGACCACGATAACGGATCTTCCTGAATAGTCGACCCTTTTTCCTAAAAGGTTTTGTCTGAATCTACCTTGCTTGCCCTTCAACATATCCGACAATGATTTTAAGGGTCTGTTTCCGGGACCGGTAACAGGTCTTCCTCTTCTTCCATTATCTATCAACGCATCAACTGCCTCTTGCAGCATCCTTTTTTCATTTCTTACAATGATATCAGGTGCTCCGAGCTCAAGCAGCCTCTTTAATCTGTTATTTCTGTTGATAACTCTTCTATAAAGGTCGTTCAAATCAGAAGTGGCAAATCTTCCACCATCAAGCTGAACCATAGGCCTCAACTCCGGAGGTATTACAGGGATCACACTCAATACCATCCATTCAGGCTTGTTACCTGATTTTCTGAAGGCCTCAACCACTTCAAGCCTTCTGGTGATTCTGACTTTCTTTTGACCACTGCTCTCTTTCAGAGATTTCCTAAGCTCCAGGGTTTCAGCTTCAAGATCGACTTTAGCCAGAAGGGCTTTGATTGCCTCAGCGCC
>JAUYTY010000157.1 GCA_030694905.1 Eubacteriales bacterium | reverse complement strand
CAACAGTCTTGAGTAGATATCATATGATCTTTCTCCCCTTCCTGTCTGTTCAATTACATAAGGTACCAATGGCATTTAATACACCTCCGTTAGTTATTATCAGTTTCGTCTTTAGTCTCTTCTTTTTTATCGACTAGTTTTACATTGGCGGCAATATACTCAATAGCTTTTCTTCTTTGAATATTGCCTTTAAGATATTCTAGGCTTTGTTCCTTAAGATTTTCTTTAAACTCTTTTAATTTGTCTTCTTCCTCTATTCTATAGGATTTGGCTAATTTTTCAAGCTCAGTATCTATTTCTTCATCGCTAATATCAAAGTTTTGTTCTGATGTCAGTTTTTCAATCACCAGTTCCGATTTGGCGCTAACCAAAGCCTGAGGTCTTATGCTGTCTCTCAATCCATCCATGTTAGAGCCAATCATTTTATAATAATCCTCTATGTTGATTCCCTGCATACTCATCTGTTGTTCGAAATTCTTTATCTGATAATCAATCTCTTTCTCAACTAAAATATCTGGAACCTCTACCTGACTAGCTTCCACATAAGCTGCCACAGATGCGTTTTGCCTTGCAATCAATTCACTGTCGCCAGCCTTTTTCATCATATTTTTTTTGGTGTCAGCTCTAAGCTCTTCCAGAGAATCGAATTCACTTACATCTTTGGCAAACTCATCATCCAATTCAGGTAATTCCTTGGCTTTTATTTCATTTATCTTAACTTTAAAGGTTACTTCTTTGCCCGCCAAATCCGGAGAATGATACTCTTCCGGGAATGTGACATTGATTTCCGCATCCTCGCCCAGATTTTTCCCGATTAGACCATCCTCGAATCCAGGAATGAATGTATTGGATCCTATTTCAAATGAATGCTTTTCGGCAGTTCCGCCTTCGAATTGTTCATCACCTAGAAAACCCGCATAATCAATGATGACCGTATCCCCGATTGCAACGGGTCTATCCTCAACATTGATTACCCTTGCATTTTGTGTCTGCATATTCTT
Organism: Eubacteriales bacterium; assembly: GCA_030694905.1. Taxonomy (GTDB): domain Bacteria; phylum Bacillota; class Clostridia; order Tissierellales; family Dethiosulfatibacteraceae; genus 38-11. The sequence continues at coordinate 14,732 of JAUYTY010000157.1, read as the reverse complement.
TAAAGCCTCATCAACATCATTTTCAGTTACTTCGTAAACAATTTTTTCGACTTCTATCTCCTTGATATCGGGTAAGACAACATCTGGAATAACTTCCACTTTAGCCGATATGACAATATCCTTGCCTTCTTCGAATTCACTAATATCAATCTTAGGTTTATTGATCGGATCCAATTCCAACTCTGTCAGAGCCGCCTCATAAGCGTCCGGTAATGCAATATCCAAGGCTTCGTCGTAAAAGACACCCTTGCCATAATTCAATTCGATTATTTTTCTTGGTGCTTTCCCTTTTCTAAAACCTGGGATATTGATTTTTCCTCTCATTTTCAGATAAGCCTTTTGTACACTTTCTTCAAACTTATCCTGTGGAATCTCAAATTCTATTGAAACGATGTTTTTTTCTTTCCCAATTACCTTAGCCATTTAGCTCCTCCTTGCATCTAAGCGCTGATAAATTATTGATTTTATAGATTCTCAACTGAGTATAATCACTAACATTAGAAATAAACTTACCCAGTAAGTCATTTAATTATTATAACATAAAAACCGTTATTATCAATGGTTTTTTTGTTTTCATTTTAGATTTGAAACTAAAAAAAATAAATAATTATTGAATTATCACAAGTATGTACTATAATAATGAGTATGATTTGATTGGAGGAAAACATGTCAGAAAAAATCCTATACCCCAGAGACTATGATCCAAAGCTTAATGTTTTAGAAACAGAGATTGCTATAAAGAAAATAAAAGATTTTTTTGAAAACAGCCTTGCTGGACAGCTAAATCTGACCAGAGTATCCGCACCTCTTTTTGTAGCTCCCGAGACCGGATTGAACGATAATTTGAATGGTTATGAAAGACCTGTAGGTTTCACAATCAAAGATTTATATGAGAAAAAAGTGGAGATAGTTCAATCCCTTGCAAAATGGAAAAGAATGGCTCTACACAAATATGGTTTCAATACAAATGAAGGATTGTACACAGACATGAATGCCATCAGAAGAGACGAGGAACTTGACAATCTCCATTCTATTTATGTGGACCAGTGGGATTGGGAAAAAATAATTCCTGTCGAAAATCGAACAATAGAGTACCTCAAGGAGACCGTTGACAAGATCTACAGAAGCTTGAAGGAACTTGATGATTATGTTGTCAGTGAATATTCATGCTTTTCCTCACTATTACCTGAGAAAATAACATATGTGACAGCTCAGGAACTTGAAGACAAATACCCGCATCTCTCGCCCAAACGCAGAGAGTGCGAGGCCGCTAAAAAGTTCGGCGCAATTTTCATTGTCGGTATCGGCAACGAATTGACATCCGGTACCAAGCATGATGGCAGGGCACCTGATTACGATGACTGGAATTTGAATGGTGATATCATACTCTGGAATCCTGTTTTGGATTTGGGGTTGGAAATATCATCCATGGGTATCAGAGTTGACAAGGAAACTCTTGAAAAACAGCTGATGTTAACAGGTGATGTTGATAGAAAGGGTTTAGAGTACCATAAAATGATATTGAATGACCAGTTGCCTTATACAATCGGTGGCGGTATCGGTCAATCCAGATTATGCTTATTTTTCCTGAGAAAGGCTCATATTGGTGAAGTCCAAGCGTCGGTCTGGCCAACGGATATGAAAATCGAATGCGAGAAAAGAAATATTTTTCTTCTATAATACCTAAAGCAGCTCCAGGAGATAGAGCGGCAATGATTATGTTTCATTGCTGCCCTATTTTCTCCACAAGTTCATTAAGGTATTCCCATCTTTGATATTTTCTCAACAAATCCATGTCAAGTTTTTCTTTTTCAATCATCAACTCCTGAAGAAAAACATAATTGTCTGAATTGGCTTCCATCTTAGCTTCAATTTTTCTTATGCGTTCCTCCATGTTCTCAATTTCGGCATCTATCTCTTCATACTCAAGCTGTTCTTTAAAGGACAGCTTGAGTTTTTTTGGTTTATTCATTTTATACTCGGTTGCTCTTTCGGCTTCCTCTTTTTCTTGAACAGGCGTATCAAATTGTCTTTTCTCAAGATAATTGGAGTAGTTTCCTGTATGGACAGCAAGTTTACCCGCCCCCTCGAAAGATATGATTGTATTGCATACACGGTCTAGAAAATATCTGTCATGGGAAATAACTATGATTGCTCCGTTAAAATCATCCAGATAATCTTCAAGTATCGAAAGAGTCGTTATATCCAAATCATTGGTCGGTTCATCCAACAAAATTACATTAGGAGCTTCCATCAGCGATTTAAGCAAATACAGTCTTCTTTTTTCACCACCTGAAAGCCTTGCTATATAGTTATATTGCGTAGCGCCTGAAAACAGAAATTTCTCAAGCATCTTCGAAGCCGATAAATGCTCTCCATTGGTTAGCAGAAGAAACTCTCCCGATTCCCGTATGTAGTCAATGACCCTCACGTTTTCATCCAGTGTTTCATTTTCCTGTGAAAAATAAGCTATTTTTACTGTTTGTCCAATTTTTATCTCTCCATCATCAGGCTTTACTAATCCCATGATAATTTTTAGGAATGTTGATTTCCCGGACCCATTTGATCCAACCACACCAATCTTATCTTGTTTTTTAATGATATGGCTGAAATTATCTATCAGTAATCGGTCATCATAGGATTTCGATATCTTTTTCAGTTCTATAACGCTTTTTCCAAGTCGAGTTGCTGCTGCAGCAATCTCAAAATTCTCTTCGGTATCCTGACTCATATTTGATTTCAAATCATCAAATCTGTCTATTCTGGCTTTCTGTTTGGTTGTTCTTGCTTTTGCGCCTTTCCTTATCCATTCCAGTTCTTTTTTATATAATTTTTCATTTTTTATTTTGGTGGAAAGCTCCATGTTCTGTCTTTCCAACTTCTTTTCAACAAAATAAGTATAGTTCCCTTCATACTTATAAATGTTTCCGTTATCCAGTTCAACAATTTGATTGGTCACCCTATCCAAAAAGTATCTGTCATGTGTGACCATCATCAACGAGCCTTTCCTTTCATTTAGATATTCTTCAAGCCAATCCGTCATCTCGCTATCCATATGATTGGTCGGCTCATCTAAAACGAGCAAATCACATTCAGTGACAAGTGCTGCGGCCAAAGCCACTCTTTTCTTCTGCCCACCTGACAGGTTTCCTATTTTCTCATCGAAATCAGTGATTTTAAGTTTCGTCAATATGCTCTTTATTTCACTTTCATAGCTCCAAAGATTATTTAGATCCATCTCATTTTGAAGCATGGTCAACTTATCCAGAAGATTCTTGTCACCCCTGTCTATGTTTGACAATGTTGTTTCATATTCTTTGAGGATTTTAATTTCTCTTGTATCGCTTTTAAAAATCTGATCCAAGACTGTGCTATCATCATTAAAAGATGGATTTTGACTTAAGTACTCCACCCTCATACTACCTAAGACATTGACCTGTCCATCCTCGTAATTGTCTTGTCCGACAATAATTCTCAACAATGTCGATTTTCCAGTGCCATTAATGCCCAAAAGTCCAATTTTGTCACCTTCATTGATATTTAGGGAAATGTGGTCAAATAATACTTTATCGCCATATGATTTATATAAATCTCTTATTCTTACTAGATTCAAACTATACCTCGTTTACTGTTAGATGTGGCTTAATTATTTTCTAAAGACAAGAAATATTCTTCCAGAGTCAGTCCGCTGTTATAAACATTGGTTGCAAGATTGACACCCAGATATCTGACATGCCACGGCTCGTAAAAATAACCGGTTACATTTTCCATTCCCTCAGGATATCTGATAATAAATCCAAACCGATAAGCATTCTGAGCAAGCCATTGACCTTCCTTTGTTTTTCCAAAGTTATCGTCCAATTGAAGGTTAACGCTCTGGGCGGTAATATCCATTGCCAGACCTGTCTGATGCTCACTTGTGCCAGGTCTAGCGCTATATTTATCGGCATATTCCTGTCCGTATTTGCTCACATATCCATTATATAAAGAAGTCTGCGTTGCGTGAGATCTGTAGCCGGATCTGGCAACCAGCTCGACGTCATCTTGCAACGCGTCCTCAAACATTTCTGATAATGCCTCGGATGCTATTCGTCTCATTTGCCGTATTTCCGGATTTGGCAGGCAGGTTGGAACTTCAACAGTTACAAGATCATCTGGTACATAATCACTTGGCAGACTTCTAGCTTTATTGATTACAGCGTCATAAGTTGATGGATTGGTTATTACACCTTTTTCATCTATTGTTTGGCTTAATAGATTAGCGACACTTAATATGAACTCCTCTTCCATATCCTCGAAGACAATCTTAACATGATAAATATCATCCGTTAAGGAATTTTCAGGTAATCTTATTACATTGCTTTCAAAAGTCAAATCATCTGATTCGGAATTGAATTCAAATCCAGTCTCATGCCATTGAGTATGGTTATTTGCATCCAGAATTTGAACCCTGATGAATATTTCCTCGCCGGCCATTACACTAACAGGCAGGCCATCAATATCAACGATTTTTCGTTCACCAGGATTGTCGGTTTCTGTAGTTACTGCAGTTGCATCAGTTTTAGATGTGCTTTCAGTGACATTTACCGTTTCACATCCGGATAGTATAAGTATTGCAGCTATGATTATGCTAATCCCTATTGTGTTTTTTCTCATTTTTTCCCTTCCAGTCTGTAATTTAATTATAATGACTTCTGTTCTACATCAAACTACATATTACCACATTTTCCGGTTTAGTTAAATAAAAAAAAGACCTGAAGTTTAACTTCAGGTCTTTCAATTCAACTATTATAGACTAGTGATGTTTTCAGCTTGTGGGCCTTTGTTTCCTTTAACCACATCAAAGCTTACTTCTTCGCCTTCGTTTAATGATTTAAATCCGCTTTTCTGGATTTGTGAATAATGTGCGAACACATCAGTTCCTTCCTCCGTAGTAATAAAACCGAATCCTTTTTCTGAGTTGAACCATTTAACAGTACCTTTCATATTGACTGCCTCCAAATTTTTATTTCTAATTTGTTGAAGAAGTGACATAAATAAAAATCTTGGCGCTAATCAATACGATCAAACTCTCAATTCCATTTATTCATTCTTTAATACAATTTAGATTACTTTACAAGTATACACCATCTAAAATAAAATGCAAGTTTTTTTTTAAAAACTTTTAAATGATGTATTGATTATAACCCCAACGACCTGATTGGCCCGAAATTCATTCTCTCTCTGACCATCTGTAGATGCCTTTTTTCTTCCTTGAGAATAACCTTCATCTCTTTTTCAGCAATGTCGGGATACATGGACATCATCTGATGGACAAACAATATGCCATCCTTCTCCATTTTCTCTGCCAGCTCCAAAGAATCCTTCAATTTCAAATCTTTATCAAAGCTGTGTTTTCCAGTCAGGTTCACATCAATCAAAGACTGTGTATATTCAATCTCTTCCTCAGAAAACTCTCTGTCCAGATCCCCATAATGTTTGTCCAATAAAGCCTCATACATTTTTCGATGATTCTCTTCTTCGAGTGACAACCTTGAAAACAAGGCTTTAGATTTCTCGTCAGGTGCATTATCTGCAAGTTCTGCATAGTATTTGGTCACGCCTTCTTCCATCTTTACAAATGTAGATAATATTTGCTTACCGTCAAATTTCACAAAATCACTCCCTTTATTTTTATTGGATAATTTAAAGCAGTTTTATTCCTTTGACTTCCAGTGCCTCAATACCAAAAAACTTGTTCAATGTGATAGTAAGGCAATCGTCTTTCGCATCAATACCTCTTAGAAAATAGACCGTATAGCCATCCTCTTCGATTAAATCGAATTTATGCTGATCAGAGTTTGGCGGTCCGAATTTGGCAATTGGTTCTGCGATCTCTATGCAGCAGCCTGCTATCAGCAAATCGATTGTCAAAACCTTCTCGCCTTTTTTTTCAAGATATTTTTTTGCCTTATCTGTCATGACAATTTTCATACATTCACAACCTTTGTTTTTTTATGCTACTTTATCCTTTGTTTTATCTGTCAATTGGTCAAATGCCTGCTTGGCAAGTATAAGCGCAAGAACTAGTAGAGCTGATCCTATAATCACCAATGGGTAATTGGCAGCTATAAAATTATTTCTGACAAGTATTACCAGCGCTAGCATCGTTACAGTGAACATGAAGATCATAGGTATTGTAAACATTTTGATATTCTTGCCTTGGTGTTTTAACCAAACTGCAGCTGACATTAGTGCGATGGCTGCTAGAAGCTGATTGGCAGATCCAAATACCGGCCATACTTTCTGCCATCCGGCTACACCTAGAAGACCTCCCGCAGCGACTGTAATGAAAGTTGCTACGTGTTTATTGGTCAGTACCGACGTATCAGCCTTAACCTCTCTTTCAAAAAACTCTTGGAATATAAATCGTCCTATTCTTGTTCCGGAGTCCAAGGAAGTAAGGGCAAAAGCTGAAATTGAAAGGGCTACGAAAGACTTGCCCACCGCAAGTGGAATACCAAAGGATTCCATAAATGTACCTACGCCACTTGAAAACACGTTATTAGGTCCGCCAGCCTTTGTAAGTTCAGCTAGTTTATCAGCACCAAGATATGCTGCTGTAATAAGGGCTATAACAGCCAGAACACCTTCAATCAACATAGAGCCATAGCCAATCAGTTTGGCATCAGCTTCACTATTGAGTTGTTTTGAGGATGTCCCCGAAGAGATCAGTGAGTGGAAACCCGATATGGCACCGCAGGCAACTGTGACGAACAGAATCGGGAACAGATAGCTGCCGTTGACGTTGAATGCTGTGACAGCAGGCAGTTGGATGTCTGGTCTGTACAAGATCAATCCCAAAACAGCTCCGATTATCATAGCATACAGAAGAAATGAGTTCAAATAATCTCTAGGCTGAAGAAGGATATAGACCGGTGCTACCGACGCAATGTAGATATAAGCCAGTATTATGAGATACCAAACGTTGAAAGGCAATACAATCGGGAATATCAGCCCAAGCCAGATGCAAGCTATAACAAGCAAAACGCCAACGACTGTCGCTATCCCCAAAGGTACGTTGAGTCTGTTGGTCGCATAACCAAACCCAACAGCCAAAATGATAAAAAGAATAGAGGTTGTTCCAACAGCAGGAACAGCTACGAATGTGTTGACAACGATATTGGCAAATGCCGCGATTACCAGTGCCAGCGTCAACCAGGCAAAAAGATCAAAAAGTTTTTTACCCGACATTCCAATATTTTTCTCGATGACATGACCGATGGATTTTCCCTCGTGTCTTATAGATGAAAACAGTGAACTATAGTCGTGAACACCGCCAACAAATATAGATCCTATAACAATCCAAAGGAATACCGGCAACCAGCCAAACATGGATGCAGCTATAGGTCCGACTATCGGTCCTGCCCCAGCGATAGAAGCAAAGTGGTGTCCGAGCAAAACAGGTGCCTTGGCAGGAACATAATCAACACCATCTGTCATTGTATGGGCTGGCGTTTTTCTGGAAATGTCGATTCCCCATTCCTTGGCAAGCCAGGATCCATATGTTACATAAGCAATAATAAAAGCAACGATTGCAACTAGTATAAGAATTAATGCCATTTTAATACCTCCTTAAATAATTTATTATCAAGGGTATGCGGCGATACCCATAGATATCACAATTAAAAGGGCTTGTAGAATTTGCTGATTTTTTTCGCTTCCCGGCTTGCTATCACTTTCCCGGTTCCAATTTCCACAACAACAAATCTTATGGAGGTCCACCCGTGAAGTCCAAATTTATAGGATTTCTGGTACTTGAATTTCCTGATTATATCTTCAAGATCAGCATCCACATTTCCCATCGTCAGCATTATGCCGGTAAAGATCGTGGACATGTGCTCTTCGTTGGGGACCACAAAATCATCCATGGCTTTTTTCAACACATCAAACGTCTTGTCGACACCATCCAAGGTTATATCATCCATTGTCCTTACAAAACAATATTCATTATTCTCATAGGCATAGATAACCGTTCCTTTTGTTGCAAAAAACCTTTCGTTTCTGATATTAGATTTGGCCGCCAGACTGAATTTGATGCCATCAAACTCAGGAATTTCAATGAAGTCAAAATTATACTTCAATTTCTTTGAAACGTTTTCCAGGTAAGATTCATAGGTCATTAGATTACCCTCCATCCTATATTATTGTAGCATTAATTTAATTATTATGGGGATTATTGCATGAAATGCGATTATTTATGCATGAAATACACTAAAAAAACAGTTTATCAAATATTCATCACCTCTTTGAATTTATGAACATAACTCCTGCTGACAGGCACTTTTTCACTTGTGTTCTCCATCGTCAATAAGTAGGTATTGTTAAACCATAAATCAATTTCTTTGATTTTATCCAAATTGACTAGATAGGATCTGTGGCTTTTAAAAAAACTCTTAGAATTGATTTTTTCTTCCAAATCCGAAAATTTAATATTTGCATTAAATTTTTCATTTTTAAAAAACACTTCTGTCTTCCGTTCATTGGCTTTTACAAAAGTAATGTCATCCATTTTTAGAACAAGAATTTTTTCTCCATTATTCAACGTTATTTTGCCTTCCTTTAGATTCTTAGCCTGCTCGCCCTTGTAACTCAATTTATTCTCCAGTTTCATTAATAATCGTGTGATCCTATCGGTAGAATAAGGTTTTAGCAAATAATCAAATGCCTCCACCTCAAAAGCATCATGGGCATATTCCCTATAAGCGCTTACAAAAATGATTTCAGGTTTTACCTTAAAACGATTAATTATCTTAGCTAATTCCATGCCATCCAAATTGGGCATATTTATGTCCAAAAAAACCAAATCCACCTGGTCACTGTTCTGTAAATATTTGAGCGCTTGAATGGAATTTTCAAACTCTTCCAGAATTAATATCGAAGAGTGGTTTTGAATAAAAAATCTAAGTTCTTCTCTTGAAGGTCTTTCATCGTCAATGATTAAACAATTCATACTTGACTCCTGACAAAATATATTCATCCACGCTGCCTTCCCTTAGATTAAAGGATATTCTGGTGCCTTTTTTGAGTCTAAGGATATCCAATCCTTCTCCATAAATCAGCTTCAGTCTGTTATGGACATTTGATAGACCTATGTTTTTCTCGCTCATTTTATCTAAATAAAGATTGTCGATCACTGTACTGGAAATACCTATGCCATCATCCTCAACAACAACCTCCACGGTATCGAAATCCTTTTTCTGAATTGAAATCTTTATTTCAATTCGCCTATTGATCTCTGCCTGAAGGTTCACATTCATTCCATGCTTGATGGAGTTTTCTACCAAAGGTTGTATGGAAAGAGCCGGTATGTTGCACTCTAAGGCTTCATCAATATCATACACGACTGAAATCCTATCGCCAAATCTAGCCTGTTCAATGTTTACATAAGATTGGACATGTTTGATTTCTTCATTGATATTGATCAGTTTCATAGAATTTTCGATATTGTATCTCAAAAAATCCGATAGATTAACAACAAGTTCCCTAGCCTCATCCGGTTTAACTCTAACAAAAGAAATAAGCGTGTTGAGCGCATTGAATAAAAAATGGGGGTTGATCTGGTTCTGAAGCGCTTTTATTTCAGATCTGGAGGCCTCTTTTTTCAATTGCTGGATTCTCACCAATTCAAATTGTGTGGAAATAAGTCTTGAAAGTCTTTGAAAAAGCACCTCTTCTTTATAAGCTAGTTTTTCATTACGACTAAAAAATATCAGAAGAAATCCAATGATCTTATTATTTTCATGGATAGGAGAAGCAGCAAGGCTTTTATATTTAAACTTATTGTATTTTTGGGTAAGATCATTAATCTGAATCACATCATTGGAATGAAGAGCTTCAACATTCCTAATGATGTCTCTGACCGTCTCATTTTCTAATTCTGACAGATTTCTGGAGGATGATACCACTTTCACCCTGTTTGAAATCAATACGTCATCAGCCTCTGCATATTTGGCGATTATCCTGCAAATCTCCATATATGATTCCTTGCTTGGATTCAAAAAATAAGGCAATGTCTTGTCAGCTATATCAAGAGCTATTTCGGCTTGCTTAGCAGCACTTTCATCTTTATCCCTAAAAATATTCTCAGTCAGCAGCAAGATGGCTACAATACCCACAGTATTGATCAGTTCCATTGGAATCAGTATTGTCTTAACGATTTGAATAGCCAGTTCAAAAGGTTTTGTCATGAGAAGAACCAGCAGCATATTAAGCGATACAATTATTAAACCTGCCAGAATACCCGACTTCCACCTCTCCCTGAATTCAGTCTTGGTATAAAGATATCCAGAAAAAACACCACCGATAATGGTTGTAATGCCACAAGGCAGGGAAGTGACACCATTGGGATCTATCATATATCGATGAATGCCGGCTATCAGGCCACCTGCAGTACCTACAAAAGGTCCTCCCAGGAGTCCCCCAAGAATAATTGATATTTCTCTTGTATTGGCTATGGCACCTAGAATATCAACACCTGAATAGGTAGCAAGTATTCCAAGTCCACCAAATATGATGGACAGAAAAATCTTTCCCTTCCAATCCATGTCTTCTTTTAGAATCATCTGCTTGAATATTTTTTGATTTGAAAGCAATAAAATAATAATCAGAATAATGCCAAAATTACTCGATAATTCAGTGATCAGCAGAAACATATTAGCTCCCCTTGGCTTTAATACTTACATGACTTAATTATACAACGTGGTTTAGTCATAGTAAATAAAATAAAAAATTACCGGGTTTACAAGTTCATTTCACGATTTATAATTACTTTTTCTGAATAGTGTAGTAAAATACTTATTATAATTCGAAAAGAAAGGACTTGCTATGCAAAATCTAAAAAATATCCACATTAAACTCCAATCACTGGTTATTTTCAGAAATCTTCTGGATGATGAAGTTATAACAAAATTATCTAAACTATTGGCATCACAAAACGAGGATACGGTCAACCAAGTACAGAAATACGCTGCCTTTACATCAGCTTTATTATGCAGGAATGAAAACCTGACCCAATATATATTTAATCTGGCAATAGTAGATGATAATATCTATGTCAAAAAAATCGGCAACAATCTAACGATAAGCAGTCTTATCAGTGAAGCACTAGACAATGAGCTTGAAATACTATCAGAAATATCTCACCTGACATCAGATTCAATTAAAAAAACGACCAGTTTTAAAGGATTTCTTCCCTCCTGGGAGACCGAGGACATAGATTTTAAGACTGCCTACCATCAGAGTATTGACCGAATCGGTACGTGCGGATATGGCATTTTTGCTAAATACATTTACTTCACCACAGACAAGGGTGAGTTGATTCCGGTATCGAACCACGATGTTGTATCATTGGAAGATCTTAAGGGCTATGAAAAAGAAAAGGATGCTGTCTTGAAAAACACTCTAGCCCTACTCAATAGCAAGCCTGCAGCCAATGTCTTGCTTTATGGTGATGCTGGAACAGGCAAGTCATCAACGGTAAAGGCTATTGTCAACAGATACTATTCCCATGGTCTTAGATTAGTTGAAGTGCCTAAGGATCAGCTTAAATACATCTCATTGGTACTTGATAAGCTTAGCAAAAATCCTCTCAAATTCATTATCTATATAGATGATCTGTCTTTTACTAAAAACGACAATGAATTAGGTTCTCTGAAAGCGATACTTGAGGGATCAGTCTCTGCCAAGCCATTAAATACTGCCATCTACGCTACCAGCAACAGGCGTCATCTGATCAAGGAAACTTTTTCCGACAGGGAGGGTGATGATATACATCTGAACGAAACAATTCAAGAATTAACGTCCCTGTCAGACCGATTTGGACTTTTGGTGAGTTTCTTCAGGCCGGATAAGAGAAATTACTTGGATATCGTGCAAAAATTGGCTATTCAATATGGCATCGACCTGTCAAAAGAGGAGCTTGAAAGCGAGGCGGAAATTTTTGCCGCTGCAAGAAGCGGACGCTCTCCAAGAATCGCCAGACAATTCATAGAGTACTTGCAAACACTTCAATAAAACACAAAAACTCCCGATTGGGAGTTTTAGCACTGTTAGTCATCGGAAAAACTTGTGCGCTTTCTGAAAATTAAGAATATCACAAAAATGGATATGATAAATACAGGTATCATGTAGCTGTAGGTAAAAAATTTGTCATATGGAAATAATAAAGCAACGCTATTATTTAGGGTATGTAGAATAATTGACGGGAAAATCGATCTGGTCTTAACAGCAACAAAACCAAATGCCACGCCTAGAATGAAGGTTGGTATCAACCTGATAAAATCCAGATGGACAATTGCAAATGCCAATGAAGTTACTAGAATAGCCCATTTCGGTCCAAGTGTTTTCTCCAGAGGGCGCAAGGCAAATCCCCTGAATAAAATCTCCTCGCAAATCCCCGGCGTCAACGCTATTATCAGGAATAGGCGCACAGGAGAAAGTGCTTTCATCTGTTCCTCCAATTCAATCAATGTTGGAGCTTGACTAATATATGGTGTAATCATCAATTGATATATGATTACCAGGCTAAAGGCCGCTATCCAGACCCAGAAGCCTCCAAATAATCCGACGATTGATGGAGCCTTGATTCCCAACGAATCCTTTAAGGACGCCTTCAGATACCACAGAATCGCTATAGGTGACAAACCAAATACCATATATTGAATCATCAATGTTCCTTGAATAAAATCTGTGTTTGAGGAAATGATGGTTCCAATATAAATATAAATGATGACAATAAATGATAAGCTCATCATGACATCTTCAACCTCAATGAATAGTTTTCGTCGTATCGATTTTCTACTTAGCCTGAATGAAGTACTCTTATCAGATCCAAACAAAATTCTTTCTGTGCCGAAAACCTTGAACATGAATGTAAGACCTATTACCGAAAGCAAGGCGTTAGTGGTGAATGTCATCACAAATAGCGTTAGACTAAGATTATCCATGAGAACCGATTTAATCAGCAAAGTCGAATTCAAAACAGGTATGATGCTAAGAACGGAATTGATTTCAAGACCAGGCGTTATGCCGATATACGCTGGTATCATAAATGCAAATATCAATGGTGTCATATAAGCACCTGATTCTTTATAGCTACTGGCGAATAGTCCGACACCAATACTAAAACCGGCACTGATCAATATCAATGGTAAAAGTGTCAGAAACAAGGCAATTGTTGTAAACAGGTCTAGACTCAATCCCATTTGATTGATATCCATCAGTCTGGGCATTATAAACACAAGCGCTGACAAGCTTATTATCATAGAGGTTAACCCAAACAAGATGCAGGCAATCAGCTTTGCGGTGACAAGCTCCGATTTTCTGATAGGGATGGAAAACAAAGACTCCAATGTCCCCATTTCTTTTTCTGCTGTTGTCAGCTCCACTGCGAAATTCAAAACAGATAATATTGCAAATAGAGTTAGCATCATAGGGACGATACTGGCCATGGAATAGCCTGTGAGCTCTTTTTCACTTGCCAAATCCACCATATCAAAGTCCACAGGATGTAGTGCAATTGCAGGTATGCCTTTTTCATTTAAATACTCTAACTGTTGGGTTTCTTGAAATGCCTCTACCAAAGGCAATACTCTGTTTGATGCCCTCATACCGGCAGCTCGGCCGGAGTCATACGTCATGACAAACTCATGAATGCCTTCTTTAAACTTATAAGAAAGTATCAAATCCGCCTCAATATGGCCTGAAGCGTCATTTGATAATTCTTCATATGTAACGTTGAGCTGTTCATGCATACTGATTGTGTAATCAACAGCATCCGGTAACTTGCCCATCACCACAACATTACTGATAGATGATTCAGATTCTCTAGACGTAATTTCAGTGAATTGCGTGTACCCGTAAAATAATACAGGCATTAGAACTAAAGGTGCGAAAAGTCCAATCAGTATTCTTTTATTCCTTGATAACGCTAAAATCTCCTTGCCAATGATTTTTTTTATATGACTGAAATTCATCCTTTATCACCTCCAAAAATCACCCAATCCGACTTGAACAATCGATTCATTATAGTGATCCCTATGCCAGAAACACTCAGGTTTATGAGAATAACAACAGACATGCGGACAAATGAGTATTCTCCCAAAAACGCCTCTTTCATAAGCATCAAAGCATTAGCAATAGGTATAGCCAATAGCCAATTGGTAATTTCCAAATCAGGAATCATTACCACAAAGGTAGGCACCATAAACAATATCAGCAATATGGATCCATAAGACTGTGATTCCTGATAGGTTTTTGCGATCAGTCCAAGTCCAATAAAAAATGTGCTTGTCATAATCAGGACAGGTATTATCAAAATAATCAGAGTAAGTAGAAGAATAACCGATATGCTGATGTTAATATCAGGAATGGCAACCGTTGCGGCATAAAGCAGAGGAAACATTGATATGATATTGACCATTCCGCTTATTATGCCAACATTTACACATGCTAATAATTTACCCATTATGATCTCGAATCTCTTGACCGGGACTGAAAAAATTGTCTCGAGCGTTTCTCTTTCTTTCTCTCCCGCGCTTAGGTCCGATGCGATGGTGTAGGTGCCTGTTATTCCATAAAGCATGATAAGAAACGGGAAAAACATTCCCATCATCATCGATATGATCCTATCATCTCTATTTCCCATAAGCTCTTCGCTTTTTATGGTCACAAGCTCCAAAGTTGAGGGTTCC
>JAUYTY010000145.1 GCA_030694905.1 Eubacteriales bacterium | reverse complement strand
ATAATATAAACATTAACGAGGAGATGGTTCTCTATACGTTGGTGAAGCTGTACAAGAAGGATAGAATCAACTTCAAGCTGAAGAATGAATACTTATATATCAAATATTTGTCCTGAGGAGGATCAGATGGATTTAAAAGATAAAATCAGAGTGATAGAGGATTTCCCGGAAGAGGGAATCAGTTTCAAGGACATTACAACCGTTTTGAAGGATCCGATCAGTTTAAAAGAAGTCATCACCCGTATGACTGACATGTTCTCCGACCTCGAGGTTGACATAGTTGTCGGACCAGAATCCAGGGGCTTTATATTTGGAACACCGGTTGCATTCAACATAGGTGCTGGCTTTGTTCCGGTCAGAAAACCCGGCAAGCTGCCGGCAGAAACGGTGAAGCATGAATACTCGCTCGAATACGGCAAGGATGCCCTTGAAATTCATAAAGACGCAATAGAAGAAGGGATGAGGGTTATCGTCATAGATGACCTGCTGGCAACAGGAGGCACTGTAAGCGCAACAGCCAAGCTGATTGAGAAATTAGGCGGCATCGTGGTCGGCCTTGGATTTTTTATCGAACTGACAGAACTCAATGGCAGAGATCAGCTTAAGCAATACAATGTCAAATCAATTGTGACTTATTAAAGGTTGGATTTTCCAGCCTTTAATCATACCGGTGGTGAGCAAATGCTAGACAGATTGATAAATGATATATTGGCCTACAATCCTATGGCTGACATATCGGTCATAAAAAAAGCATATGAATACGCAAAGAGTTTTCATGGTGATATAATCTTAAGATTCTCGGGAGAGGCTTATTTTACGCACCCTTTTAATGTTGCGTTGATTCTGGCTGAACTGAACATGGATGTCAACACAATAGCCGCCGGACTGCTGCATGACGTGGTTGAAGATACGATTGCAACCTATGACGACATAAAAAAGGAATTCAATGAAGAGATCGCCAATCTGGTTGACGGCGTGACAAAACTAAGCAAGGTCAAATACAAGTCTAAAGAGGAAAGACAGGCGGAAAGCCTTCGAAAGATGGTTATTGCCATGTCCAAGGATATCAGGGTAATCATCATAAAGCTTGCTGACAGGCTTCACAATATCAGAACGCTTCAGTATATGTCACCTGAGAAGCAGAAGGAAAAGGCTGTCGAGACATTGGAGATCTACGCGCCTATTGCCAACCGTCTTGGTATGGCTTCCATCAAATGGGAGCTGGAGGATTTATCCCTTAAGTACATCGATCCCGAAGGATTTAAAGATATCACTGAAAAGGTAAAGCAAAAGAGAAAAGAACGCGAGGAATACATACAGGGAATCATCAACACCCTGGAGGGTAAATTGCGTGAGGCCGAGATCGATTTTGAAATCAGCGGCAGGCCAAAGAGCATCTACAGCATCTACAAGAAGATGTATCACAAAAACAAGACATTCGAAGAGATATATGACGTTACAGCCATCAGGATATTGGTCAATTCAGTCAGGGACTGCTATGGGGTGCTTGGAACGGTTCATACACTCTGGAAGCCGATGCCCGGCAGATTCAAGGACTATATTGCCATGCCTAAACCCAACATGTACCAGTCGCTGCATACAACGGTTATCAGTTTCAACGGAGAGCCATTCGAGATACAGATCAGGACCTTTGAGATGCACAAAACGGCAGAGCTTGGTATTGCAGCCCATTGGAAATACAAAGAGGGTGTCAAGGACAACGAGTTTGATGAAAAATTGAATTGGCTCAGGCATATGCTGGATTGGCAGCAGGAAACCAACGATCCCAAAGAATTTATGGAATCATTGAAAATAGATTTATACACAGATGAGGTGTTTGTATTCACACCCAAAGGAGATGTCATCAATCTCCCTGCAGGCTCAACCCCAATTGATTTTGCCTATCGTGTCCACTCAGGCGTCGGCAACAGATGCATAGGCGCAAAGGTAAACGGCAGGATAGTCCCATTGGACTATAAGCTTAAGAATGGCAATCAGATTGAGATTATCACATCATCAAGCAGTAATGGACCTAGCAGAGACTGGTTGAAGATAGTCAAGAGCAGCCAGGCAAAGAGCAAAATCAGGAAATTTTTCAAGGAAAAGGAAAAAGATACCAATATAGACAAAGGCAAAGAAGCCATCGAACGAGAAATCAAGAAGCAAGGCTTCAAGCTCACCGAGCTGTTCAAGGATGATTGGCTACAGGAGATTGTCAAAAAGATGAACTTCAAAACAGCTGAGAATATGTTTGCGTCTGTAGGCCATGGCACCATGACAGAGCTTCAGGTCGTTACCAAGCTGATCGCCAAATATAAGCTTCTTAATAAGGAAAAATATGAGGAGCGATTCAAGACTGTAGAGGCCCAGCTACCGGTGAAAACCAAACCTACCCCAACATCAGGCGTCATTATACAGGATGTTGACAATATCAAGATCAGATTCTCCAAATGCTGCTCGCCGGTTCCCGGTGATGAGATTGTGGGCTATATAACCCGTGGAAGAGGTGTTTCTATCCATAGGGCTGACTGTACCAATATTGTGGCTGCTGAGAAAGATGGCCGTTTTATAGAAGTGGAGTGGGATACTGGCAACAAGATGACCTATACAGCTGAGATTCAGATTGAATCAGTTGACAGGCCGGGACTCCTGCAGGACATCACCAATGTCTATACGGCGCTCAAGGTCAATGCGATCAATCTTAACCTGAGAGTCAACAAAGACAAGATAGCCATTATGAATATGACTTTTGAGATAAAGGAATCCAAGGACCTGGCGGAGCTTATCAAGCGTTTCAAGAAAATAGACGGCATGCTGGATGTTTACAGATACAAGAAATAGAGGGTGACAAAATGAGAGCTGTAGTTCAAAGAGTCAGCAAGGCCGAGGTATTGGTAGACAATTCAATCCTCGGTAGAATAAATAAGGGACTTCTAATTCTTTTAGGTGTTGCGGAAGAGGATTCCGATGCCGATATCGGTTATATGGTTGACAAGACACTGAATCTGAGAATATTCGAGGATGAGAATGACAAGATGAATCTCAGCGTCCAAGACATAAAAGGCGAGATTCTCGTGATTTCCCAATTCACCTTGCACGGAGATGCCCGAAAAGGCAGACGCCCCAGTTTTTCAAAGGCCGGAAATCCACAGAAGGCAGAAGCCTTATACAACCAATATATACACCAGTTAAGAAACAGCGGCATCACAGTAGAATCAGGACGTTTTGCGGCTTACATGGAAGTCGGTCTGGTCAATGACGGACCAGTCACAATATTGCTGGATAGCACAAAACTATTTTAAGGAGTTTAATATGATGATTTTAGAAAATATTGTAGTAGGAAGCTACATGGTGAATTGTTATCTGACAGGCAGTTCAGATACAAAAGAAGTGTTGATTATAGACCCGGGCTCAAGCCCAGGATCCATTAAGGCGAAAATAGATGAGATGAAGCTGAAGCCAATCGCCATATTGCTGACTCATGGACATGGCGACCATATAGGAGGCGTTCTCGAGCTTAAGGAACACTATGGCATTCCTGTCTATATGCACCAGCTGGATGGAGAGATGGTAGGTTCGACAAGGACCAATTTCACCAGAATGATGTTTGGGAGAAGCATCGAGTTCATACCGGAAAAATTTGTCGGCGATGGCGATGTCATTACGGTAGGAGATCTGAAATATGAGATAATCCACACCCCGGGGCATACCCAGGGCGGGATCAGCATCAAATGTGGAGACGTTGTCTTTACTGGCGATACGCTCTTTCATGGAAGCATCGGAAGAACCGATCTGCCGGGAGGCTCCTATGATCAGCTCATCGGTTCCATCAAAAAGAAACTGATGCCATTGTCTGATGAGACGAAGGTGTATCCCGGACACAATACCGAATCGACTATCGG
Organism: Eubacteriales bacterium; assembly: GCA_030694905.1. Taxonomy (GTDB): domain Bacteria; phylum Bacillota; class Clostridia; order Tissierellales; family Dethiosulfatibacteraceae; genus 38-11. Next base: position 11,111 of record JAUYTY010000145.1, on the reverse strand, counting down.
CTACGAAAGACGGTACAATCCTTTTTTAAGGTAGCCGTTAGGCAGAAAAATGATTGAAGTATATCTCACAGCAGCCATATCCCGTAATGAAATCTATAATGTGATCAGAATATTTGATAAAACAAATCAGATTGATTTTGGTGAAGAAAATGTCTTATTACAGGAAGGACTGCAGTTGTTTATAGAGAATTCTCGAATTTCCCTATATGAAGAGGGAAAAATAATTGAGGAAACTGACATCAGGATTGACGCGCTGGAATATTTCAATGAAGAAGATAATGAGAAGCTAAAAATAGCAATCCGACATAGCCTGTACAGTATTCTAAGCAAGCATTACAGCAATGAGTCAAAATACGGCATACTGACGGGAACCCGACCGGTAAAACTTGTCAGGACAACGCAGGATAGCGGTTATGACCGTCATCAGATAGAAAGGATATTGAATCAAACCTATCAGATGGATCCGGACACCATAGGGAGAGTGCTGTCTATTTGCTCCGTTGAGAAAACACTGCTGAACAAGGATCCCGGAAGTGTCAGCCTATATATAGGCATACCGTTTTGTCCATCAAGGTGCCATTACTGCTCGTTTATATCGGAAGTATGCAGCGATGAAATCGAACTGGACAGATATCTTGATATACTGGTTGAAGAGCTGGCTATCAAAACTGATATATTACAATCGAACAATCTCTCAATAAAAAGCGTCTACGTTGGTGGCGGAACGCCCACGGTTTTATCAGACCGACAGTTAAGCCGGTTGTTCAAAGCAATAAGAAGTCACTACAATCTGGTGCAGGATATGGAGTTCACCGTAGAAGCTGGAAGGCCTGACACCATCACACCATTGAAATTGCAAACGATGAAAGCCAATGGCGTCAATCGGATCAGCATCAATCCGCAGTCCATGAATGACTCAACATTAAGGCAGATAGGACGGGAGCATACCGTCAGTGATGTGATAAGAGCCTTTGAGGAAGCAAGGTCAGTAGGGTTCAGGACTATCAACATGGATCTGATCAATGGTCTTCCGGGAGAGGATATCCATTCGGCAGAGAACAATCTGGCTTACATAAGGCAGCTGAAACCCGAGAATGTGACAGTACACAACCTATCGATCAAAAGAGGATCAGATTATTACAATGAAAATTATGTCAACCTAATTGGAGCAGACGAGTCTGAAAAGGTGAACCGACTTTATAGAACAGAGCTTGATAAGTCAGGCATGCGCACATATTATCTGTATCGGCAGAAAAACATCGCCAATAACGAGGACAATTATGGCTATGCCTATCCGGGATATGAATGCCTCTACAATATGAATATAATTGAAGAGATACAGACAATCATCGGGTTTGGAGCAGGGTCGGTAACCAAGATCCCAGATTTGGAAAACGGACGTATCCACAGGATACCAAGCAATAGAAACCTTCAGACATATAAGAACAAGCTGAAATCAAATTATCTGATCACAAAACAAACCATAGAGCATATAGGAGGACGAAGACATGGATAGACTTGGAAAAACCAGAAGAACCAACAAATGCGGCACACTTAGAAAAGAGAACATAAATGAAAAGGCAACGGTGATGGGATGGGTCCAGAAGAAAAGAAATCTAGGCAGCCTGGTCTTCATTGATCTAAGAGATATATCCGGCCTGGTCCAGGTTGTTTTTGACGAGGAATTGGATAAAAGCGCCTTTGACAAGGCCTCTGAAGTCAAGAGCGAGTATGTCATCACCATAACCGGCAAAGTCAGGGAGAGGGAATCGAAGAATGACAGCATGCCTACCGGTGACATCGAGATTTATGGAGAAGAGATTAAAATACTTAGCCAGTCTGAAACGCCGCCTATCTATGTGAAGGATAATGATGATGCCTCGGAAACGATGCGTCTGAAGAATAGATTCCTTGATCTGAGGAAGCCTTTTATGCAGAACAACCTGATTGTCAGAGCAAAAACCGCCAAAGTCATAAGGGATTTCATGAATGAAAACGAATTTTTGGAGATTGAAACCCCGGTGCTTAACAAACCGACGCCTGAAGGCGCAAGAGACTATCTGGTCCCCAGCAGGGTCAACAAGGGAAGCTTCTATGCCTTGCCTCAGTCACCCCAGATATTCAAGCAGCTGCTGATGGTGTCAGGGTATGACCGATACTATCAGATCGTCAAATGCTTCAGGGACGAGGATCTAAGAGCCAACAGACAGCCTGAGTTCACACAGCTGGATATTGAGATGTCTTTTGTGGACACAGAGGATATCATTGCTATCAATGAAAGATTGATCACCAGAATTTTCAAGGAGATTAAAAATATTGACATTGTGACACCCATCAGGAGAATGGATTACGACGAGGCCATGAATCGTTACGGTTCCGATAAGCCAGACCTGAGATTCGGGTATGAATTCATTGACCTGACTCAAATTTTTACAGATTCGGAATTCAACGCCTTTAAATCGAACACTACAGCCGGTAGAAGCGTGAAAGGCATATTGGTCTCCGGCAAGTCAGAATCATTCTCTAAAAAAGCGATTTCAAAGCTCGAGAGCTTTGTCAAATCCTATGATGCAAAGGGTCTGGCATGGATCAGGCTGGAGGGAGAGGAACTGAATTCTCCAATAGCAAAGTTTCTGGGTGACAATGAAAGGTCAAAGCTGATCAACGGATTGGAAATGAAAGACGGAGACATGCTGTTTATTGTTGCGGACACGACTAATGTGGTGAATAACGCGCTTGGCGCTCTGAGAAAAAAAATCGCTGCGGACCTGAATGAGATTGATGAGAATCAATACGAGCTGGTCTGGATCACAGACTTCCCATTGTTTGAGTATGATGAGGAGGCAAAGCGTCATGTTGCCAAGCACCACCCTTTTACCGCGCCAATCGACGAGGATCTCGACAAGCTTGAATCCAATCCCGATGAGGTTCGTGCCAAGGCCTATGACATCGTCATAAACGGTGACGAAATTGGTGGAGGCAGCATCAGGATCACTGACAGAGGCCTGCAGCAAAGAATGTTCAAGGCCCTGGGTCTTACGGAAGATGAAGCTGAATCTAAATTCGGATTTTTGCTCAATTCCTTCAGATACGGTGTTCCACCACACGGCGGGATCGCATATGGTTTGGACAGGCTCATAATGACGCTGACAGGGAGCACCAATATCAGAGACGTCATCGCGTTTCCCAAGACACAGAGCGCATCATGTCTTCTCTCCGGCGCCCCGACCACAGTAGATGCAAACCAGTTGAAAGAACTGGGTATCAAGCTGGATGTGCAGGTAGAGTGATGAGACCATGGGACAGACTGCAATTGGTCTATGGTGAGGATGGCATTGAAAAGCTGATAAACAGCAGGGTGATGATTGCCGGATTGGGTGGTGTGGGTAGCTACAGTGCCGAAGCCATCGCCAGATGCTTTGTGGGTGTGATGACGCTTGTTGACTTCGACACCTACGACCTGACCAATCTCAATAGACAGCTCCATTCCAACCTGGAAGTTTTAGGTCATTACAAGGTGGATGTGATCGGAAAGGAACTTAGAAAAATAAATCCCCAATTGGTGCTGATAAACCATAAAGTGAAAATAGATGAAACAAACGTCATCGAACTATTTGACGGAGAGGCCTATGATTATGTGATCGACGCCATCGATGACATCAATGCCAAGCTGCTGCTGGTGGATTACTGCAAAAAAAAGGAAATTCCCATCATCAGCTGTATGGGAACCGGAAACCGAAGAAACCCACAGTCATTTGCCATTACTGACATTTCCAAAACCTTTAATTGTCCAATGGCGAAAAAAATGAGAAGAGAGCTAAAAAGGATCGGCATTGAAAGGCATCAGGTTGTCTTTTCGCAGGAGCTACCGGTCAAAAGCGACAATACAACGACCATCGGCAGCAATTCCTTTGTTCCTGCCTCGGCAGGTTTGCTTCTTGCCTCACATGTGATAAACTGTATTATTGAAAGGTAGTGAAAGTAATGATAAAAATCGCACAAGTGGTAAACATAGAGAATAATTTGGCTTATATAAAGGTGGCAAGGGCCTCAGCCTGCGGTGACAATTGCGCATCATGCGGCAGCGCCTGCACAGACAAGGGCCATATACTAAAGGTGGCAGACAATGGCTATGCGCCAGGACAATTGTTGACACTGACCACCAAGGACAAGAACCTGCTGGCATATTCATCAGTGGCCTACGGCATCCCCTTATTGGTCATGCTTGCCGCAACCCTTTTAAGCTATAGATATATAAATATTGGAAATAAGGATATCGTATCAGCTGTCTCCGGATTGCTGTCCCTGGTTTTGTCGTTCTATATCCTCAGACAACTGGACAGATTTATATTCAAGGACTCTGATATCATCGAATCCATTGTTCCATATAGAGGTGAATCGTGATGGATACCGAAAGATCTCTTCTTAATCGAATGAAACGCATTGAGGGCCAGGTCAAGGGCATCGAAAAGATGATAGAAAAAGGGGAATACTGCGGTGACATACTGATACAGATATCTGCGGTCCGATCCGCACTCAACAAAGTGGGCGGTGTCATCATTGAGAACTATGCCAAGAACTGCATTGTTGAAAAACTGAATAATATTGACTCCGAAGACGCCTTAGACGAGTTGTTGGAGATCATACTAAAATACAATAAATAACAAGGAGATTTGACATGTTTGAAAACCTTAAGAAAGCCGATGTTGAAATTTATGACGCCATACAGCGTGAAATCGGAAGACAGCACAGAAATCTGGAGCTTATAGCATCCGAAAACGTTGTTTCCATAGCGGTATTGGAAGCCATGGGAAGCCAATTGACCAATAAATACGCTGAGGGATATCCGGCGAAACGATACTACGGCGGTTGTGAATTTGTTGACCAGGCGGAAAATCTGGCTATCCAAAGATTGAAAAAGCTTTTCAACGCAGAGCATGCCAATGTGCAGCCCCATTCCGGCGCAAATGCCAATATAGGTGTTTATTTTGCCGTTCTGGAACCGGGAGACAAGATCATGGGCATGAAGCTGACTGAGGGTGGTCATCTGACCCATGGCAGTCCTGTCAATATCTCAGGCAAGTACTTTGAGATTGTTCCTTATGGCGTTGACCCTGTAACAGAGATGCTGGACTATGAAGAGGTCAGAAAAATCGCCTTGAAAGAGAAACCAAAGATGATAGTAGCTGGCGCAAGCGCATATGCCAGAATAATAGACTTTTCAAAATTCAGGGAAATAGCTGATGAGGTGGGTGCTTATCTGATGGTTGACATGGCTCATATTGCCGGCCTTGTAGCGGCAGGACTTCATCCGAGCCCCGTGCCATACGCGGATTTTGTAACCACTACAACACACAAGACCCTTCGAGGGCCAAGGGGTGGCGCTATCCTATGCAAGGAAAAATACGCCAAGGCAATCGACAAGGCCATATTCCCAGGCATCCAAGGCGGACCGCTTATGCATGTCATAGCTGCCAAGGCTGTCAGCTTCAAAGAAGCCCTTGAAGACAGCTTTGTGGCGTACCAGAAACAGATCATAAAAAATGCCTCAGAACTGGCAGATCAGTTGAAACTTAGAGGATTCAGATTGGTTTCAGATGGGACAGACAATCATCTAATGCTTATTGACTTGAGAAACAAAGGCGTAACTGGAAAAGATGCCGAAAAGCTATTGGATGAAATCAACGTCACAGTCAACAAAAACACAATACCCAACGATCCTGCAAGCCCATTTGTGACCAGTGGCATCCGTATCGGCACACCTGCAATCACCACCATGGGATTCAAGGAAAAAGATATGTCGGAAATTGCCGACATCATGGACTCGGCAATCACCGGATCACAAGAAAAGGCCATCCTGATTGAAAGGGTCGCCAAGCTGATGGAGCGGTATGTCTAATCTCAATCTTTTCAACATGAACTACAATGAATTCATTAAGAACAACAGCCCGCTGGCTGACAAGATGAGACCGGTGGACCTGGCTGAATTTGAGGGACAGGCCCACATACTTGCCGAGGGCAAGATGCTGAGAAGAGCTATTCTGGCTGACAAGCTAAGCTCAATTATCCTTTATGGCCCGCCTGGAACAGGAAAGACAACCCTTGCAAGGATCATAGCAAAAGCGACACAAAAGAATTTTGAGACCCTCAATGCGGTGACAGCCGGCATAAAAGACATAAAGGAAAAAACCGCGGAAGCAATCAGCCAGATCTCAATCTACAACAGGCAGACCATTGTTTTTATCGATGAAATACATCGATTCAACAAGACCCAGCAGGATGCGCTTCTACCCTATGTTGAGAACGGCACCATCATTCTGATCGGCGCAACAACAGAAAACCCATACTTTGAGGTAAACAGCGCCTTGCTCTCAAGATCAATGATTTTTGAGCTAAAAGCGTTGGATGAAGATGATGTGACAGCGATTCTGAATAGAGCTGTCCATAAGGTTCTGATCAAAGAAGCCGGCCTAAAAATCTCAATAGACGATGATGCCATAGAACTGCTTGCCAGCTACAGCGGAGGGGATGCGAGAAAAGCGCTCAATGCCCTTGAGCTTGCCGTTTTGACCACACCGACAGACAAGGATGGCGGCGTTAGGATCACTGTGGCCGATGCCAAGGAAAGCATTCAGAACAAGACCTCTTATTACGACAAGAAAGGCGACAAGCATTATGACATCATCTCCGCATTCATTAAAAGCATCAGAGGCTCAGACCCTGATGCGGCTTTACTTTGGCTGGCAAAAATGATAAAGTCAGGCGAAGACCCGAAATTCATCGCCAGAAGACTGGTCATTTCAGCCTCAGAGGATGTTGGTAACGCTGACCCCAATGCATTGAATGTTGCCGTAAATTGCTTCAACGCAATCAATGTCATCGGAATGCCTGAGGGAAGGATTCCATTGGCACAGGCCACTATTTACATCGCCTGCGCACCCAAAAGCAACACAGCTTACACAGCTATCAACAAGGCTATGGATTTTATGGACACCTACAATCCCGATGTGCCAAACACATTGAAGGACAAAAGCTACAAGTCCGCTTCCAAGCTGGGACATGGGGCTGGATACAAATATCCCCATGACTATCAGTACGGTTTTGTGGAACAAAATTATTTTCCACTTGATTTTAATGGCGAAAAGTTTTATAATCCTAAGAACATTGGATATGAAAAAAACATCAAGAAGTATTTGGATTTTATCAAAGACTTGAAATCAAAGGAGGAAATATGAGATTTAATGTTAAATTCGAAGATTTTACAGATTCGAATTCCATAGATTTGATATGTGAGAAGTTAAAAAGCCTAAAAGAAGAAGGCAGCTACAATCTTGTGATTGAATACAACAACCATATAGACGAATTGGTTTTTTTAGATGATGAATTTCTGGAGGTCAAACCGGAGCATCTTAGATACCTTAAAAATTGCAGAAACAAATGCAAAGACTTGAGTTTTGACCTTAAAAACATCTACTTGCTGGGACAGACAGATTATTCCGATACCAAAGGCCTGAAAGTAACGCTTGAAAAAACCAGCCAGCTAGAGGCGGGAAAAAATGTCTACTGGCCAACTAAGCAGATGTTTCTCTACGACAATGGCAAAAGAGAGCTTGACGCCAGGCTTCAGACCAATGACATTGACTATGAGGAATATGAGACCAGATTGCGGATATTGCAAGCCGATCTTGGCTTTATGGATACTGTGGAAGAAGACTATTATATCCATTAGATTAGAGCACGGGAAGTCGTGCTTTTTTTATGATTGAATAGTTGACAATTTTACTAGGGTATACTATACTCTTTAAAGATACTCTATTAAATCAGTAGGGATTAGAGGTGTAAACATGATACTATCAACAAAAGGCAGATATGGTCTGAAAGCGGCATTCGAGCTGGCCCTGAACTATGGCGGCGGTCCGGTGAGCCTTAAGACAATATCTTCAAAATACAACATATCAGAAAATTATTTGGAACAGCTTCTCGCTAAGCTCAGGAAGCAAGGCTTTATCGAGACGGTCCGAGGTGTAAACGGTGGCTACATGCTGGCACGAAAGCCTGAAGAGATAACAGTCGGTATGATTCTAAGGGCCTTAGAGGGAGAGATGACACCTTCAGACTGCCTTTCAGGAGATGTATGCACCAGAGAGTCGGTATGTGCCACAAGGGTCATATTCGAGCAAATTGAGAAAGGTATCAACAATGTCATCGACAATACATATCTTGGCGATATGGTCAGGCAAAATTCTAAAGTCATGCAGGAGGCAAAGCTATTATGAGACAAGTATATTTGGACAATGCGGCAACAACCATGGTCCATAAAGAAGTGGTGGAGACCATGAACAAGTATTACGGGAACCTATTTGGAAATCCCTCCAGTATTTATGATTTTGGACAGACGGCTAAAAAAGCGATTAGTTCAGCAAGGGAAAAAATCGCATCAGTCATCAATGCCAACCCGGATGAGGTATACTTTACCGGTGGTGGTTCAGAGTCTGACAACTGGGCCATAAAGGGTGTCATGACAGCAAACAGAAAAAAGGGAAACCATATCATCACCACAAAAATCGAACACCACGCAGTGCTGCACACCTGTGAATACCTGGCCAAAAACGGATATGAAGTGACCTATCTCAATGTTGACAGCGACGGATTGATCAGTCTCAAAGCGCTTGAAGAATCCATCAAAGATACCACAGTCATGGTCAGCATCATGTTTGCCAACAATGAAATCGGAACCATCCAGCCAATCAAAGAGATCGGTGACATCGCCAAAAGACATGGCGTTCTGTTCCATACAGATGCCGTACAGGCATTCGGCCATGTGCCAATAGATGTCAAAGAAATGAATATAGACCTGCTTTCAGCGTCAGCCCACAAAATCCATGGTCCCAAGGGTGTGGGCATGCTCTACGTGAGAAAAGGCATTAAGATAGACAATCTGATTCATGGCGGCGCTCAGGAAAGCAAAAAGAGAGCGGGAACAGAAAATGTCCCTGGAATCTGCGGATTTGCCAAAGCGGCGGAAATGGCTTTAGAGACCATGAATGATAAAATGGCAAGCATCAGTGTCCTGAGAGACAAGTTCCTGACTGAAATACCGAAAAAAATTGAGAATGTGAAACTGAATGGGCATCCGACCAAAAGACTTCCGGGAAATGTGAATTTTTCATTTGAATTCATAGAGGGAGAATCACTGCTTCTATATCTGGATATGGAAGGGATATCCGCGTCAAGCGGCTCGGCATGCACCTCCGGTTCTCTTGATCCATCACACGTGCTGATGGCCATAGGACTGCCCCATGAGATCGCCCACGGCTCGCTGAGACTGAGCCTGTCAGAGTTCAACACAGAAGAGGACGTAGACTACACCATAGAGAAGCTTATTGGTGTCGTACATAGATTAAGACAAATGTCACCATTATATATCAGGAGGAAGTAGAAATGTATACAGAAAAAGTTATGGAGCACTTCAGAAACCCAAGAAATGTCGGAGAGATTGAAGATGCTGATGGTATCGGTCAGGTAGGAAATGCCAAATGCGGAGATATCATGAAGATATTTTTGAAAATAGATGAGAATGACATTATTACCGATGTCAAATTCCTTACCTTCGGATGTGGGTCGGCAATAGCATCATCAAGCATGGCGACTGAGCTGATAAAAGGCAAGCATATCGATGAAGCGGTCGCTCTAACAAACAAAGCGGTCATAGAAGCCCTTGGAGGACTGCCTAGGGTAAAGGTTCACTGTTCGGTGTTGGCTGAGCAGGCTGTCAAATCCGCATTGTTTGATTATGCCACAAAATCGGGGAAGGTAATAGCAGGCATAGAAGATTACCAACCGGATGAGGATGTGCATGACCACGATGATGAACAATTATAATAAAAAAGTGCTGTTAGGCATGAGCGGTGGGATTGATAGTTCTTCCGCCGCTATTATTTTGCAGGAAAAAGGTTTTGAGGTCATAGGCGTTACTTTCATACAAAAAAGCCTGGAATCCATGGAAGAGGCTGTTGCCGACGCCAAGCGCATTGCAAGGATGCTTGACATAGAGCATTTTGTGATGGATTTACGGCAGGCGTTTGAGCAGGAGATTGTCCAATATTTCCATACTGAGTATGAAAAGGGAAGGACGCCCAATCCCTGTGTCAAATGCAACAAGGAGATCAAGTACAAGCGATTCATCGAAGAGGCAGACAGGCGCGGCATCCATTATATCTCATCTGGGCAATATGCCAGGGTCGTGAAGGAAAATGATGGCTATCTGATCAAAAAGGCCAAGAATTTAAGCAAGGACCAGAGCTATTATCTGTATAACCTTCAGGGTAAGGATCTGGATCGGGTTTTATTTCCTTTGGGAGAACTGGACAGCAAGGAGCAGGCCAGACAGCTGCTAAAAAGCAAGGGCGTCGAATTCTATCAGAAAAAAGAAAGCCAGGAGATCTGTTTCATACAGGATGATAAATACATCGAATTCATCGAGCAGTATTTTGATCCGAAAACCAAGCTTGGCAACTTTGTGGATAGTGATGGCAATGTTCTAGGAAAGCACGAGGGGATTCACAAGTATACAGTCGGTCAGAGAAAAGGGTTGGGCATAGCCTTGGGAACGCCTCATTATGTTCTGGACATCAATCCCGATAATAACAATGTGACGCTTGGATTATCAAACCAGTTGGAGAAATCCGGCTGCTATCTAAGCGACTACAATATCATTTATGATAACTATGACCTGAACGGAAAAGAATTCTCATGCAAGATCAGATACTCGTCAAGGGAGTCAATTGCCCGGATTAGTCGGGTCAATGACAAGCTATTTGTAGAGTTCAAAGAAAAAGTAAGAGCTGTCACACCCGGCCAGTCGTTGGTTTTCTATGATGGAGATGTGTTGATTGGTGGGGGAATCATTGACAAAACTGTCTGAGCTGATTATACTTTTACGTGATACTTTTAATTTAATACACCGCAATTTTTATGACAAGAACATCATCATGAAACGCCTCAGACACACTGAATGTATGAGCTCAGTGTCTGATTAATTTATCAACAACTCGACTTCGTCTCAGACAGTTGATAAATCTTAACATCAGTCACTTGCGCTCCTAATCTGA
>JAUYTY010000138.1 GCA_030694905.1 Eubacteriales bacterium | reverse complement strand
AGACGCTAAGAATGCTTGTCGGCTTGATGATTTTTTTATTGATTATATTAATTCAGATGAAGATTTGAGTGAAATAGCAGGCTATCTCGATAAATAATCTCTACCTGATTTTATCTGTCTCTCAACTTCCCTCACTGCCGTGCCGCCGTAAGAATCCCTTCGATCAACACAGGCTCTGGCTGATAAATCAGGAATCATGTTTTTCGTTAAAACCGGACTGATATCATTAAGATTCTCATCCTTAATCTCATCCAGTCCTATTTTATTTACCTCGCAAAACTTTACCATCTTACCGACTATTTCATGTGCTTCCCGAAAAGGCATGCCTAATTTGACCATATTCTCAGCAATATCTGTAGCTGCCAGGAAACCTTTCCCCAAGTGATTACGGATTTCTTCTGGTTTGAAGTTTGTGTTTTCCAACATTTTGGCAAATATTTTTAAAGATATTCTCAGTGTGTCAATCGTATCAAACAAAGCGGCTTTATCTTCCTGAAAGTCTTTATTGTAAGCCAAAGGTGTTCCTTTCATGACAGTCAGCATTGATATCAAATTGCCATAAATCCTACCTGTTTTACCTCGAATCAATTCGGCTATATCCGGATTCTTTTTCTGTGGCATTATACTGCTTCCGGTACAAAATGCATCATCTATGTCAATATAGTTGAACTCCTGTGAATTCCAGATGATAAACTCCTCTGCAAATCTACTCAGATGCATAATGCAAATGGCTGAATCGCTTAGGAATTCCAAAACAAAATCCTTATCTGAAACCGAGTCCATAGCGTTTTCACTAATGTTGGTAAAACCTAAAAGTTCGGTGGTTCTCTGTCTATTTATGTTGATGGTGGTTCCTGCCAAGGCTCCAGATCCGAGAGGATTGTAATCCATCCTTTTCAAGCAATCCTCAATTCGCTCCAAATCCCTTTTAAACATTTGAAAATAAGCCATCAAATGGAATCCGACCGTAACAGGTTGGGCATGTTGAAGGTGGGTAAAACCAATCATGATAACAGCCTTATACTCGTCTGATTTCGTCAGCAATACTTCCAGAAGTGTCTTAATATCATTCTTTATGCCGTTCAGCTCTTGTCGCATGAATAATCTCGTATCAAGCGCCACTTGGTCATTTCTACTTCTACCGGTATGAAGTTTCTTGCCGACTTCTCCTATCTCTTCTATCAGTAGTGTTTCGATAGTCATATGTATATCTTCAAGTCTGGTGGAAAACTCCACTTTATTCTCTGCGATCTGTTTCCTTATATTCTCAAGTGCGCTTATGATCAAATCGGCTTCAGCCTTTGTTACTATAGACTGTTCCGCCAGCATTGTAATATGTGCTATGCTACCGTCAATATCAACATCGTAGTATCTTTTGTCCAAGTCAATTGAAGCATTGAACTCTTCCATAAGCTTATCCATGCCTTTTTCAAATCTGCCACTCCATAAATTAACCATTGTTCCCTCCTGTATCTGAACTGCGTAAATATTTTTTAAGAACGTAAGCAAACCAAACAGCCAATATTATTCCTTTAAAAACGCTTGTTAAGCTGATGCTCCACCAAACGCCATTCAGTTCTAAGAATGTTTTTGATAAAAACAAAGCTATCGGTATTCTTGCAGCATTGAAAGCTATGCTCACCAATGCCGGTGGTTTTGTTCTTCCCATTCCTGCGAAAGCCCCTTGGGTGGTTATCTCGATACACATGAATAATTGAGATACCCCCAATATTTTCAGATAAGAGCTTCCCAATGCTATGGCCTCAGCTTCAGGTATGAAAATGCTCATGATTCCGCGCGAAAAAACAATCAGCAATACACTTGTAAAAATACCAAATACGGTCATTATACGGATGGCTGTCAGATAACCTGACTTAACGCGATCTTTCTCCCCAGCTCCAAAATTCTGTCCGACAAAGGAGCTCAATGAGGAAGAAAATCCCTCTGCGGTACGCCATGATATAGATTCGATTTGTCCTCCGACCCGTTGTATGGCAATCGCTAACGGTCCCCAAAAAGCGACAATTCTTGCCAGTGTCATTGAGAAAAGTGTAAAGAATATGCTATGTAAACTGACAGGCAAACCTATTTTCACATTTTCAATAATTTCTTTAATAAACAGCCTCTGAAATAGTTTGGTTTTTAGAAACTCAAAGTTTCTTTTCCTCGTAAAGATGACATATATTAGAGTCACTGTCATTTGGGCAATCAACGTTGCAATGGCTGCCCCTCTTGCCCCTAATGCCGGTATCACTCCTAAACCAAATATCAAAATCGGATCCAGAATAATATTGGTAGTCAATCCCACCATGTTGACCTTGAAAGGAAACTCGCTGTTTCCACTGCCTATGATAATACCCGAAAAAACTTCATTGATGAAGGCGAAAAATATGGCAAAAACAACTATCTGAAGGTATCTCACAGCCATTTCATTAACGTAGGCATCATCAATATTAAAAAAACCTATCAGTTTATATCTCAGTAGATAAACCGATAAGGTGTAAAGAAAACCGAGTATTATTGCGCTTTGAAATCCTGCGGCGCTATAAGTCGAGGCTGATGCCATATCGTTTTTACCGATGCTCTGAGCCACATTTACTTGAGCGCCAATTTTTGCAAGGACAAGAAATCCGAAGGCCAACCACATGTAAAATCCAGCTGTTCCAACAGCAGCGACTTCATTGCTGCCAAGCCTTCCTATCCAAATCGTGTCAACCATATTATATGCCATTTGTATAAATGAAGTCCCCATAACCGGTATGGCAAGTCTGAATAAAGCAGTTGTTATGTTGCCACTTATCAGATTGTTTGCAGTTCTTGTGTTTTTTCCCATTCTACCTCATCATCACCGATAAATATCTCTGTGGGTTATAATTGTCCTATAGTCGTCTTTTTCAATAATTTCAGCTAGAAGATTGCTGATGGTAACGGATCTGTGCTTGCCACCGGTACATCCAATCCCTATGACAAGCTGTGTCTTTCCTTCCTTTTGGTAATAAGGAATAAGAAATTTAAGCATGTCCTCAAGCTTCTGAAGAAAAACATTGCTTTGCTCATACTTCATGACATATTCTTGCACCAACTGATCATTCCCATTCATTTCTTTCATTTCTTCAATGTAATGTGGATTTGGCAAGAATCTCACGTCAAACACCAAATCGCAATCCATCGGTATTCCAGCCTTAAAACCAAATGAAACAATTGATATGGTTATCTTTTTCTGCACGTGTCCCATTAAAAAAATCTCATTTATCTCTTCTTTAAGCATAGCATTGGTCAAGCTTGTGGTATCGATGATGTGATCTGCTTTTTCTTTCACTTCCTTGAGTATTTGTCTTTCGAGGGTTATTGCATCTATCATCCTTCCAGTTGGATCAGCAGGATGAGGTCTTCTATGCTCTTTGAATCTCTTTATCAGAGCATCATCCGAGGCCTCTAAAAATAATATCTCATATCTTAGTCCTTCACTTTTGAGAATATCAAGACTCGTAAAAAGATCATTAAAGAAAACGCCACCTCTGATATCAACAACTATAGCCACATCAGTGATGTTTTTGGACGACTCATGCCATAGCTTTGCAAAATCAGGCAATAGGCTGGGTGGCAGATTATCCATGCAATAATAATCAATATCTTCAAATGCCTTCACCGCCAAACTTTTACCCGCTCCTGACATGCCAGTAATAATCACAAATTTCATATCACACCTCCAAATTTTCCACTCTATCCGCCCGCAGTCCCGCTTTGATAACTCTATCTAGAGAATCTTCGAATTTTCCAATATTCTCATAATCATGGGAGTCTGATCCAATTATGAATTTTACACCATACTGAGATGCTATTGTGATTTCCTCTGTTGTCAGGTGCTTGTGTGAATTGTTAATTTCTAGCATTGTATTGGTTTCTTCGGCTTTTCTTGATAGCCGGTCTATATCTACAGGTATCTTGTCTCCGGGGTGTGTGATAATATCTATATTGTATTTATCCATGGCTTTTATCATGGCATCTGTATTGCGCCTAATCATGTATTGTCTAACTTGTGGTATAAACTTTGACAGAAAATTCAATAGGAAAAATTCAACGAACCCTCTTATTCCTCTGAAAACAACACCATAGTGTATGCCCATCTGAATGACCTCGCAATTTTCAGCAACCAGATCGGATATATCCGTCAACCCATCAAAGCTAAGCAAATTTGCTTCAATGCCAAGTTTTATATTGATGTTCTTATACTTGTCATTTAAAATCCTAATCTCATTTTTTGCTTTTATCAGGTTTTTTTCGCTGGTTCCATACAAAACGTGCTTAATTCCATGGTCTGAAATCGCTATTTCATCCAATCCTTCACCAATAGCCTTTTGAACAATTGTTTCAATTTCGCTTTTGCAGTGTCCGTTTTTTGAATATTTAGAATGAATATGATAGTCCTTGTTTATTCTCATAAAACTCCTAGAATTCTTCGCCTATTATTTTCACTTCAGGTTCAAGGGTAATACCAAATTTCTGATAAACAGTTTCTCTGACGATTCTCATCAAAGATAATACATCATCCGCTTTTGCGTTATTGTCATTGATGACAAATCCGGAGTGCTTGTCAGAAACCATAGCACCTCTATACCGCAAGCCCTTAAGACCGGAATCCTCAATTAATTTGGCTGCAAAGCCTTCAATCGGTCTTTTGAATGTGCTACCTGCACTCGGTTTATCCAAAGGTTGATTCGCCCTTCGTCTTTCCGCCAGATGATTGATTCTATCGTATATTTCTTTTTTGTCGCCGTTTTCGAGTTCCAGCTCTGCAGACAACACAATCAGATTATTCCTGAAGACCCGGCTGTTGCGATACTCAAATTCCATTTCCTCATTGGTAAAATTAAAAACCTGTCCCTGATAATCCATACACCTAACGGTCTTGACTATGTTAACCATCTCACCACCATAAGCCCCTGCATTCATAGCAACCGCACCGCCTACATATCCGGGGATGCCACTGGCAAATTCCATTCCCTTCAAAGCTTTATCAGCTGCGTTTTTGGCGGTCAAAGACAGAAGTGTTCCTGCTCCTACTGTAAGTTTTTTTCCTTCAACGTTAATGCCGTTGAAAAAGTCGCCAATCTTTATTATGACACCTCTATATCCTCTGTCAGAAAAAAGAAGATTCGTTCCATTGCCTATGATATAAAATGATATTCTGTCACCAATAATTGAAAGCGTTTCAGCAAGCTCCTCTTCGTTACTGGGCTCAACAAAAATATCAACTTCTCCGCCTATTTTAAAATATGTATTATCCTTGATTGGATAATTTATATATACATTTCCATTTAAACTTTGTTTTAACTCATCATATACTCTGATCATTCATAACTCCTTGAATTTATCTATCCATACATTTTATCAGAATTGACCTGATTTATCCATCATAACAATTAATACCAAATGATTCTACAACAAAAAAAACTTTTTATCAACAATTTCTCCATTTTCACTTTCTATCTCAAATAACTTTTTTGATCGATTAACACAAAACCTTTTATGATATAATATAAGGAAAAGGTTAACTGTACGCTTTGGAGGTCATATGGAGAAAAAATACATTTTAGCTTTGGATCAAGGGACTACAAGCTCAAGAACAATCATATTCGACAAAAAAAGTCGTATTGTCAGCATGTCACAATTGAAGTTCAAACAGATTTATCCCCAATCAGGATGGGTTGAGCATGATCCGATGGAAATATTACAATCACAATTGTTCACAATTAATGATGCGCTTACTAAAGCTAATATCAATCCTCTTGAGATTGCATCCATCGGTATTACCAATCAAAGAGAAACAACTGTTGTCTGGGATAAGAATACGGGTGTGCCTGTCTACAACGCAATCGTCTGGCAGTGCAGGCGTACGGCTGATATATGTGATGCATTGAAGCAAAAGGGTTTGGAGGAGTATGTCAACGAAACAACCGGATTGGTGATCGATGCTTATTTTTCAGGGACCAAAATCAAATGGTTGTTGGATCATATCCCAAATGGCCACAGAAGAGCTGAGTCTGGTGATCTTATATTCGGTACCATTGACACATGGCTCGTGTGGAATCTTACCGGTCGAGATTCACATGTGACTGATTACAGCAATGCCTCCAGAACCATGATTTTCAATATAAACACGCTAAAATGGGATGAGAAATTATGCAAAGAGCTTACTATACCTGTGTTGATGTTGCCTCAGGTGAAAGAATCCTCCAGTGTTTTTGGCTATACCGATATTAGCCTGTTCAAGGGTATCCAGATACCGATATCCGGAATTGCAGGAGATCAGCAGGCTGCTCTTTTCGGTCAGACCTGCTTTCAGAAAGGTGATATAAAAAATACCTATGGCACAGGATGCTTTATTCTGATGAATACCGGCGAGCAAAAGTACCGATCAAACAACGGGTTGCTGACCACAATAGCATGGGGTATAGATAATAAAGTTTTTTATGCCCTTGAAGGATCTATCTTTATAGCTGGTGCAGCTATTGAATGGCTTAAAGATGAGCTTCATTTAATAGAGAGTGAGGCAGAATGTGATCTTTTGGCTACTCAGGTATCGGACACCAATGGCGTTTATGTTGTCCCTGCCTTTTCAGGTCTGGGAGCGCCCTATTGGGATATGTATGCAAGAGGGGCTATTTTAGGCTTGAGTAGAGGTGCCAACAGAAATCATATCGTACGTGCGACATTGGAATCCATTGCCTATCAGACAAAAGACGTCATAGAAGCTATGATTGAGGACTCCAACATCCTGATGAATAAGCTCAAAGTCGATGGAGGCGCCACCAAAAGCGATTTCTTAATGCAATTCCAGGCTGATATTCTGAATCAAGAGGTGTTGCTTCCCAAAACAACCGAAACAACAGCTTTAGGTGCTGCCTATTTAGCAGGGCTTTCTGTCGGCTTTTGGTCCGGGCAAGCTGAAATAGTAAAAAACTGGGAAGTGTCAAAACTCTACACCCCCAGTCTTTCCGATGAAATCAGAAATAAAAAGTACAGTTTATGGAAAAAAGCAGTCCGTAAATCAATGGCCTGGGAAGAATGAACTGACTTCGCATGCCTTCAGGACGTGCTGTGCAAGAACAGATGTAGTCACAGAACCAACACCTCCCGGAACCGGTGTAATCATAGATGCTTTATCGATGCAGCTTTCAAAATCGACATCACCGATTAAATTTCCCTCATCATCTGAGTTGATTCCCACATCTATGACAATAGCACCTTCTTTTACAAAAGACTCATCCACCATTTTTGCTCGGCCGACTGCCGCTATCAGAACATCTGCCATTCTGCAGATGTTCTTTAAATCCTTCGTTTTTGAATGACAGATTGTAACGGTTGCATGCTGACCAAGCAACAACATCGACAATGGTTTTCCAACCACCATTGATCTGCCTAAAACAACGCAATGTTTTCCTTGCAAATCAATATGATAAAATTTTAAAATTTCCATTACAGCCGAAGGCGTCGCTGGAGAAAATCCAGTTTTATCTCCTTCCAATATCTTCGCGACATTCGCTGGTGAAAAACAATCCACATCCTTTTCCGGTGAAATGAAGTGTTTGATTCGATTCTCATCCAGATGTCCCGGTAAAGGTCTGAAGATTAGAATTCCGTTAATATCTTGTCTGTCACTTATATACTCAAGATGTGAAATTAGGCTATCTTCTGAAACGTCGTCCGATAGTTCAAAAACCTCTGCCTCTATGCCGCATTTTTCCATTCTCGTTAAAGCCCCACGTTCATAAGCCAGGTCACTGGGGTCATTTCCGACCCTCAGAATAGCCAATTTGGGAAATAAGCCTGCATTCTTGAGCTTTTCCACACTTAGCTTAACTTCTTCAGTTATTCTGTCCGCCACCGGTTTTCCTCTGATGATTTCTCCCATAACTAAATCTCTCCCATGTTTATATTTGCAAAGACTTCTGATAAACCTCATTCTTGTTGAGTTTATACGTTTTCACTAAGTGATTGACTGCGTCTTTCTTGGTCATTCCTTCATTGATCAAGTCTCTTAAGGCCTTTTCAATGTCAATTGATGGTTCAGGTATCGATTCCTCACTACCTTTAACAACCAGTACGAATTCTCCCTTGATGTCCTTAGCTTCAAAATATGCAAGTACTTCTCCCAGATCGCCACGGACTGTCTCTTCAAATTTTTTGGTGATTTCCCTACTGACAGATACCTGCCTAGCGCTAAAAGCTTTTATCATAGCCTTTAACGTGTCTGTCAGCCTATGGGGCGATTCGTAGAAAATCATGGTTCTAGCCTCATAAACCAGTTTTTCCAATGCTTTACTCTTCTCACCCTTTTTGCTTGGTAAAAATCCTTCAAAAACGAATTTTTCTGTATCAAATCCGGACATCACTAAAGCTGGAACAAAAGCAGTAGCACCAGGCAAGACAATTATCTCTATGTTGTTTTTGATAGCTTCTTGTATTATTATAGCTCCAGGATCAGATATTCCAGGCATTCCAGCATCTGAGACCAATGCACAGCTTTCACCCGAGAGAAGCTTCTCAATTATCTCGCCGCTTCTTTTTTTTTCGTTATGTTCGTGGTAACTGACTAATCTATTCTTGATCTCATAGTGGTTTAAGAGTTTAATGGTATGTCTTGTATCTTCAGCTGCAATAAAATTTACGTCTTTTAATACATTCAAGACTCTCAGAGTAATGTCCTCCAGGTTTCCGATAGGGGTGGCGCATATGTAAAGCTTGCCTTCCATTACTTCCCCTCCATTCCATATATTTCAAAGATTTCATCTGTATACTGCCCATTCTCTCCATGCACAAACAACGGTTCCATGATTTTAAGCTCTGAATTTCCTGCCTTAACACCCTTAACCAATACCATATTGGGTTGCTGCCCGGCTTTTGGATGCACAAACCTGATTTTTTTTGGCTCAATTCTATATTTTCTCATCAGACAAAATATATCCACCAATCTATGCGGTCTATGAATCATAAAAAATGATCCGTTATGCCTAAGCAATCTGGATGCAACTCTTATTACATCCTCAAGGCTGCAGCTAATTTCATGTCTTGAAATCGCTTTATTGCTATCAGGGTTGATTATGCCTCCGTTGAACTCAACATATGGTGGATTGACGACAACCACATCAATGCTATGTGACAAGATAACTTGATTCAAATGATTCATATCGATATCTATTATTTCAATGTTATTCTCCAGATTGTTTAAAAGTACTGACCTTTTAGCCATTTCAGCAACTTCTTTCTGTATTTCAACACCGATGATTTTTTTTGGTTCTTTCTTGCCCCATAACAATAAAGGTATGATTCCTGTACCTGTTCCCAAATCAACTACTGTGCTGCTTTTTTTGATTTCTGCAAAATCAGATAGCAATACTGCGTCAATACCAAAGCAGAACCACTCTGAATTTTGTATGATTTTCAGACCTTTTAGCTGAAGATCTTCAATTCGCTCATTCGCATTCAGATCCATCGACGCCTCCGTTTTCTCCCAACAGATTGTTTCTCTTTGATTCCTGATAATACTGATTCAATTTTTTGATGTTTGTACGCCATAAATAGTACACGAAAGGAACAAAAATGAACATCAGATAGGCATCACCTGACAATAGTATGAAGTTGAATGTGCCGTGAAGTATCATAGGAGTGACAAGAGATTTTGAGTAGAATTCCCTTTTCTTGCTAGGGTTGGTGCAAAATTTTGCAAGAGACAGGTAATAGCCCATTGTTATCCCGAACAACATATGTGCGGGGACTGATAGAAAAGCTCTGTATAAGCCGACAGTCTCGACATCTGGAAATCTGAAAACAACGTACATGATATTCTCTACAGTTGCAAAGCCCAAGGAAGCAATGACGCAATAAATGATGCCGTCCAGTTTTTCATCAAAAGCAGCGTGATTATAAGCTACTCTCATGACAACCATTCTTTTGAAAAACTCCTCTGAAAAACCTGCAACAATAAACGAGGTATAAGCAACCCCAAGAAGACCGTTAAAGATATTGAATCCAGAAAGAAAAGACTCAAGAAAAACAGTCGGTATGACTATGATTGCACCTCCGATGAAAGTTTTAATCAGCAACCCGACAGGTTCCCTGTCATATCTGTCTATCAGGTAAATAATTATTGCAAGGGCAATACCCGGCGTGACAGCTGTCACAATCAAGTTTGTATTCATTAGCTACCTCGTGTCTTTGTCTTTGAGTCGATCTGAGTAGAATCATATTTCAATTATACAGCAGGTTTCATATATGAACAACACAAAAAGAAGTAACCCGTTATCAATACATGGCTAGTTTTTTCTTATAGTTCCCTATGATTTTAATGAATTCGCAATGACTTTTCAGTTCCTCAAAGACTTTGGTAGTTGTTTCTGATGCGATATCACCTTCAAAATCAATATAAAATCCATAACTAAACGGTTTCTCCTGTATTGGTCTGGATTCGATTTTAAGCATATTGACATCATTTTCAGAAATCACCTTAATGCATTGGAATAGAGATCCTGAAGTATGTGATGTCACAACATATATACTGATAGTATCGGCATCATGTTCATAGTTGTTTTGATTGGATATTACTGCGAATCTTGTAATGTTAAGCTTGTTGTCCTGAATATTTTCAGCCAAAATTTGCATATTGTATAATTGAGCCGCTCTTTTGCTGGCCAACGCACCTGCCGTTTTATCCCCCAACTGAATGATATACTCAACGCTTTTGGCAGTGTCGAGATAAGCAACTTTATTGATTTGCTTATGCTTGTCAAAAAAATCATCACACTGTTTTAGTGCCTCGGGGTGGGAGTATATCGTCTTGACGTCATCAAACGATACACCGTCAAATGTGATGAGACAATGACTGACATTGACAAACTCCTCTCCTGTCATATAGACGTTGTAGTCTTTCATCAGATCAAGCGATCTTGTGATTGCGCCCGTAGTGCTGTTTTCTATGGGCAGGAGGGCGAAGTCTATTGTTTTTAGATCCACATCTAAAATCATTTCCCTAAAATTATCATAAGGTATGTTTATTGTATCTGTGCCAAAATACTGTATTACCCCTATCTCGCTATATGATCCAGGCACACCTTGATATCCAATTCTTAACATGCCTCTTCCTCTTTCATCATCTTATGGATTTTTCTGACTCTGTTGTTTAATGTTTTGAACTCCTCGGGAGTGATCGATTGAGGTCCGTCACATAATGCTTCAATTGGGTTATTATGAACTTCCAATACAAGTCCGTGAGCGCCAATAGCTGCAGCTGCTCTAGATGAAGGCTCTACCATTTCTACTCTGCCCGAGGCGTGGCTGGGGTCTATTAGTATGGGTAGGTGTGACAGTTCTTTAATTGCTGTTACCACATTCAAATCCAATGTATTCCTTAAATAGGTCTCAAATGTTCTGATGCCTCGTTCACATAGTATCACACGCTCGTTGCCTTCTGACATGACATATTCAGCAGACATCAGGAACTCTATGATGGTTGAGGACATACCTCTTTTCAGCAATATGGGTTTGTCACACCTGCCAACTTCTTTCAAAAGTGAGAAATTCTGCATGTTTCTGGCCCCAATCTGAATAATATCAGCGTATTTGTAGACCGCATCAATATCATGATGGTCCATCAATTCAGTCACAATGGGCAAACCAGTTTCATCCTTGGCTTTTTTTAAAAGTTTAAGACCCTCTAGTCCCAAACCTTGGAAACTATAAGGAGATGTTCTGGGCTTGAACGCTCCTCCTCTCAATAAATCAGCCCCATACGCCTTGACCTTATGAGCGGTATCCATAATCTGGAACTCGTTTTCAACAGAACATGGTCCGGCGATAATGGTGAAATTATTTCCGCCTATTTTTCTCCCACCTACTTCTATGATGCTGTCTACCCTGTTTGCATAACGACTGGCCAACTTATATGGTTCTTGTATCCTAAAGACTTTTTCGACACCTTTCATCACTTCGAACTGTTGAAGCTCTATCTTTTGTGTGTCGCCCACCAATGCCAAGATATTCTGTCCGGCTCCGTAAGTGACTATAACCTGAAGACCCATTTTCTCAGCTTTTCTTTTGATTACCTGAATTTCTTCCCCTTGATCTTTCTTGATTACAATAACCATATTATCCTCCTGTTTTTTCGATCCGATTTTTCGACTCTTATCTTTTTCTTTAAAAAAATAAAGCCTGCGAGTAAACTCACAGGCTTTTATGTCCTAATTTCAGATAAAATTTGAGTTTAGCTTATTGTTATTACATATTCTATTTTTATATGTAAAAAATCCTGCGCTAAAAAAGCCCAAGAAAAAGCTAAAAAAGTAATTATTAAGTTTTGAAGACTTCAGAATTGTGTTTGTCAATTTCATAGGTTTTCTCCAAATTTAATTAAGTTGAATTATAAATCAAAATTCGAGACTTTGTCAAGGATTATTATTGACAGGATTATTATTGATTGTTATTGATTGGATTATTGCTTATCATTCAGGGTTGCGATCAGCATGCAAATCGTTTTCCCTTCCTCAACAAACATCGTCTCATATTCCGTGGCAACATTTGTTTGAATATGCTCAGAATTATAAAGGTCGAAAGTAAAATATTTTACCGTCCAGTTTTGCTTTTTCAATGTATCAAGTGAGTATTGAAAAAGATCATGGTTATCAGTCTTTAAAACTAGTTCTCCACCATTAATCAAAACATGCCCATATGCATCAAGATGCATTGGACTGGTCAGTCTTCGTCTTGAATGCTTCAATTTTGGCCATGGATCTGAAAAATTCAGGTATATTCTTTCCACTGAACGTTCGCTGAACAGTTCTCTAACCATCTCGGCTTTAGAGTGAACAATGAAATAATTATCCAGGAAGCCTTCTTCTTCTATTTGTTTGAGCCACTTGAAGATTACTTTAGTGCTGGCTTCAAAACCAAAATAATTAATTTCAGGATTTTTTTTGGACATTTCTCTGATAAATAGCCCTTTACCTGAACCAAGCTCTATATGAACAGGGTTTGAACCGTCGAAAACATTTTCAAGTTTTTTCCCGATTTTTTCCGGTGCTGTAATGACTCTTGGATGAGCCTCCAGTATTTCTTTGCCGTTATGTATATGCCTTAATCTCAAAATATTCCTCCAGTCAGTTCTGTTCTTGACCTATCAGATTATACCATCCGGTATGTGATATTACTATACAAAAAACAAAAGGACCCGTCCCTTTTGTTTTTTGGTTTATTAAAATTAATTAATAAAAAATCAATTGCTTTTTCCAATAAACAAGTTATAGTCTTTATTAGGAGGTGTTTTATGAATACACTACTTACCGAATTAGGCATTTGGTCATATTTTATTATTTTTTTTGCTAAGATAGTTGAGGTTTCCATGTCAACCATCAGAATCATGTTTGTGGCAAAAGGAGAACGGGGTAAAGCTGCTTTTATAGCTTTTTTTGAAATCTTCATCTGGATTATCATTGTCAGCTCGGTTCTGACAGGACTGAATGAGGACCCAATAAGGGCGTTGGTATATTGTGCCGCGTTTGCTATAGGTAATTATATGGGGGTCTTTATTGAATCCAAGCTAGCTATTGGTCTCTCTTCCATTCAGGTAATCACTCAGGAGGGTGTTGGCCATGAATTGGCTACTCTGTTGAGAGATAACAATTTTGGCGTAACGATCATAAAAGGTGAAGGTAAAGAAACAATAAGGGAAATCTTACTGATCCATCTGAAAAGAAAAAGGATCAAAGAAGCTATAGATCTGATCAACACGCAACTTGAAAATGCAGTTGTCATTGTAAATGAAGTCAAGGCTGTGCGTGGCGGGTATATTAAAAAGTAGCGGGTCTGACTGCTTTTAGAAATGTTTCTAGGTTATCAGATGCTGTCTCATCAAACACTTTATCCAGCATAATTTCAGATAAGGAAATAATCGTGTCAATTGCTTTTGTTTGTACGTTCAACAGTTTTCCAAGTCTCGACATAGGCATTAATCCATACGGTATGTCCTCATTGATGTATCTGGTTTCCAGTGAAGCCGGGGCCAGATCTTTTGTGTGTACACCACTTCTTGAAAGCGAGGAATACAAATCTTTTTCAATAGAACCATACAGCTTGTGCATATTTATCAATAGGCTATCCAGTCTAATTCCCAGTTTGGATCCGATCGCAATCCTCTCATTATCAATTCTTTCTATGTAGTTTGCTACAGATGGCGATATTCCTTCCTTGTAAAAATCAAAATCCCCTTCTGTTGTTTCTATCCACCCTGCATTTAACAATGTCGTCGCTGTATGAACCACAGGATTCATATTTGACAAGAGGACTTCAAAAATGTCAACACCCTTTTTAAAAATTGGATAGATATCATTTAGCATTCTCAAACCTTCATCAGTCACTCCCGGATAAACTGATGAAATCATTATTTCTTTTTTTACACCCTTCATGCTTGTCGTTTCATGATCAATTTGCCTGCAAGCAAATAACACAGAGTTTAGGGATATCACTTTATGAAAGTCTGATAAGCCTTTCTCTTGTAATTTCTTGATCAGCAAAAATCCACCATAATTATCGGGCATCAGACATATCATAGCCTTTTGATCATGAAATTCTATCAACTCATCAAAGAAGGCATCATGACAATACGCAGGAACTGTTACAATAATCAGTTCCGCTCCTTCCAATGCTTGTTTCATGCTATTGGTCACAAGACTGATTCTGCTTTCAAATTCTACCACGCCTTTTGAAACAATCCTGTAATCTATTAACTTTTGATGATTGGTCAAACTTTTCTTATAAAGCTGGACATCATGTCCAAGATGGCTAAAGAATCCCGCGATGGCAAATCCCGCATTTCCGCCACCTAAGACTGCAATATTGTATTTCTTCATATCAACCTCTTTCGTGATTTGAATCAATTATATCAGATGGCTGATAATTTTACAGTAAAAAGTACTTGCAGCCCCAAAACAATCTTTTATATTTGTTGTTTTTTAACTTGACTGAATATGATTTGTTGCATATAATTATACTAACTTGATATGTCAACATATCTTTTAATCGTTCAAATTCATATTAAATATAATAATTAACTGGAGGTATAAATGAAAATACTGATGACTGGCAATGAAGCCGTGGCAAGAGGTGCTTACGAGGCTGGCGTACTCGTCGCTTCTGCCTATCCAGGCACCCCAAGCACAGAAATTATGGAGAATTTTTCAAAGTATGACAACGTATACGCTGAATGGGCCCCCAATGAAAAAGTGGCTGCTGAGGTCGCAATGGGTGCGGCAGTTAGAGGAGTCCGTTCTTTCGCTGCAATGAAGCATGTTGGCCTCAATGTAGCTGCCGATCCTTTTATGTCTTTTGCTTATCATGGTTCAAATGGTGGTTTTGTAATTGTTACAGCAGACGAACCGGGCATGTACTCTTCACAGAACGAACAGGATAATAGGCTTTATTCAAAACATGCAAAGGTTGTATGTCTTGAGCCTTCAGACTCTCAAGAGTGTTTGGATTTCATGAAGGAAGCTTTTGATATTAGCGAAAGATTTGATACAACTGTTCTTTTTAGACTAACAACAAGAACCTGTCACTCAAAAACCCCTGTTCAATTAGGTGAGAGAATAGTTCCTCCCACAGTTGACTTTAAGAAAAACTCAGAAAAATATATCATGGTTCCTGCGCATTCCAGAAAAAGACATCCTGTAATAGAAGAGAACCTATTGCGACTTCAGGCGTTTTCCAATACCACTGCGCTTAATAGAATAGAATACTACAATAAGAAAATCGGCATCATTTGTAATGGAATTTCCTACCAATATGCAAAAGAAGTTATGGGAGAGAATGCCTCCTATTTAAAAATAGGCATGTCCAATCCCTTGCCTGACCAACTGATAAAGGATTTCGCAAAAAACGTGGATACCCTTTATGTGATTGAGGAAAATGAACCATTCATGGAAACTCAAATTAAGTCTTGGGGTATCAGTTGTGTCGGAAAAGACCTGTTCCCTATTTGTGGCGAGTTCAGTCCGGAATTGTTAAGAGAAAAGCTGCTTGGAGTAGAGCCTTCCGGAAGCTATGGCATTGACAGCGCTCCCCCTTCCAGACCACCTGTCTTATGTGCGGGATGTCCTCATAGGGGTTTGTTTCATGAACTTGGCAAATACAAAAAGAAGGCTTTTTTCTCAGGTGACATAGGCTGTTATTCTCTTGGATATCTGCCACCATTCGAAGCTATGGACCTCACAATAGACATGGGTGCATCCATTTCAGCGGCTCAAGGTTTCCAAAGGGCTAATGAAATGGCTGACAAGGATAATATCAAGCTCAAACCGTTTGCTCTTATCGGTGATTCCACATTTTTCCATTCGGGAATAACCGGGTTGGTTAACATGACCTATAACAACACCCCTATAACAACCATCATATTGGATAATAGCATCACTGCCATGACAGGACATCAGGACAATCCCGGAACAGGTATCAGCGCATCCGGCAGCATAACTGATAAGGTCAGTATAGAAAAGCTTGTGCTGGCATGTGGCGTAAAGCCTGAGAACCTGGTTGTTGTTGATCCATATGACTTGGAGTCGACGAAAGAAGCAATCAAAAAAGGATATCAGTCCACTGAGCCCTTTGTCATCATCACAAGAAGAGAATGCGCCCTATTAAAACCGATCCAGATTGAGCGTGCCAAAATGAAGTGTCAGGTGGATCCTGAAAAATGCAAATTCTGTAAAGCGTGTGTCAGAACAGGTTGTCCTGCCCTGCAGATAGACCGCGAAAACAATAAGGTTTTTATTGATACTGTCCAGTGCAACGGTTGTACTGTCTGCCTGCAGGTTTGTCCTTATAAGGCTATTGAAAGGGTGGGTGAAAATAAATGAAATCCAGCAAGAACATATTATTGGCAGGGGTAGGTGGTCAAGGTACTATCCTGACCTCAAAAATAATATCAAATGGTTTTTTAGATGCGGGTTATGACGTTAAAATGGCAGAGATTCACGGAATGGCACAAAGAGGTGGAAGTGTGACCACCCAAATACGAGTGGGTGAAAGCATACATTCTCCTGTTATAGAAAAAGGGACTGCCGATATCGTTGTATCCTTTGAAAAATCTGAAGCGCTTAGATGGGTGGATTACTTAAAAAAGGATGGCATCCTCATCATCAACGATTACAGCATAGAGCCCTTTACTGTTTCATTGGGCATCAGTAGCTATCCATTTGATGTTGTTGAGAAATACAAAGGTAAAATCAATAAAACTTATGTGTTCAACGCTTTCAAAGAAGCTGAAAAACTTGGCAATCCAAGGGCAATGAATATTGTTTTACTGGGAGCTATTGTAAAATGTCTATCACTTGAGGACATTGACTGGAAAAAAATGATTGAGGAATCTGTTCCTGAAAAGCATTTGATGCTTAATCTAAAAGCATTTGATGCAGGATATCAAAGTAGCGTGGGTTAACCCACGCTACTGTTTTTTTCAAGATCCAAGTCCATATAGAATCTGTATAAGTCTGAATTGATAATGTTTCTGGAATATTCAATTATTTTTTCTTCCTCTGAGAAAGTAAATTTTTCCCAAAGCAGAACAGGGTTTTCTTTGTTTATCTTCAGCATGTTTGCCTGTTCTTGAGTAGGCAAGATAGGCTCAACGTAAACTTTTGCTCTTTTTTGCTTCAAAAAGCAATGTTTTTCCACAAGGTCATGGATAAGACTTATATCCTCATTGTCAATATCAAGCGAAACATAATATTTGACAGGTAGATACACATACTCTATCGCATTCACTTTTTCATCGATCACTTTAGTCCTGATAATTTCATACAATTCATCTTTCTCATTGACTTTCATTTTGGATGAAAGCTCTTTTTCGGCTTTTATGGTGCGTCTGATAATGGTTTCATGATGTCCCTCGTTCAATGAGCTATTGTTTTCAAATCCATAAGCTTTGTGGCTTCTAAGATCTTCCTCTTTTTTATCCGCGACAAATGTCCCTTTGCCTTGAATCCTGAACACAATTCCATCGCCGACCAAATCTCTGATCGCTGTTGTGGCTGTTATTCTACTCACATTAAACAATTCTCCCAGTTCTTTTTCAGATGGTACTTTCCCACCCGGTTTGTAATTGCCTCTCTTAATGTTTTCAATAATATAATCTTTTATTCGAATATAGCTTGGTATATGTGTCATTTAACTCCCACCTTTAAAATAATTATACTGATTTAGGTTGATATGTCAAGTTATCTCTTAATAACTCTTTACGTCAATATTTTTAAATGTTAAAATTATGGTATATTTCTACAACGGAGGCTTTTATGAGTAGAATAACCCTTAATGAACTGCACAGAGAGATACTGAGCAATCTGACACAGCAATGGTTATTGGACAGATTGAACCTGACAGAAGAAAAAGTTCACTCCTTGGTCCTAAATAAGCATTTCGTCAATAAATTGTCAACCTTAGTCAATAAAAGTGAAATCACATGCGGCAACGTACTCAATCTTTGCATCGACATCATGAATAACATTAGTGATGTCAATAAAAGCGACTGGCTATATTATGTTTATCAGTATGTGCTGCATATGTCTTTCCCCCATGCTGTTGTGATCAAGCTTGATCAGAAGCTCGAGCGCTCCGTTATTATCTATCTTCAAATACTGCGGACTATCTTTGAAAGCGAAAGAAAAAACAAGGACTTCAATAAATTCCTTGATTTTGAGTTTTTAACCGATATGGAGATCAAACAACTGAGAAATCCAAGTGAATATCTCAGATTCAAAAAAGCCTTTGATGACAATTATATTTATGAGTTGATGAGGCTCAGCTATGAAATCACACACCATAATACCATAGAACACATCGCAGGCGTTCACTTTACAGCCATGCATGTCGGACGTCAGCTAAAATCAGCCGGTGTGCCAATTGATCTCGGAAGAATATCAGGAGCAGCCGCAGGCCATGATGTTGGTAAATATGGCTGTGTCGGTGAGGAACAAAAGCGGGTTGCTTACTACCATTACTTCTACACTGAACTATGGTTTAACAAATTCAACATACCTCAAATAGGTCATGTCGCCTTGAACCATTCAACTTGGGATCTGGAACTGGAAAATCTTCCCTTGGAATCCCTGGTTTTGATATACGCAGATTTCAGGGTTAAAAACAATAACAATGGCGGATCCTCAAGAATGCACATATTCTCTTTAAAAGACTCCTTCAATGTAATTCTTGAGAAACTGGACAATGTGGATGAGGCAAAGGAAAAGAGATATAAGAGAGTTTACGCAAAACTTAAAGATTTTGAGGATTTCATGGTCAGCAAGGGAGTGGATATTAATCTGATAAGCTCTGAATTGGCTAAAATGACAAAAAAAGACAATGCTTTGCTTTTTGGGGATGAAATCGTACAGAACTTCAAATATATGGCCATCAGCCATAATATAGATCTGATGTATAAGCTCAGTTCTGATGAATCCCTAAGCATCTTGCTTGAAGCGGCTCGAAGCGAAAACTACTGGAAGAATATCCGATCATACTTGAATGTATTTAAAGAATACACCACTTATTTGACGCCTAAGCAAAAGCTGCTTACATTAAATTTCATGTATGAGTTGCTGATGCATCGAGAGGGGGATATCAGACGACAGGCATCTGAAATACTCGGCACAACAATCGCTGAGTTTGATGATGAGTATAGAAAAGAAATTCCTGCAGACAAGCAAATCGAACAACCCGATATGGACAGCAAAAGGCTATGGAATAGGTATCTGGATATGATTCTAAATCCAGACCATAAGGTTATTGACCAGCATAAAATCTGGATAGGATATTCGCTCAAGACTGTGGTTGGATCTCTCATCAACAAAGCTAACAAAAAATACTATAACGACTATATCGATATATTCTTAAAACATCTCTCTCCGGAAGAGACCAACCGGGATAAGATCTTCATCATATTGGACGCCTTGTGGCGTTTGCCCTATCCCGACATGTCCAAGCATCAAATAGAAAAAATAGTTGATTATATTTCATATTTTTTTGACACCGATTTGGAAACAACTGTTATCGCGCTGGATACAATTGAAAGAATCACTTATTTACTGGGATGCGACACGCCGTATTTCAAGACAATAATTGATTTTCTAAGCGATCTGAAAAGCGATGAGGAACTAGCTGTATATTACCTGAAATATAAAATCTCACAATATCTCAAATTAGATGTGTCTATAACAGAATTTTACAAAACCAAACTTCATGAATACTCAGATGATCTGTCTGAGATATTCCTGATGAATCTAAAATCTGCTGTTCCTTGGATTATAAAATCCACAAATGTCAAATATGTAGAAGAATTTATCCGTGATATTTCTCCCATATCGAGGCTCCATACAGCAACACACCTATGCAATCTTGTAAAGGTAAGCGCAGTGGAGTATGTTAGAAACCAGGCAGGTAAAGCACTGTTAAGTCTGGCCCCTTTGTTGTCAATAGACCAGAGAAACGATGTCGCTATTGAGCTTTTAAGAGGACTGGATATTGAGGGATATGAATTTTCAAAATATATCCCCCGGTACTTGGGAGAACTGATGCTATACTTGCATCCTAAAGAACTGGATGAGTCAATTGATGATTATGAGATCTATGCAAAAGACAGGAGTTCGAGGACCATTCCTCTAATGCTCAATACTGTGGCTTTTATCATTGAGCACTACAACAGTTATCCCAAAAGATTTCCAGAAAGCAAAAAAGTTTATGACGCAAGATTGGAAAAAATGATAGGAATACTGATGGCTGGATTATCAAACTATGATGAAAGCATTCGACAGGAAGCCTTTTATTTTATCGGTAAAAACATATTCAATTCCGAGATTCTTTCTCTAGAGGAAAAACATTACATTTTCAAAAAAATCAATAAAAAGCTTCTAACTCTGCTATCTGAAAAAGATCTTACAGATGTTTTCTTCATAAGCAATTCAGCCTCATTGAACCACCTCTACCGTTTCATCAGTGATTACACATTTTTCATCGGTGAAATGAAGTATGTGGATAAACCAAAGGCGGCTTTTTTCCCGGGTACTTTTGATCCGTTTTCAATAGGACACAAACAGATCGTTAAAGAAATAAAAAGTTTGGGATTTGAGGTTTATCTTGCACTGGATGAGTTCTCATGGTCTAAAAAGACCCAGCCCCGTCTCTATAGAAGACAAATTGCCAACCTGTCTATAGCGGATGAGCTGAATGTCTATCTCTTCCCTGATGATATCCCAATCAACATAGCGAACAACAATGATATTGCAACTCTTAAAAGTCTGTTCGCAAACAAGGATATCTACCTGGTTGTAGGAAGTGATGTCATAATTAATGCAAGTGCCTATAACAAAAGGGTTACAAAATCTTCCATCCATTCTTTGAATCACATCATCTTCAAGCGTTCTTCTTCCATCTCCAGTGAAAAAGAAGAGGCCAAAACTGAAGAGGTTTCAAATAAAATCAAGGGTGATGTCATCCAACTGAAATTGCCTATTCACATGGAAGACATCAGTTCATCATTGATTCGAGAACATATCGATGAAAATAGGGACATATCAAAACTGGTAGACCCAATGGCGCAAAAGTTCATATATGATTATAATCTATATCTTAGAGAACCACAGTATAAAACGTTGATTCAAACCAAATCTTTAGAGATAGATATAGTTGCGAATCTTACTAGTCAGATTCGAGATGAGATTGGGCATCATATTTTTGTGCACACAGACTTATATAAAAACGCCGGCGAAGACATCAATGACAAAAAAATCAAATTCCTGATTATACGTGATGCCAGCACTAAAGGTAAAATCTTAGGTTTTTCAGCTTTCCACTTTATCAAACTGACTGAGCTATTCCGTGAATTTAAAAACACTCAGGTTACGGAGCATATAAGAGAAGTCGCATCAGGAAAAATACTAATAATTGATGGCATCTACATCAATCAGGAGAATACCCATTCTGACCTTGAACAAATACTGATTACAGAGACGCTTGCTCATGGTTTGGAAGAAGATCTGACCTATGCTGTATATCATAATATCTTGACGAACGTTGATTCTAAGCAGATATACGAAATTTTGGACCTGCAGGGATTCATTAAGCTCCCTGTAGACAATCAGGGTCATGACGTGTACGGAGTGGATATGCGGAAAACCGTTTCACTGATGCTCAATGTCAAAAGCTTTCTGAAAGAACCCTTTAACGATAATGAACGTATCATGAGCGTCGCCAACGATACCCGGAAAAGACTTCAAAAGTCCCTTACTACCTTATATCCCGGCTCTCTGGTTCTGACTTTCAACAATGCTATGTTGCATCATAAGTTGACAAAAAAAATCTGTGAAGCCAATGGCGTATCCAATATGCCTTATGAGAAAAGACAATTGGGAGAATTGATGTGTGTTCCATTCGGAAATTTCTTGCAAGGTAAGATAGTTCCAAACACTGTGACCAAATCTCTGCATACAGAAAAAATGTTTTTCCCTGACCTATCAGGCTTTAAGATAGGAGAGTATCCAAACTACCCGACTTTAATCGATCAGATCAAAACAATCAAATCATTTGACCGATCTGTTATTCTGGTTGATGACCTCTTGCATAAGGGATATAGAATTAAGGCAATTGAACCTCTATTTAGAAAAGAAAATATTATCATCAAGAAAACCATTGTCGGCATTCTATCCGGTCGGGGAAAAGAAATTATGGACGTCAAAGGAAGAGACGTGGATGGAGCTTATTTCATACCTAATCTTAGATTGTGGTTCAATGAAAATCTCATGTATCCTTTCCTAGGTGGAGATACCATTCTACGGAGCTCAAGCGAAAAGTTAAGTCTGATTCAATCAATTAATCTTATTCTGCCATATGTCGCTCCTTCTTTTATAAAAGAAACCGACAGGAAAGCAATATTTGACCTTTCTCTGGTCTGTCTTGAAAACGCCAGAGACATTATGGTTGCCATCGAACGTGAATACCAGAAGCTATATGAACGGACTCTGACGCTTGGAAGACTCAGCGAAATCACAATATCAGCCAGATATCCCGATAAAGGCAATGACCTGAAATATAATTTCAATGTTAAACCATCTGTCTATATCAACAATGATATCGACGAACTGATACGAATAAAAGATATTGTAGACCAGAGGGTGTGAAATGGAGTTTAACCAATATATAATCGATGACAGAAAGGCTTTTTCCAGGCTGTATTTTCCTGAGTTGGAAAGAACAAATGATAATGATTTATTTGATAATGATGAGATTATCTACTATTTGGGTAAGCTTCCTCTAAAAGAATCAAGAGGAAGCTTCTGTGTCAGTCATGCCTCGGATCTGGATCGGATTACTGAGGACATATCATTGATGAAAGAACCGTCCGATAGCCTTATATTACCGGACTCCATGCTTGATAAAATAACAAAAAGACAAATAATGTTCATCAATACATCATATCCTCAATGGCGACTAAGATTAAGTGACTGTCCCCCTGAAAAATGGACCGTTAACTTGCTGGCGTTGGGTGATGTTGGCAGCACCTTGCTGATAGGATTAAAGCTTCTTGGCGGCGATGTGATAGATAGTATAGGAATTTATGATAGAAATGAATCTAATCTCAAGCGCTGGGAGGTTGAAACCAACCAGATATGTCATCCATTCAATAATAATCTGCCTCCTGTGAAGATTGTTCCACACGAAGATTTGTTTGATTGCGATATGTTTGTCTTTTGCGCATCCAAAGGCGTGCCATCCCTAGGATCTGAAATCAGAGATGTTAGAATGGCTCAGTTTGACGAGAACGCCAAAATAATAGCTGCCTATGCTAAAATGGCACGTCATAAAGGTTTCAAAGGTGTTTTCTCCGTAGTCTCCGACCCTGTCGATCAATTGTGTTACACAGTTTTCAAAGAAAGCAACACTGATGAAAATGGCAATTGGGATTACAAGGGTTTATCTCCTGAGCGGATTAAGGGTTATGGTTTAGGTGTCATGCATGCGAGAGCCGTTTACTTTTCTAAAAAAAACATTTCCTTGTCTCATTATGAAAATGAAGGCAGGGCTTTTGGTCCACATGGCGAAGATTTGGTTATAGCGGACAGCATCATACGCTATAATCAGGAAAACTCCCTTGCTTTGACAAATATGGCTGTATCAGCCAATTTGGAAGTCAGAAGCCTTGGTTACAAACCTTATATAGCACCAGCCTTGTCTTCAGGTGCTTTGTCAATCATAAAAACCATTACAGGGGACTGGCATTATAGTGCGAATTTTCTGGGCGGTGCGTATATGGGAAGCAATAATAGACATCATAAAAGTGGCATTGAGATTGAAAAAATAAAAATGTCCAATCAATTGGAAAGTAGAATAAGAAAGACTTATGAGAAATTGAGGGATTTCAATGAAAAGCAGAATTAATTTTATATGTCCCGGATCCATTTCTCCATTGCAGAGGGAAATGAATGTACTGGCTTTGTCGGATTATGATTACTTGGAAATAAATGTGACTGACAACCTTCAACCGATTAAAAACGGAAAGATACTCTTGTCCATTTATGTTGACTCCACTGGTATCAATATTGAGATGATGAGAATGCTAAAAAAGATCTCTAGATTCGGTCATAATTTTTTCGAGGATTCATCTGTTGTGTTGTTTGTTGTCGGTGATAGTGAACTCTATACCAAATCCATGGCTAGAAAAGTCATATTGTATCTAACGCAAGCAGGCGCTTCATTCATTGGAAGACCTTTGGTTGAAACAACAGGATCGATGAAGAACCTTGCACATGTTGCCTTGTCAAAAAACCTGATGGTTCGGGATGCGGCACTGGAATTGGCTAAAGAATTGATTAACCGATTGATGCAGGATAGTCCACCAAAAAAAGAAAACCCTGAGCTGTTGGTTTTATACTCCAGCAACTGGGATACATCCAATACTCTAATGCTCTGGTCAAAAGTTAAACCTTTATTGAGTGGTGTGAAAATCAAGGAAATCCATATTGAAAACGGATCAGTCAGAGACTGCATCGGTTGTCCTTATAAAACCTGCAAGCATTACGGACAGCAAGAAAGGTGTTACTACGGCGGAATAATGGTGACAGAGGTCTATCCTGCTGTTCTAAGTTGTGATGCCTTACTTTTGCTTTGTCCCAATTACAATGACTCCATTTCCGCAAATCTTTCAGCAGTCATCAACAGGTTGACAGCTCTTTTTAGAAAAACCCAGTTTTATGATAAATACCTGTTTTCAATAATCGTTTCAGGCCATTCAGGCAGTGATCTCTTGGCGGAACAGTTGATTAGCGCTTTGAATATCAACAAGACATTCAGACTTCCAGCTAATTTTGCAATGATGGAAACAGCGAATGATCCTGGAGATGTCCTGAAATTAGATGCCATTGACTTAAGAATCAATCAATTTGCAGAAAATATCAAAAAAACACTCATCAAATAACACCTATCTGTCTATTCCCTCTCTTGATAAAACACCCTCCGTTTCATAATAATGCTTGACCTCTCTCATTTCAGTGACCAGATCTGAAATCTCATACAGCTCTTCAGGCGCATATCTGCCCGTCATTACCACTTCAACTGTGCATTCTCTGTTTCTTATCATTTCCACAACGTCTTCAACTGCAAAAAGTTTAAAATAGAGACCAATTGTAATCTCATCCAATATGACGACATCGTACTCACCCGAAATAAGAATCTTACGGCACTTCTCAAGTCCTTTCAAAGCCGCATCAATATCTTTCTGTTTAGGAGATTCATAAATAAAACATCCATTTCCTAACTGTTCAACCACAATATTCTTAACAATCTCCTGGATTTTGATTTCGCAGTATTGCATATCCTTGACAAATTGCCCGATATAAACTTTTTTACCAGACATAGCCGCTCTTATAGCTAGCCCAAAAGCCGCTGTAGTTTTTCCCTTTCCATTGCCCGTGTATAGGTGCACATATCCTTTCGCCATTTTCTATAAGACAAGGGATGAGATCAACAAAAACATTATTTGGGAAATCTCGTGAACAAATCCCAAAGTATCCCCTGTCATGCCTCCTATTTTTTTGATAATGTATCTTGTGATCAAGCCTGTCAATATAAGTGTCGCGACTACAGGTACAATCAGTTTGTAATTTACAACTAAAGCTAGTATGGTTATAAAGGCAAACCCGATATTTCTCTCCCTTTCTGTACAGTTCTTGATAAAAACAGTTCCCAAGCCATCGTCATCTTTAGCGTATTCTGAAATAGAAGCTGATGCAAGTATCGATACTTTTCCCATTATAGCCATAATTAGAATAGTACCCCCTGCGTTATCCGCAAAAAGCATGACATAACTGACAATCACAAGGCTTATTGCTAGAGATCCAAATGATCCAACCCGGCTGTCTTTCATGATATCCAATATTTTAGCTTTATCTCCGCCGCTAAATATCCCGTCCGAAGTATCTGAAAGTCCGTCAATATGAATCCCACCTGTAATCCAGACGTAGAAAAAAACCAGAACGATTGCAGAAATATAAGGACTCACAAAAAACGTGACATATTTAATAATTAGTAATCCCAATCCAATCAACAATCCAATCAAAGGGAAAAAGACTATTCCCAGTTGATAATCCTGTTCATCAAAGTCGAACTGGCGCTTGATGGGAATTCTGGTAAAAAACAACATCATCATAGCGATGCTTTTTATAGTCTGAGCTAATATTTCTCTCACAAAATCACCCCTCCTGTATTTTTTTTAATTCAACACCTATGCCAGATACCGCTAGTATGACTTTATCCGCTTCCTTTGCTATATATTGATTGATCCTGCCCGCCATATCTCGATACATTCTTGTCATTCTATCAATAGGCACAATTCCCATACCCAGTTCATTTGTCACGATAACCATTTTCTTTCCATGTGATTTAGCCAAATTGATCAGATTTGAGATGTCTTCAAGAATAACACATTCCAATTCGTCATATTGCTCCAAGGAAGTGTGTTCGTTAATCTCTTTGTAATAAAACCTGTTGGATAACATAACTGTTATGCAATCCAGGAGAATACCTTTGCACATGATGAAATCCTGATTATCTTCAAGCTGTAAAAAATCCTCATAAATCTCAACAGTTCTCCACCTTCCGCCTCTTCTCTCCCTATGTTTAACTATTCTATCGTTCATTTCCTCATCAAAAGGGACAGAAGTAGCAATATAAAGCAACTCATCATAATCTTCAAAAATTCTCTCTGCTATACTACTTTTACCGCTTCTTGCGCCTCCTGTTACCAGTATCAGTTCCGTCATAAATATTTTTCTCACTCCCTCTAAATCACGCCTTCAATACTTTGTCTACAAATGCTTTAACCAGTTCCGGATCAAATTGGGTTCCTGAATTCCTCATGAGTTCATCTATTGCATCATCTCTTGATCTGGTGCTTTTGTAGCTTTTCTCACTAACCATTGCATCATAGGCGTCTGCTATGGAAATGATCCGTGCTTGTATTGGTATTTCATAACCCCTTAGCCCTCTTGGGTAGCCGGTCCCGTCCCATCTCTCATGGTGATAAAGCACGTCATCTGCAATTCCGGAAAACTCTCCGGTAGAATTCAGAATCCTATAACCCATCTCTGAATGACGTTTGATTTCCTCAAATTCTTCCATTGTCAATATCCCTATCTTATTAATAATGCTCTCATCAATGGTTATTTTACCTATATCGTGAAACAATCCGAGAATTCTAATAGTTTCTATATCGCTATCTGACAGTTGCAATGCTCTTGCCAATTCTGTGCTGAGTTTCGATACTCGCTCTGCATGACTGGCTTCCCTCTTGCTTTTTTCATACAACGATTTGATGATTGAATTGATTGTCTTGTTTCTCATTTTGGGGCTTTCATAAAGCTTTTTATTATACATCATGTTTTCAGCTTTTCTGAAAATATCGTGAATGCTTTCTGTATTATCAAATTTTATGCTCCAACCAAGCGATACAGAGATTTCTAAATCTTCGACTCTTTCTTCAGTCAGATTTGATTCAATTCTGTCAATGAGATTGATAGCCTGTTCATCTCCCATCGCGGGTATTAGAATGACAAATTCATCACCACCAATTCTGGCAATGATTTCATCCGCTCTACATGCCTTTTTCAAGGCATCCGCTACCTTGATCAACATCTCATCTCCCACCAAGTGTCCAAAGGAGTCATTGATCAGCTTTAATCCATTCAAATCAGCCATGATAATACATAACGGCATATTCCTATCCTTATCGAGCCGATTCAGTTCTTCCTCGAAAAATCTTCTATTGTACAGACCTGTGAGTCCGTCATGATAGCTTAAGTATTCAATTTGTTTCCGATAAATCTTTGCTGAAGTGATATTTCTAATTATAGCTATTACTTCCGTTTTACTGGTTCTTACCATCCTGACTTCATAGCTTTCTTTACTGCTATTAATTTCCAGATCATATTCAAAAATCTGAAGCTCCCCTGTCTGAAAAGCAAGTAGTATTTTCTCTTCCGCAAAATCAGCT
>JAUYTY010000123.1 GCA_030694905.1 Eubacteriales bacterium | reverse complement strand
TGCTATTGATTATGATAAAGTTGTGGAATCAAGGAATAGGAATTTTATTATTTTACACGACAAACTGATCTCTAAAAATATTTTAGACATCAAATTTCCAAATGGCGCTTTTGCGTATCCATATTATATGGAGAATGGAATGGAAATCAAAAAAAGGCTTGCCGAGAAAAAAATCTATATTCCTACTTTATGGCCTAATGTGCTAAGCGTAAACGATTGTAGTAGTGTTGAATATAATTACTCAGCGAATATTTTACCATTGCCTTGCGATCAGAGGTATGGAGCCGAGGATATGGAATTTCTAAATAAAGTTTTGATACATTCATAAATAGAATAAACAAGGGGAATCACAAATGGACATCAGAGGAAAAAAACTACTTATTTTAGGAGGAAACAGAATTTCTTGCGAGATTATTAAAGCTGCAAAAAAACTTGGCGTGTATGTTGTTGTAACGGATTACTTGGAAAACTCGCCTGGAAAAAAGATTGCTGATGAAAGTTATATGATTAGTACAACTGATGTTGAGGGTGTGGTTAATCTAATAAAATGCGAACAGATAGATGGAATCCTTACAGGGTTTATAGATTCTATGCTGTTATATTATAATGAGATATCTAAAAAAGCAGGTATTCCGTGCTATGGCACTTATGAACAATTTCAAATAGCAACAGATAAACAAAAGTTTAAGCGTTATTGCAGGAGATTTGATATACCTGTGGTTGATGAGTATCATATAGAGTTTCCTTTTATCCGTAAGGACTTAGAAAGAATAGAGTATCCGGTACTTATTAAACCTGTGGATAATAGTGGTGCAAGAGGTATTTTTATTTGTAATAATGCAGATGAGTTAATGGAAAAATACCCAGTTTCAATTTCATTTTCGAAAACCAAGCAGGTTATAATTGAAAGGTATATGATTTCTGAAGAAGTCACTATTTTCTATTTGATTCAAAATGGCGATATAGTACTCAGTTCGATGGCTGACAGACACGTAAAGAATAGTCAGGGAGGCACTATTCCATTGCCAGTGGCATATACTTTTCCTTCGAAGTGGTTAATCAAATATCAAAATGATACAAATAATAAAGTTGTAGAGATGTTCAAATCGATGGGATTAAAGAATGGAATGGTGTTTATCCAGTCATTTATAGAAGATTCTAAATGTATTTTTTATGAGATGGGTTTTAGATTAACAGGTTCTTTAGAATTTAAAATCATAGAGAAACTGAACGGATTAAATCCGATGGAGATGATGATAAATCATGCCTTAACTGGAAAGATGTGTGATCAAGATATAAAGAGTATAATAAATCCTAACTATTCAAAGTTTGGTTTTAACATCACTTTCCTTGCCAGGCCTGGCCAAATTGATAAAATTGATGGAATTGAAGACGTTAAAGTTTTAGATAATGTCATTGATGTCGTAATGGCATATGATAAGGGTGAAACAATCTTAGACGATGCACAAGGAACACTTAAACAAGTAATTATAAGGGTTCTTGGGGTGGCAGATACTAATAGTGAAATGATAGATTTGATGGATAGAGTACATGGCTTGATTCATGTATATTCAGAAGATGGAGAAGATATGTTGCTAGATGTCTTAGATACAACTTCTTTAAGAAATGGATAGGAGGATAGCGTGAAAGTTGATGCCAAAACGATTTTGATATCAGGCGCAGGAGGTTTTCTCGGAGGAGAGTTGATTAAACAGCTGGGAAACAATCCTAATTATAATATACTTGCCCTTACATCAAACAAAAGTAAACTGAAGATGAGGTTCAAAGAAATAAAAAACATATCATACATAAGTGTAAATGATTGGAATGATGGCACTTTTGTCTGGAAATCCGTAGACGTTCTAATTCATTGTGCTTTCACTATAAAATCTGATAATGAGTTATTAGCAACGAGTTTGGAATTTACAAAAAAGATATTTGAAGATGCAAAAAAACACAAAGTTTCCTCTGTAATTAATATGTCTTCAAAAAGTGTATACGGAACTAAAAGTAAACCGTTATGGATGGAATCTTTACAAGTGTCCCCTGAGAATAGCTATGCATTAGCCAAATATGCCTCGGAAATAATTGCAGATACTGTCCTTAGAGATTCAGATACCCGATATACGAGTATTAGATTAGCAAGTTTAATTGGACCGGGTTTTGATATGCGTGCCATATCGAAATTAATAAAATCGGCTCTTGAAAATAAAACTATCAAGATTGTTGGGGGCAAACAAACTTTTGAGTTTTTAGATATTAGAGATGCAGCTGGAGCATTGATTTCGCTGATCTCATCTAGTCAAGAAAAATGGTGTCCAATTTATAATTTAGGAAACAGTGAAAGAAAGACAATTATAGAAATTGCAAACATTGTTTCTTGCTTGGCAAGTGATTATGTTGATGCTCCTATTCTGATTGAATTAGAAGAAAAAAATACAGAACTAGATATTGGAATGGATTCCAGTTTGTTCTATGATGCAACAGGATGGAAAGCTCAATATACAATGCGTGATACTTTA
This sequence comes from Eubacteriales bacterium, assembly GCA_030694905.1. Taxonomy (GTDB): domain Bacteria; phylum Bacillota; class Clostridia; order Tissierellales; family Dethiosulfatibacteraceae; genus 38-11. The sequence continues at coordinate 24,566 of JAUYTY010000123.1, read as the reverse complement.
GACTCAATCTTTAAATACTATGTTGCAAAAAAAATGAAAGATGGCAATTTGGATGAATGAAATAATCAAAGTAACGCAATCTTCTATTCCGGATATCTAAGAATACCCAATTAAGGCTGTCAAGAAGGCGTTTAAATCAATAAAAGGAGTACACCATGCAAACTATTCTAATTACAGGTGGAGCAGGGTTCATCGGAAGCAATTTTGTGAGAATGATGGTAAACCGATATCCCCGATACAATATCATCAATATGGATGCGATGACCTATGCAGGCAATCTGGTGAATCTTTCTGATGTGAATTCAGCTCCAAACTACCGTTTTGTTAAGGCGGACATTAGAAATCGAAAAGATGTGGAACAGATTTTCAGCACTTATGGCATTGATACCGTGGTGAATTTAGCTGCAGAATCACACGTGGACAGAAGCATTGAGGAACCTGAGGTGTTTCTGACGACAAATGTTGTTGGGACGCAAATCCTTTTGGATACAGCCAGGAAATACTGGAAGGTCAATCCGAATGACAAGTATTGCAAGGAATACAAGCATGGCGTGACATTTCTGCAAATCTCAACTGATGAGGTTTACGGAGCCTTAGACGAAACAGGATTGTTTGTTGAAACCATGCCTTTGATGCCCAATAGCCCCTACGCCGCCTCGAAGGCTGGCGGGGATTTGATTGTTAGGGCATATTACGAGACCTATGGATTGCCTGTGAACATAACCCGCTGCAGCAACAATTATGGTCCCTATCAGCACCCTGAAAAACTGATACCCCTGATGATCCAAAACTGCCTGGCTGGAAAGGATCTGCCTGTTTATGGCGACGGGATGCAGGTGAGAGACTGGCTCTATGTAGATGATCACTGCCATGCGATTGATATTGTGTTGCACAAAGGTATGCCAGGAGAAATCTACAATATCGGTGGAAATAATGAAAAAACCAATATAGAAATAGTCAGGCTGATTGTCAGCACCCTGGGCAAATCCGAGAGACTGATTAAATATGTCGCAGATCGTCCAGGTCATGACAGACGATACGCCATTGACAATACCAAGATAACCACTGAGCTGGGATGGAAGCCTGTCCATACATTTGAGAAGGGGATCCAAGAGACGATCCAATGGTATGTAAGACATGAGAATAAGGAATAAACTAAGTAGAGGAGGCTGATGGGATGATAGAGCGGTATGCGAATAAGAAGCTTCTGGTGCTGGGTGGAAAGCCTACGGGATCGACTGACATTGTGAAATACGCGAAATCTATGGGCGCGTATGTTATAGTCACGGACTATCTGGATCAGGATGCATCACCTGCCAAACAACTGGCAGATGAGTCCTGGCTGGTCAGCACCGATGACGTTGACACGCTTGCCCGGCTAGCAAGGGAAAATGGCGTTGATTTAGTCTTTACAGCTGTGCATGAGTTCAATATTTCCAAAACCATAGAACTTGCTGAAAGACTTGAATTGCCTTTTTACGCCTCCAGGGACCAATGGGAGAATTGCGCGAATAAGGACAGGTTTAAGAAGCTGTGTATGGATTTTGATATACCTGTTACCAGAGCGTACGATGGTTTTGACATAAATGATTTAAAAGCATCTGATCACATAGAGTACCCGGTTATTATGAAGCCCGTTGACAGCAGCGGGGGGAGAGGGGTGTATATTTGCATTGACGCCGATGAGTTGGAAAAAAACTATGAAAAATCCTTGATATTTTCAAAAAGACAGAAGGTATTGGTAGAACGATACGTGTCGGCAGAGGAAGTGGCTATCTATTACATCGTTCAGGACGGGGAAATCATTTTGAGCATGATGGCAGACAGGTGTGTCAAACATTTCTGTAAAGGTGTGATACCATTGCCTTATATTTTCAAATTCCCATCAAAACACCTTGATTTATACCAGAAAACCATGGATTGCAAGGTCAAGGAAATGTTTAAATTTATTGGTATAAAAAACGGGACATTCTTCATTCAGAGCTTTTGTGACGGAAACCAATTCACCTTTTACGAAATGGGTTATCGGATTAATGGCAGCTTGTATTACAAAATCATGGCGGAAATAAAAGGTTTGAATCCTTTGGAGATGCTTGTAGACCACGCAATGTCGGGTAAGATGCATGAACGCCAGCTGAAAGGACTTATAAACCCAAAACACGACAAAAAAGCAGCAATATTGAATGTCATTGTTAATCCTGGAGAAGTTGGCAAGATAGTTGGATTGGATGAGGTATCGCTGCTGAATGGTGTCTTTGATTTGATGGTTATCCATAAAGAGGGCACAAGGATTCTGGAGGAACATATAGGTACGTTGAAGCAGATAGCTCTAAGGGTGTACACTATAGCGGACACGGAAAAGGAGCTTCAGGATTTGGCGGATAAGATCCGCAACACGATTAGGATCTGGTCAACAGAAGGCGAAAACATGCTTCTGTGAAGGGAATAAAAGGATTCCAAAAAACAAAAGGGACGGTTCCTTTTGTTTTTTAAGGGGCTTGGAGCAGTAATGGCTAAAGAGAGGTAAACAAGATGAAGAGGATGGACAGGACGGACAATATCATTCCCATGATGAGGCCATCAATGCCGGATCTAAAGGAATATATGGATGAGATCAAAGATCTGTGGGACAATCGGTGGCTAACGAATATGGGAGCCAAGCATAAGGCTTTGGAATCACAGTTGATTGATTACCTTGAGGTGCCAAATATCACGCTATTCAACAACGGTCATTTTGCTCTTGAAAGTGTACTTGAGACCTTCGCACTTAATGGAGAAGTGATTACAACACCTTTTACATTTGCATCCACTACACACGCTATCGTCAGAAGGCATTTGAAACCTGTGTTTTGTGATATAAATTTTGATGATTACACAATAGATCCAAGTAAAATTGAAGCATTGATAACAGACAAGACCTGTGCTATTGTGCCGGTCCATGTTTATGGCCATCCATGTCAAATTGAAGCGATAGAAAGGCTTTCCGAGATGCATCGCTTAAAGGTCATATATGACGCGGCACATGCCTTTGGCGTCCATTACAAGGGAGTCGGAATAGGCTGCTTTGGAGATGCCTCGATATTCAGTTTTCATGCGACGAAGGTGTTTCACACAATCGAAGGTGGAGCTGTTACTTATAGGGATGAGGAGTTGGCGCCGATTCTCGATGATATCAAGAATTTTGGGATTAAAGGACCGGAGGCTGTAGCATATCCGGGTGGAAACGGTAAGATGAATGAATTTCAGGCGGCAATAGGAATCTGCAATCTTAGACATATTGAATCAGAAATAGCTAGGAGAAAAATTGTTTCAGAAAGATACGTGGCTCAACTAGAGGGAATTGTAGGTATAAAGCTCACTCAGATCAAAAAGGATGCAAGACACAATTATTCTTACTTTCCGATTGTGTTTGACGGCTATAATAAATCAAGGGATGAGGTGTTTGAAGAGCTGAATAAAAACGGCATTATGACCAGGAAATATTTTTATCCTTTGACTAACAGTTTTGCTTGTTACAAAGGAGAGTTCAACACTGACGAGACACCTGTTGCCAAATATGTGGCAGATAGAGTTCTGACACTCCCTCTATACGCTGACTTGGCCTTGAGCGATGTCGATAGAATTTGCAGTATCATAAAAAACTGAAGGGGATAAGGATGAAAGGAATAATACTTGCCGGAGGAAAAGGAACCAGGCTATACCCAATGACCAAAGCAGTATCCAAGCAACTGCTGCCTATTTATGACAAACCGTTGATATATTATCCACTATCTGTATTGATGCTGGCCGGTATTAGGGAGATTCTGATTATTTCAACACCGGAAGACACCCCTATTTATGAGAAACTGTTGGGAGATGGATCTTCCCTTGGACTGAAGCTTTCTTATACTGTTCAGAAGGAACCAAAAGGGTTGGCCGATGCGTTCATTCTGGGTGAAAAATTCATTGGAAACGATCGTGTTTGCCTGATACTCGGAGACAACGTCTTCTATGGCCAGGATTTGACAAAAATATTGAATCAAGCAGCATCCTCAACGGAAGGTGCTGTCATCTTTGGCTATCCTGTAAAGGATGCAAAATTACTGGCTGTGATTGAGTTTGATGAAAACGGAAAAGCCATATCAATCGAGGAAAAACCGGAGAATCCCAAGTCGAATTTTGCCGTTCCGGGCTTATATTTCTATGATAGCCGTGTTGTTGAGATTGCTAAAAATGTGAAGCCATCCCAACGCGGCGAGATAGAGATCACTTCGATCAATAGCGCTTACTTGGAAAACAATGATTTGAAAGTATTTCTGCTTGGACGGGGAATGGCATGGCTGGACACCGGTACACCAGAGGGTATGCTGAAGGCCGCCCAATATGTCGAAGCGGTTCAGTCAAGGCAGGGGTTTTATATCGCATGCCTTGAGGAGATTGCCTGGAGAAGAGGCTTTATCACCAACGATCAATTGAAAGAAATCGGTGAAAGCCTTAAGATGACAAACTACGGCCAATATATCCTGTCATTGTTGGATGAAGTTTGATGCGCAAAAAACAAAAGAAAACAAAAGGGACGGTTCCTTTTGTTTTTTGATCAAATGACACAAAATTAGATTTTTAAGCTTTGTTTAAATGTCTTTAATAATAAGAATGAACATCAAAAGCGCATATGTATAGGATGAATTGAAAAAAATGTTGATTTTGATATATCCTTTCAATGTAGTATAATGAGAATGTGGCGAATATAAGCTATAACACTGTTTTATAAACAATAACAACTGGAGGTACAAATGAGTAGAATTCTGTTGATTCATGGAGCATGGCACAATGAAAAATGCTGGAACACTGTCATCAGCCTGTTGGAAAAAGAAGGATACGACGCCTTTGCGCTGACCCTTCCCGGAAACGAGGTCGATGGCGACAAGAATGTCAGTTATGACGATTACGTCAATCATGTGGTGGAAGTCATCAACAATCAGCCAGATGACGTTATAGTCGTTGGCCATTCAAGTGCGGGACATGTGATTCAAATGGCTGTACCAAAGGTTAAAGATAAGGTGAAAAAGATTATTTTCAATGATGCCTGGATAATCCCGGACGGGCAATCTCAATTTGACCTGGTCCCTGAAGAAATCAAGAACGGCATGATTGAAGCAGCCAAGGCAAGCGGCGAAAACGCGATACCCGTAGATCCCGGTTTTTTGAGAGGCATGCTTGCGACAGAGGCCGATGAGGAAACATTCGAGAAGCTATTAGGTATACTTGTGTCTCAGCCTCTAGCGCTGATGGAAACGCCGATTAATGCCAAGCCATTGGAGTCGCTGAATATGCCCAAGGTTTTGCTTTACTGCACCAAAGACATATCGCTTCCAAAGGAAGTATACGTGGGAATGTTTGTCGCGCTGGGCAGTGATCAGATCGTAGAAGTGGAATGTGATCACGAAGGGCTTTTTACCAACCCGGAAGCGTTCACAAAAGGACTGATCAAGTGTATTGAAATATAAAATAGAAAACCCACCCAGCCCATCCAGCTTCGGTAATGCACCGAGTCAAGAAGGTATCCGGGTGGGTTGTTTTTATCCGTAACGAGATTTAAACGATGGCTACTGTATCAACATCTCGTATGTTGTTGTATTGTTGGACAAATCCAAATCCTGGCTTGTCGAGGTTACAGTGGCGGTGCTCTTAATAATGGAAGTTGCCTTGGTAATTTGCACCCTGATCTCAATGGCTGTATATTGATTTACGTCCAAATCACCCGCGTTGATGGTGAGCGTCTTTCCTTTCAAACTGTATCCTAAATCACCGGTTACAGTTATCAGTTTGGTGTTGCTTGCCAAAGTGTCTTTGATTGTGACGTCACGAGCGATGTCAGGTCCACCATTTATCACGGTGATTCGCCATACAATCTCATTCGATTCAACATAATGGTGTCCTTCCTGATGGATACTCAAGTCTGCCGTCCCATTAGCGACTGAGAGTTTAGCCGCATTTGATGTGGCCGGCGCTCCGACACCATTGTTTAGTATGACGCGATACTGATAGCCATCCATATCGATGGTCGTTCGTGTCACTTCATAGGTATCAGAGTTTGCACCAGAGATGTTGTTCCATTTCTTCCCGCCATTTTTACTGTACTGCCATTGGAAAACAGGTACTGGGCTGGCAGTGTATCCGACATAGAAAGTTGCGCTTTCTCCCGCTTTGACAGTAAGGTCTTCAGGATGATCGGTGATGACAGGTGGTGAATCAGGAGGCAAGCTGACAATCACATTGACGCTGGCATATAATCCAGCTGTGTTTTTTATTCCATTCCCAGTAGCCAAAGTACCTTTAAAGACATAAGTTCCGGCAGTATCACCGTCATAAGCCGGGTTTCCTAAATCCCAATACACTACTACTGAGGTGGTGCTATTGTCCTCCAAGGTGACAACAACGGTTACTGGAAAGTCTATTTGATTATAGGCTGTTCCGTTTGGAACAGTGATATCAGTTTGGGTTTCAACAGAAACAATCTCTTTGGGTGGATTTAATACGGTAACAATTATGCTGGTAGTAAGTCCACTGGTGTTTGCTATTCCCTCCACTTCAGCCAAAGTTCCTGTAAAGAGATAGTTTCCTGCGATGTCGCCGTTATAAACTGGATCACCTTCATTCCAAGTGACTTGCAAAGGAACAGCGGTGGTGTCATCTAAAGCTGCAAAAACCATAAGGGGCAAACTGACGTTACTAAAGGGTGTCCCATAATTCACGTAAATTTGAGTAAAGTCCTCTAATAAAAGGATTTCGGAAACCCCACTTGGCAACAGGTAAGGATACCCTTCATCGAGTGCCCAGGTGTCTGCAAAATCCCAGTCGACAAAGGTTCCCTGTAACTGCATTTCATCATCTGTAACGACTTCTCCAAGACTGTTATCAGGGCCGAGGGAATAGCTGGATAATATTGTACTGCTGATTTCATTGTATCCCACCAATCCACCGTGATTATCTCCAGTGCCACTGACGACACCTACCGCATAACAGTTTTGCACAGTGCTTTGAGAAATATTTGATCCAACGAGACCAGCAACTTCATACGGGTAATCCGAAATATCGACAGCATTGCTTGAAACGCCACCCCATGCATAAGAGTCGGTTATTGTGCTATAATCATTCTCTCCGACAAGACCTCCCACATAACCTGTTCCTGTTACAACACCTGTTGCATAGGACTTGTTGATGGTGCTGTCACTATAGCTGGAACCGACAAGTCCGCCAATGTACCACGAATCATCAGTACCGGTTACTGAGCTCTCTGAGTGTGATTGAAATATTGAACTTGACCGACTACTGCCAACTAAGCCTCCTATACCTATATTTCCTTCCGCAATCCCTTTGCTCAATGAATATCTAATAGCGCTATTATCTTGGTCTCCAATCAAGCCGCCTATATAATCTACACCAATCACTGATCCTTCAAAACTAGACTGATCAACAAAAGATACATTGATGTAACCTATCAAACCACCTATATAATCGTATCCGATCACACTTCCTTTAACATGGATGTCTCTGATGGAAGAGAATTCTGCATCACCCACTAGGCCACCGGCGCAAGTATAGCCCGTGACATCGACATCTGTGAGGGATACATCCTTGATTATGGCATCATAGACCATACCAAACAAGCCTGCACTATAATAATCAGTCTGATCCCATTTAACCGGTTCAGGCATATCGATGTATAATCCGCTGATGGTATGGCCACCCCCATCGAAAGTCCCATGGAAACCATTGTATGGCCAATTCCACCAATCACCGATAGGCTCCCAGCCTTGTCCTTCGTTAAATGGATAGACATCCAAGTTTATATTATCGGTTAAAATGAAATGCTGGTCATGATTTTCAGGTCCCAGGTAGTTTCTCACATTATTCAGCTGAACGGCAGTTGCAATCTGCCAAGGATCAGCCTCTGTTCCCAAGCCGCCTGCAAACTCAGTTTCCTCAAAGGCATAACTGGCAGCATTGAATCCAAGCAAACTAAATATCATTGTTAAAGTCAACAGTAGCGGTAAAATTTTTCGCCGCATTAAATTCAACTCCTTCCTAAATTTATTTACTTTTTCGATTTTTCTGTCATAAAGTATACGGACTGAGGAATGTATATGCCATTCAACCACCTCTCTTGAAATAAAAAACCGACCAAAAAAAGGTCGGTTACGCTATTGGCTCCAGTCCGATCAAAGCGTCCAAAATAAGATCAGACTCTCATGGCATCCTTAAGGTTTCACAATTTCATACTATACCTAAAGCATTGAAATAGCAACAGTTTTTGATAAAAAATTGACTAAAAAAATGTCGAAACCATCTGAAAATATTTTAAGATATACTTCATTATTGAAGAAATTATTGTCCAAACTAAACAACAAATAATATTATTAATAATATATTGAATAAAGACATCCGATGTGCAATAAAGTGCTTTGATGCTGAATTAAACATTTCGATTGAGTCAATAGCAAGAGCGTAGTATAATTAAAAAGATTTATCAATTCTTATTTGGAGAATCTTGATGGTTCGATGATTGCTGATTTGAATAAGAACAAGGGGTGTATTATGTTATTTGAATTTACAGATGAACAAAAAATGATCCAAAAGATGGTGAAGGAATTCACAAAAAATGAAATTAAACCGTTGGATATGGAAATGGACCGTAATGGGTTTAATGATGAGTTGTGGAAAAAAATCAAGGAGAATGGCCTGTTAGGGATTCCATTGCCTGAAGAATACGGTGGTGCTGGTGGCAATGCTGTCACCGGTGCCCTTGCTCTTAGGGAAATATCCAGAGGCAGTGCAAGTGTGGCTGTAACATTGGATGCTCATTGGCTCGCAACGGACATTGTTTTTCATCACGGAACGAGGGAACAAAAGGAGAAATACCTTCATAAGGCTTCTGAAGACTCGATTTTCGCATTCGCTTTGACAGAACCTTCAGCAGGTTCTGATGCGGCAGGGATACAGTCAAGCGCTGAATTTGATGGAACCCACTGGGTGTTGAATGGCACAAAGGCCTGGATTACCAATGGTGGGATATCAGACCTCTATATCATTTTGGCCAAAACAGATGAAAAGAAAAGCACAAAAGGCATTTCAGCATTTTTGGTTGAGGCAGAGACACCGGGCTTTTCTGTTGGGAAAAAAGAAGACAAGATGGGAATAAGGGGTTCGATGACATCAGAGCTCATCATGAATAATATCAAATTAACTAAAGAAAGCCTGTTGGGTAAAGTGGGCGACGGATTCAAAATAGCAATGATGGCTTTGGATGGCGCTAGAATCAGTATCAGCGCCATTGCGCTTGGCTTGTCTGAGGCAGCCAGGGAGATCGCGGTGGATTATGCCATTCAGAGAACAGCTTTTGGAAGACCTATCGCACAGCATCAGTCAGTCCAGAACATGATTGCCAATATGGACATCGGCATAAGAAACACTGAATTGATGATGTTTGACACAGCGAGGATGAAGGATCTGGAGAAAAGACACACCAAGGAAGCGGCTATGTTGAAGATATACAGCTCTGAAACGACGATGCAGACCTGCAAGGATGCCATCCAGATTTTAGGTGGCAATGGATACAGCAGGGATTATCACGTGGAAAGATATCTTCGGGATGCCAAAATATTTGAGATAGGTGAAGGCACATCGGAAATCCTTCGGATGCTGGTCGGTTCCATGTCACTGAACAAATAGGATTATAAGGGAGTTGAATCGATATGAATATTGTGGTATGCATCAAACAGGTTCCCAATACCATAGACGTAAGGATTGACCCTGTGTCTAAAAATTTGGACAGAACCAACATAACCGGTGTAATCAACCCATTTGACAAGAATGCCATTGAAGAGGCAATCAGGTTAAGGGATAAGCATGGCGGCGAAATTACAGTCATCAGCATGGGACCGCCTCAGACAATAGATGCCTTAAGAGAAGCATTGGCAATGGGCTGTGATCATGCAAGGCTATTGAGCTGCAGAGAAATGGCCGGTGCTGATACACTGGCGACAGGCTATGTGTTGAGCAAAGCCGTGAATAAGATAGGTGCTGTGGATATGGTTCTGTTTGGCAGCCATGCTGTGGATGCCGACACAGGACAAACTGGACCTATTGTGGCGGAATTTCTTGATTTCAGGCAGATTACATTTGTATCGCAGATAGATATGGAAGGAAACCACGTAACAGCTGAAAGAATGCTGGAGGAAGGAAGGGAAAGGGTCAGGTCCAAACTACCGGTGGTGATGACCGTAACCAAGCATCTAAACACGCCGAGATATTCCAAGCCCGTCAATATCATGAAGGCTTTCAGGAAAGATATCCCCATCTGGAATTATGAGGATCTGGGATGCGACATCAACATGATTGGCATTCCAGGTTCCCCGACCATTGTCACCGAGATATTCGAACCGAAAAGAAGAAGTGAAGTGGAAATGATTCAAGGTAGTCCTGAGGAAATGGTTAAAGAACTGGTAGCGAAGCTGACTGCCGACCATGCCATATAGGAGGAGGCATATGCAATTGACTGATTATAAAGGAATCTGGGTTTTTGCAGAGCATCGAAACGGTAGGATATCAGACATTACCTTTGAACTGCTTGCCAAAGCCAAGGAGTTATCCGATAAAAACGATGAAGGAGTGGTTGCTATTCTCCTAGCACGGGATGCGGGGGACATGTCTCAAAAGCTTTTGAACAGAGGCGGAGACAGGGTTATTGTTGTTGAATCCGACCATTTGAAAGAATACAAGGCCATCACTTGCGCAAAGGTGCTGGAAGCGCTGGTCGACAAGTATAGGCCTTCAATATTACTATTCGGTGCCACATCAATGGGCAAAGACCTGGCGCCCAGGGTCATGGCAAAGCTTCGGACAGGATTGACTGCAGATTGCATGGATCTGGACATAGATGGCGATGGGCTGTTGATTCAGACGAAGCCATCCTATGGGGGCAATATCATGTGTAAAATCCTATGCCCGACAAGAAGACCTCAAATGGCCACCATCAGACCTAAGGTATTCTCACAACTGGAGGAGATGGAAAATCCAAAGGGTGAAATTGTTATTGAAAATATCTCAGTGGAACCGGAAAATGATTATGAAATACTGGAGCACGTCGCCTATGAGACTGAAGGAGTCAAAATTGAAGAAGCTGAAATTGTGGTTGTGGCAGGAAGGGGTGTAAGCTCAAAAGACGATATGAAAATGATAGAGGATCTGGCAAAGGAATTACATGGTGCGATTGCGGTGACAAGGCCTTTGGTGGATGCGGAATGGTATGATCCTTCTATCCAGGTAGGTGCCAGCGGGAAAACCATCAAGCCTAAATTAATTGTCAATATTGGTGTGTCAGGTGCCATTCAGTATAATGTGGGGATGCAGAACGCCAAAAACATTGTCAGCATCAATAAAAGCCCGAAAGCGCCAATTTTCTCCATATCCCATTATGGCATCGTAGGCGATTATAAAAGAATTGTCCCTTTGCTGACGGAGGAGATAAAAAAAACTAGAAGTCAATAATCAGGGGGTCAATTAATAGGAGGCTTTATGGAAATCAACAGAAAATACATGATCAGAAAATGGCTCAATCGTTTATTATCAGCCTATTGTCAAAATGCGCCCTTTCCCGGATTGCATCTTTCAATTGCATTTCTGTATAAGACAGGCAGAAGGCTTCAATTGAAACATCCAAAGCTGTATGATGACAAAATGCAGTGGATCAAACTGAACTATCGGAACAAATTAATCACACAATGCAATGACAAGGTGTTGGTTCGGGATTACGTGACAGCTAAAGGCTACGGCCATTTATTGAATGAGATTATCGCCATATATAAAAATGTAGAAGAGATAGATCTTGACCTGCTTCCTGACTCTTTTGCGATGAAGGCAAATCACGGATCATCAGGGCAATCCACCAATGGATTACAAGTTTTTTTGTTTTAATGGAGTGCCTCGGGTTGTGGCTGTCGATTATGACCGGTTCAAGAATCATAAAAGGAATATCTATGACATGGACTGGAATTACTTGGATTGCAGAATTAACTTTATGAATGATAGAAATCACATAATCGAAAAACCGAGCAATTTTGAGTATATGAAGGAGATTGCGGTTAAACTGTCGGAGGATTTTCCTCATGTTCGTGTGGATTTATATGAAGTCAATGGCAAGGTGTATTTTTCCGAATTAACCTTCTATAATGGCAGCGGAATGAGCAGATTGCTTCCAGAGTCATTTGAACTGCAAATGGGAGAATGGATCACAATCGTATAATCATTGACAAAGGAGAGTATGATGAAAAGAAATTTCAGATTTATTCCAATCAACAATCGCACATATTTAAAGCTTGTTTATTCTATTGCAGGTGTTCTGAAAGAGTTAAGCTATAAATATGCTGTCAGAAAAAAAGCGGGGTTTAAGAGGTTCAAGAGAGACAAAAACTTCCGCGATGGAATAAAGAAATATTATAGCCAATATGGCATTAAAAGGCTGGATTATTATTGGCACGATTTCTACAGGGAAGTCAGTGGCGTGGATAGCGTGAAATTCATCCCCGATTATATCTTTTATCGCTATATCGAACCCCAAAACAGTGAGTTGGAATTGGCAAAAGCATATGCGGATAAAAACCTCTACCAAACGAGATTTGGAGATCTCGTAAAAACACCTAAATGTTTGTTAAGAAACATGAACGGCGTATTCTATAATCTGGACCATGAGGAAATAAGCCGCGATCAGGCGTTAGATGTGCTGTCTTCAATTTCTGAGAAGCATATCATCAAACCATCTCTATTATCAGGTGGCGGTAGGGATATCGCACTGATCGAGAAAAAGGACAAAGCGTTATATCTTGGCACTGAAGTGGTTGTCGCAGATAAATTGTTTAAGCGTTATGGGGATAATTTCTGCATTCAAGACATCATAAGACAGGACCCTATGATGGCGAAATTTAATCCTGACTCTGTGAATTCCATCAAGATACTAACTGCGAGAATGGATGGCGATATCATATTTGTAGATTCTTACGTTCGAATAGGATTAAAAGGAACCATTACAGATAATTTCGGGACAGGTGGTATCTATTGCGGTGTCGATAAGAGCGGGCTTTTAAAGAGCTATGCATACGGGGAATATCCCAATCGTTATTATTCGCATCCCGATACTGGCGTAAAATTTGAAGGTACAAGATATCCTGGATTTGACCAGATCGTCGAGAAATCGCTACTTTTGCATAAAAGATTGCCTTACTTCAGATTTGCTACATGGGATATGACATTTGACAATACAGGTGAGGCGGTATTGATAGAGGTCAATTTAAGCCATCAGGACGTTAGTGGCTATCAATTGCAGAATGGTCCTGTGTTTGGCGACTACACCGATAGAATTCTGGCGGATACTTTTTTGTAGTGTGCATTAACCGGATTCTGTTCATTTGCTGAATGTTAATGCAGAAATAAAAGTAGATAAAAATCAAAAAAATGAATTGAAAAGCCCTCGGGAGCATATCAGCATTTTAGTATCCGAGGGCTTTTGATTAGCTAATTATTCCGCTACCGGGTGAAAAACACACATGAATCTCTGTTCAAATACATGGGCAGCTATGCCACCTTTACAGGCAAGATCACCTGCGCCGTGGTATGCGGTAGCCATACCGGTTGCGGCATTAATGCTGATTTTTCCTAAGCTTTGTGGAGGAACTGTTGGATGAGCCAATGCAGGGATGGTAGAAACTATCAACAGAGACAACACAATCAGGACAATTAAAACCTTCTTCATCTAGTTTTCTCTCCTTTCTTCAGTGCATCGCACTGGTATTTATTACAAACCACTCGGCCCGGTTTTAGGGCTTAAAGGATGCAACCAAAATTAATAATCATGCTTTTTAAGAATTGCTTTTTGAGGAAACAAAAACCAGCCAAAATTACTTTTGGCCGGTTACACCACTAGCTCCAGCAGGCATAAGTGTCCAATTGTGGCCTGCGTTCATTGCTTCCGAAACTATATATAATATAAGCATATTATCACATATTATGTAAAAAAATTCAACTGAAATTTTGGTTTAAACCTTCTTCGCCTTCACCCTATCAATAAACGCAATTAAAATCAGAGCAAAAAAGAATGAATTCAATTTTTAAATCGAGGCGGACGGTTTGTTTTTAGATAGCTTCCTTGAGATTGTTGAAGGTGTCGTGTCGAGAGCTTTTGCCGCTTTTCTTATACTGCCGTATTTATCCACCGCTTTTCTTATGATAATCAACTCGTAATCTTCCATAGCTTTCTTAAGTGAAGAATCTCCTTCAAATTCAGCAATATCGCGAGTATTATAGTAGAGGTAATTTTCTTTATTGCTGATGGATTCAACATAGTAAAGATTGTCTGGAGATATTATATCATCAAGCGATATTAATATTAATCTCTCTATGGTATTTCTCAATTCTCTAATATTTCCACTCCATGTAAGATTGACCAATGCATTGATAACATCTCTAGATAATTTTTTATTTGTATTATACTGTCGGTTGAAGTAATCAGTGAAGTACAAGGCCAATAACGGTATATCATCCTTTCGACTTGATAGAGGAGGAATGGTTATTGGAATAACGTTTAGCCTGAAATAGAGATCATTTCTAAATAATCCTTCATCTACCATAGTCTTGAGATCAGTATTGGAAGCGCAAATTATTCTTACATCTGATTTGATTTCCTTATATCCTCCTACCTTGACAAACCTACCATCTTGAAGCACTCTCAGAAGTATAGACTGTAAATTTAATGGCATTTCGCCAATCTCGTCTAAAAACAAGGTTCCGTTTTGGGACATTTCAATAAGACCCTTCTTACCGAATCTCGAAGCGCCAGTGAATGAACCTGGCTCATATCCAAAGAACTCTGATTCTTTAAGATTATCAGGTATTGCCGCGCAGTTTACTTTGACAAACGGCTCATTTTTTCTATTGCTGTTGTTGTGAATCAGCTCTGAAAGCAGTTCTTTTCCTACGCCTGATTCACCTGTGATTAGAATTGGAGCCTCAGATTTAGCTACTTTTAAACAGATGCTTATAATGTTAATCATTTTTTCGTTGGTGGTTATGATACTGCCTGTTTCATAATCAACGAAGCTATTTGGTATCATAGCACAATTATCCTCGTCGTATAAAACGTTAAATTTCTTCATACCTGTAACCTCCGATTGGCAGCATGGAATCAGAAATAGAAGCCGTAGTCTTTCGCAATTTCCTCAAACTTACTTAAATAGCTAATTGAATTTTCCATGTCGATTTGACTTAACAATATAATCATCATATTTATAACGCTGATTGGCGTTGCATAGAAATCTGTTATTGAAACAGACTCACAAGGTATTGTCAGGATGATATCTGAAAGGGGAGTCAGTGCAGACATTAGGTTGTCTGTGATGCTTACGACCTTGAAATTATGCTTTTTAAAAAAACTGACTGCTCGTATAGTTTCTTTAGGATAACGGGCAAAACCAATAGCTAGGATGAGAGTATTGTCATCAAACAATGAGAAGGTGTCAAAATTTTCAGTTGCTCCTGTTGTTATCCCAGTTGTTTTTTTACCAATCCTTCTGAACATCTGTACTGCATATTTAGCTATCAGGCTGGAACTTCTGGTACCAATGACAATGATCTCCGGCGCCTTAATGAGCTCCTCAAGAATAGAGTAAAAGGTTGATTCGTCGAAGTATTCCATCAGCTTGTTCAGGTTAGCTATCTCCTTTCTAATTACAGTGTTTTTTACATTATTGATTCTAGGGTTGATATTAATAAGTGAAAACTCAAATCTGTCTGTTGAACTCAACTCGGACATTGCAAGGTCCCTAATAATCTTTCTGAATTCCTCGTAATCCCTGTACCCCAGCTTATTTGAATAATTGGTTATTTCTGCTTCATCTATGCCCAATATTTTCGAGACATCTGACAGGTCCAAAAATGATATCTTTTTATAGTTGTTTTTGATGTACTCGGCCAATATCATTTCTGAAGATGCCAGATTAAGGGAGAAATCTGTAAGCTTGTTCAAAAAAATTTCTTTGTAGTCCATTTATCAAAACTCCTTTTCTAAAGAAATTTAAATCCTGTATATTTATTAGCATAACACACTTTGTAGATAATTCAACATTTAATTAAAAAAGTGTTATAAAATTGCAACAGCTAGCTTACAGTATTAGAGAATTACAGCAAAAAACTAATAAATTATACTAGAATGTGTATTAATTCAAAGAAAAGTGTCCCAATTATGCAACATGTATCAGATAAGCAACAGGCTATTGATTCTTAGTGATAACATAACGTTTAAATCTCAATGAATATTTAAAATCAGATACTGGCATGGTTATTGCTATATAATAAGTGTAACCAATTAATGACCGGAAAATATTTCACAGGATAGGAGTGATATAAATGAGATTGATCAAATCAATAGGATTTCCTAAGATGCATAAGGAGGAAAGCGAAAAGAGAGATTTCTTACCAGAATTTTTTAAGGATTTAATGGATTATCAGGTCGATTTATTTCTCGAGGAGGGTTATGGGGAAAGACTGGGGTATTCCCATGCAGATTATGTGAAATTCAACAACAAAATCAAATTTATCTCACCTGAAAAAGTATTTGAAAATGATATGATAATTGTTTTGAGATGTCCAGAGGTAGAGGAAATCAATTTGATTAAAGAGGATTCAATACTGATTTCTATGCTACATTACGAGACAAGAGAAACAAGGAACAAGCTATTGAAAGAAAGAAAAATCAACTGCTTTTCAATGGACGCCATGACTAATGATGACCATGAGAGGATACTTGTAAACTACAGGGGCACTTCTAGAGCAGGATCGAGAATTGCTTTCGAGGAGCTTAAGAAGAGAACAGAAAATTTTAGCAAAATCAAGGATAAGGTAATCAATGTCTCTATTATTGGAGCTGGTGCGGTAGCCGCAAATTCGGCAAAGGCATTCGAGGAGTTTGGAGACAAGGAATTTCTCTCAAGTGATAGAGGGATAATGATACATATTCTTCCGAGAACGATAACCCAAAATGAAGAATTTGTTAAAGATATTTTGAGTAAAACTGATATATTGGTTGATGCAAGTAAAAGACCAGACTCATCTAAAATCATTATCAGGAACGGATTGATAAGCAATATGCCGGATTATGCTATAATTCTAGATCTGGCAGCAGACCCATACAATGAGAGTGTTGAACCAATACAGGTCAAGGGTATTGAAGGTATTCCTACCGGTACATTGGATAAGTTTGTCATGAAACCAGATGATGAGATGTTTGATGGTATTCCCGAGACCATATCCTCCTATAACAGACGTGTAGTCGTCAGTTGCAACGCTTGGCCTGGAATAGATGCCAGAGACTGCATGGAGTTGTATGGCAGGCAGTTGACACCCTTCATAGATGTCTTGCTGTCAAAACCTCTTGATAAACTCGATATAAGTAGCAGAAACATGTACGAAAGATCTCTTGTGAGATCATCCTTGGACTACTTTCTTAATAAAACTGATGAGAGGTGATAATATGTATAGAATTGGAATTGATACAGGAGGCACAAATACTGATGTTGTTTTGACAGATGTTGAAACCGGAAGGATTTTTTATACCAAGACCCCTACCACTCCTAAAGAGTTGCTGAGAGGAATCAATAACGGAATTAACAAAATTGTTGGAGAATGCCATATAGACCATCAAGACATCAAGGAGTTGATTTATGGCACAACCATAGTTGTGAATATGATCGCACAGAAGGAAAGCGAAGCGACAGCACTTATAACAACCAAAGGATTCAAGGATGTTTTGGAGATTGGGCGGGCTTACAGAAATGAAAATATTTATGATATCAATATGGAAAAGCCGGAACCTCTAGTCAAGAGAAATCTAAGGTTTGAGGCATCTGAAAGAATGAATTTCCTGGGAGATGTATTACAGCCTGTAAACGAGCAAGAGGTTCTAGAAATAATAAAATCACTGAAGTATAGAAATATCAGGGCAGTTGCTGTATGCTTGATGCATTCGTATGCGAACCCAAAGCATGAGATACAGATCAAGGAAATGATTGAAAGAGAATGGCCCGATGTATATGTTTCTATTTCCTCAGAGATTATACCGCAGTTCAGAGAGTACGAGAGAACCTCGACAACTGTCATCAACGCATATATGATGCCCAATATGGCTTCACACATCCTGGATTTCAAGAAAGAAATGGAAATAAGCAGAGTAAGCGCCAACTGTTATATGATGCAAGGCAATGCAGGAATCATGACATTCGATGCAGCCCTGAGCAAGCCTGTTTCTGTATCTGAATCAGGTCCGATAGCTGGTATCATAGCCGCAAACTACATGAGCAGACTCATTGGTGAAAAGAATATAATCACGTTGGATATGGGAGGAACCAGTGCTGATGTTGCCCTTATTCAGAACAATATTATGAGGTTTACAACTGAAAGCAATGTGGAAGGCTATCCGATCAGCATACCTACAGTGGATTTGAGCTTCATAGGGGCCGGAGGAGGCAGTATCGCATGGTGTGACGCCGGTGGAGCGTTGAAGGTAGGACCAATCAGCGCCGGGGCTGAGCCTGGACCTGTATGCTACGGCAAAGGCGGTATTAAGCCTACAGTCACTGATGCAAACCTGGTTACAGGTAGAATTAGACCTGAGATATTTGAAGAGAACCTTGACAATGCAATGGATAAGACAAGCGCTGCAATTAAGGAGTACATAGCTAATCCATTAGGAATTGATACCCTAAAGGCAGCGGAAGGAATAATTGATGTTGTCAATTCAAATATGATTCGTGCTATCAAGTTTGTATCTGTACAAAAGGGATACGATCCTAGAGACTTTGCACTTGTAGCCTTTGGGGGTGCTGGAGGACTCCATGCAGGAAAGCTTGCTGAGGATTTGGAAATTCCAAGGGTTATTATTCCATATTCTCCAGGAACGTTCTGCGCCTTAGGTCTGGTGCTGTCAGACATTAAGTGCGACCGTGTTCATTCAAGGCTATTGACAAGAGAACAGATAAATTCGGATCTCTTGAACGAAATATACATCAGCTTGGACAAACAAGGCATTGACGAGCTGGATAAGCAGGATGTGGCAGAAGATAATCGGGTACTGATCAGGACCTGTGACATGAGATATTTTGGACAGGCCTTTGAGATCAGTGTTCCGATGCCTTTCAAGCATCTCGATAACCATGATATAGAGGATATGATTGAAAAGTTCCACAACCTTCATGAGCAAGCCTACGGACATTGCATGAAAGAAGACCCAATCGAATTTGTCAATTATAGGGTAAGTGCCTTAGGGACATTTACGAAACCGGATCTTATGGAGAATGCAAAGAGGATAAGTTTTAAAGGCAACAAAGAAAGAGCAACGGGAACAGCGGTTTTTGGAGGCAAGGCGTATCAAGTTTCAGTCATAAATAGAGATTCCTTGAATATAGGGGACAAGATAATAGGCCCAGCTATAATAGCTGAGATGGGTGCAACCTCTGTTGTATATCCCAATCACACAGCTGAGATTGACGAATTGAAAAATATCGTGATGTATACAAATATTAATGTATAGGGAGTGTGAACCGGATGTCAAATGCGATATTACTTGAAGTTGTTAACAATGCTCTTAGATCGGTAGCAGAACAGATGTCAGCGACAATGGTGCGAAGCAGCTATTCAACTATCGTTAAGGAAATGATGGATTGCTCCTCGGCTATTTTTGATGATCAGGGAAGGTTGCTGTCTGAAGGGGCGAATGTACCAATACATTTGAACTGCCTAGGTCCATGTCTAAACACAGTGCTCACAAATTACTTTAGCAGAGATCAGATGAATCCTGGTGATCTTATCCTAACCAATCATCCCTATGCTGGTGGAAAGTCTTTGGGAAGCCACCATACTAAAGATCTGATTATGATAGCACCTGTTTTTTCTGATGATAAAAAACTTATAGCTTTTTCTGTAACAATGCTTCACCACAAGGATGTTGGGGGAGTATGGACAGGGGATTCGTGGACGGTCGAGATATGGCAGGAGGGTTTCCTAATGGAGCCTGTGAAGCTATATGACAGAGGAATAAGAAATGAGGCTCTTTGGAATGTGATACTTAATAACACAAGAAATCCCAGAGACATGAAGGGTGATCTGATGGCCCAAATCTCCGCCTGCAATATAGGGATCAAAGGTTTTAGAGAAATAGTCAATAAATACGGGATAGATTTGGTTAATGGCGTTGTGGAGGATCTTCTAAACTACTCAGAAAAGCTAACTAGAAACGAGATCCGATTAATTAAGGATGGTCGATATGTTCATGAGGAAAAGGTTCTCGATGACGGTTTTGCGGGAGGACCCTATACATTGAAGTTGACTGTCATAGTAGAGGGGGACAATATCACCTTTGATTATACAGGTACGGATAAGCAGATAAGGGGGCCGATAAATTCACCTCTCTCCGCTACAATATCCGCTACCTATTACACGATGAGATGCATAACAAATGCTCATATACCTACCAACCAGGGATGTCATAGGCCAATTACGGTAATTGCTCCGGAAGGAACTCTGGTTAACTGCTCGATGCCTATAGGTTGCTTTCAGAGAATGGTAACTGACCATATTCTGGTCGATCTGATCATGGGGGCTATGGCACAGGCTATACCTAGCAAGGTTATGGCAGACTCATGCGGCACAAACTACGACTTTTGCTCCGGTACCAATCTGGAAACCCATCCAAGAGGCGGTGAGATTAATCATAGACAGTATTGGGGAGAAATAGTGCCGGGTGGACTGGGAGCAAGATCCCACAGTGATGGAGTCACAATAATGGCATGTCACGTAACTAATTGTCCAATACCGCCATTGGAGGCACAGGAGATTGAAGCACCTATGCTATTCATTGAAAGATCAATACTTCCTGATTCAGAGGGAGCCGGAAAATATCGAAGTGGTTTTGCACAAAGAAGAAAATGGAAGCTTGTTGGATATGACGGAATATTCTCACATGTTTCTCAAAAATCCAAGATCGCACCTCAGGGTCTTTTTGGCGGAATGCCTGGTGAAACCAGTAAATGGATCATCAATGAAGGGAAGGAGAATGAAAAGGTACTCGATTACGCAATGGGAGATGTTATATTTCTTGAGTATGGAGATACTATAACATGTATCACCGCTAGTGGTGGTGGATATGGCGATCCCTTCGAAAGAGATATGGATAAAGTGAAGGAAGACGTCGAAATGGGATTGGTATCAGTGGTAAATGCCAAACAAAAGTATGGTGTTGCTATAGATCCAATAACATTTGCATTAGACCATAAAGAATCAATAAATCTTCGAATGGCAGAAAGATGAAACTGAATGAATCCAAACTATTGAATCCAGACAAAATAATCTTTAAAAAATTTTAGGAGGTCTAAAATGAAAAATTCTAAGGACATCACCACTAACAAAAAAGAAATGAGTTTTAGTTTGGCGGTATTATGCATGCTGTTATTGGCAGCAATATTCATTGGCGGTTTTGGTATTTACAAAATCAATACCCAGGTTGTTTTTCTTTTAGCCGTAGTGGCCGCTGCAATCGTAGGAGTAATCAACGGATTCAGTCTCATTGAAATTGACAAATTTTTCCTTGACGGGTGCAAAAATGTTGTAATGGCTGCTATGATCTTGATGTCAGTAGGAGCGGTTATCGGTTCTTGGATAGTATCGGGTATAGTACCGACAATTATCTATTACGGACTCAGCATATTGACTCCAGCCTCATTCCTGCTGGCAGGCTTCTTCATCTGTTGTATACTGTCCTTTTTCACAGGAAGCTCATACTCTGCTATCTCAACACTTGGTGTTGCTTTTATGGGCATTGGAATAGGACTCAATATCAACCCTGGGATAACAGCGGGTATGATTGTATCAGGCTCTGTATTTGGAGACAAGCTGTCACCATTTTCAGATTCAACCAACCTAGCAGCAGCAGTGTCCGACGCGAATGTATTTGACCATGTCAGGTCGATGCTTTACACTACAATTCCAGCGATGCTGATTTCAGCGGTTTTATACTTTATTATAAGCATGAGATACAGCGCTTCCAGCCTTGATTTGTCAATAATAACAGGCATAAAAGATGCGTTGACAGCGAATTTCAATATTACACCGATACTTTTGATTATACCAGCTTTTACAATATTTTTAGCAATCAAGAAGGTGCCACCGGTAACAGCTCTTATTTCAAGTGCTTTGTTGGGAACACTAGCTGCATTTGTATTCCAGAGTGGATTTTATAACTTCAAAACCATAGTGAGCGCTATGGGTACAGGATTCTCAATCAATACGGATATAGCTGAAATCAATAAACTGCTTTCAAGAGGCGGAATGCTTGGAATGATGGGAGCAACAGCACTTGCCTTCCTAGCGGTAGGCTTGGGAGAGATTCTGCAGAAAATTGGAGTGCTTAACGTTGTGTTGAGTAAACTCAACAAGGTAGTTCGCTCGAAACCGGCGGTTGTTATATCTACATTATTCGTTAGCTTAATTGTAACTATTCTGTGTGCTAGCCAATACATAGCAATTATACTTACAGGACAGTTAATGAAAAATTCCTTTAAGGAATACAAAATCAGCAGGACGGTATTGTCAAGAACCTTGGAGGATGGCGGTACAATCTTCGCTTACTTGGTACCTTGGTCTACAACCGGTGTATTTATTACGGGAGTGCTTGGTGTAGAGGTATTTGCATATGCACCATACGCATTCTTCTGCATATTATGTCCAATTATTGCTGCAGTCTATGCTATAACTGGTTTTGCACAGTTTAAAGAGAACTATGACAATGAGGAGAAGGGCGAAGTAGAAGCTCCCGTGGCCGCTAATTAAGAGATACTGTTGAAAAGCAGAACCCTGTTGATCATCAAACTATTGAATTCTAAAAGAGACCGGCAACGGTCTCTTGATTTTTTTATCATAACTGCATGCTTAAACCTTCTTCGCCTTCACCCTATCAATAAACGCAATTAAAATCAGAGCCCCTATGACAGTGACGATAGTGCTGTAAAAAAGCAGGATAGACGGTCCACTGATGTCCAGGACCACACCACCAATGAGGCTGCCAAAGACAGCACTCAAGGTCATCATACCCGTCAGCATGGATTGCCCCTTGACCGCCTCGCCCTTCTCCATGACCTCATCCACCAGATGGACAGAGGCAGATAGGAAGAAGGGAAAGGAAATGAGCTGAAATAGAAAGGCGATGTAGATAAAACCGACGGAGGTAGCCAGATAGGTAAACAACACCTTGAAAATAAAAGCCACAGCTGATATTTTAAGCATCGTCTGACAGCTGAACCAAAAACGGATTCTTCTGAAAAAGAAAAGGCCCGGAAGTTCCAAGAGCGCCATAAAGGACAATAGGCGTCCCATCTGGTCGCTTCGTCCGCCAACTGCGGCGATTATTTGGATCATGTAATTGTTGATGATAGAATTCTGAAAGAATATGAGCATCACGCTGATGGAAAACACAACAAAGTATCCATTCCGCCGGATAAATGAAATCAACGTGATGGAGGACGCCTCCAGACCCGGTTTGAAGGTGATGAATTCAAGGCCCTTTGAAGAAGACGTGCTCTGATGCAGCCTTTCAGTGGTGATCAAGGCGGATAGCAGAAGCAACAGGATAGCGAAACCGGTTACAGGAATGGCTGTTGTGCCAAATGTGACAACCAGAAATCCCAACAGCGCACTGACGAATGAAAAAGCGATAGAGCCGCCGCTTCTCGCCACGCCAAAATTTAGGGGCTCGTTGCCGTTACGATAATGGAAGGCCATGGCGTTTATCATCGGCTGGATGGATATGTGTAGGGTACATAAAAGAACAAACACAGTCGACAAAAGGAAAGACTTCATTTCAAAAAAGACCAGAGACAAGGTTCCAACAATCAAAACACCCGAAACCAATCGGGTGACAAGTGATAGTGATACCTTCTGCGAACGGTCGATGATATCCGCCAAGATCGGTTGAATGATGACCGATAGAATATTGGAGACTGCCAGAATCACTCCGATTTCAGAATTGGTGTAGCCTTTGCTGAGCAGAAACACCGATGAAAAGGCGATGATGACAGAGAAATACATCCAGTAGGTTCCCTGGACGGCTGTATAGGATAAAGTCATTGGATTTTTCATGGCTATATTCTACCATTGTATTGGCTTATCTTCAATCTGTTATTTCAAAAAACAAAAGGGACGGTTCCTTTTGTTTTTTGTTATTTTCTATTTAATTAGAAAATCATTTTTTGTTGATCAGATAAACTCCCGTTATAATCAAGGTGCTGATGCCCATACCGATATATAAGGGGTCGATAGTAGTTAGTTTTAATACACTCAACAGAATCGTAACTGTAGGTGCCACTATCATGGATATAAGGCCTGCTTGCCTTGGTGTCTTTTCCTTCAGAATCAATATGGCGATCAGTGGCATAAACACTACTGTGCCTCTTAGGGTCATGGACAGGAATGCCCACTGCAGTATGAGGGAGTCA
>JAUYTY010000107.1 GCA_030694905.1 Eubacteriales bacterium | reverse complement strand
AAAACAACCCGTTTTAATAACACTTATTTCCTGATCATAGCCTGCGGTGACCAGCTCTGCCTTCAAAGCGGAGATCAGATCTTCGCTGTGTGAAGAGACACAGCCTGTACCGCCACAAACCATAATGTGACTTCTGATTTTGTCCATTTTATCCTCCTTCACCTATGCCTTTTGAAATGTGTTAATAATGATGGAATCGTCAAGTAGTTCGTTCTTGAGAACATGTTTGTTGATGATATCCCTGGCTTTCTTGTCATCGACATTGCCATACAATATCGGTTCCTTACCGGGTTGGTTTATCTGCACAATGGGTTCCGAATGACAATAACCGAGACATCCCACTTGAACCACTCTGATATTCTCAACATTGTTTTTAGTGATTTCATCCAACAAGGCTGCAAGGGTAACCCTGGCGCCGGCTGCTATTCCGCAGGTTGCCATGCCGACCATGAGTTCGGTAATGTCTTCGCCATCTTTTCCAGTTTCTCTCAGATTAACTTTTTTCAAGGAATCCTCTCTGATTTTCTTCAGATCTTCTAATGATTTAATGCCCATATCACACCTCCTCCTTGAATTCTTTCAGAATGGCATCTACATCTTCAACTTTAACTCTTCCGAATACTTTATCGTCAATCATGATTATGGGGGCCAGACCACAAGCGCCAATACACCTGACTTCCTTGAGCGTGAACAAGTTGTCCGCCGTGGTGCCACCGGATGAAATGTTGAGTTTTTCTTTTAGCTCGTGAGCAATTTTTTCAGCCCCTCTTACAAAACATGCGGTGCCCATGCACAGACTGATGGTATGCTTACCGACTGGAGTGCTTGTGAAGTAGGAATAAAAAGTTGTCACACCAAAAACCTTTGCAGCAGGAATATCCAAATGTCTGGCAATGTGAAGCTGGACCTCCTGAGGTAAATAGGTAAAGATTTCCTGGGCTTTGTGAAGTATATGGATCAACGATCCTTCCTTATCTTCCAAAGTGGAGATATACTGATCCAGTTTGTCATATTTATCTTGAGGAAGAACGCCCGCACTGTATGTTTTGCTTTGAGATACAGGTTTTGTCATAGAAACACCTTCTTTCTTAATTATTAAGAACACTTAATATCATTATAATACAAAATGATATAAATTTCACGGAGTAATAATAAAAAAACAAAGCCTCGTGAAAGGCTTTGTTTGATATCAAAATCTTTTTTATTATTCTGTTGCTACGATCCATTTTGCATATAATGTAATATTCTCTGTAATAGTATATGGGAATTCTACTTCTTCAGTCAACCCTTCATCAGAAAACCATCCGTCGAAGTCGAAATCATCTTTTTCAGTAACAGGTGCTGTGGCGATAACAGTGTTGTAGTCTTCAGTTATAGGTGCAACTGCGGATCCACCGTTGCTGTTAAAGGTTACAGTATACTCGTTGATTGTCCATTTTGCATGTAGAGTTACATTTGATTGGATGGTGTAAGGAAAGATCACTTTGTTTGTCAAAGCTTCTTCAGTGTACCACCCTTCCAAAGTATAGCCTGTTTTAGTGCTTACAGGTGCTGCTGCGATGATTGTATTGAAATCTTCTGTGATGTTGGCAACACTCGAACCGCCATTTTCGTCAAAGCTTACAGTATACTCATTGATGGTCCATTTTGCGTATAAAGTTGCATCGGCTGTGATGGTATAAGGGAATATGATTTTAAGTGTCAATCCTGTATCGGCATACCATCCTTCCAATGTATAGCCCATTTTGGTACTGGTTGGTGTCGAGTTGATTTTTGTTCCATAATCTTGAGTGACGTTGGCAACAGTCGATCCGCCATTTTCCTCAAAGCTAATGGTATATGGTTCAAGCTCCCATTGTGCAACAAGTGTCATGTTCATTGCAGGCATGGTTGCTGGCAATGTCGGACTCCACCCAAGGAATTCCAAACCGTCTTTTGTCGGATTGGTCGGAGCGGTTATAGCAGTGCCATAATTTTGAGTGATTGCAGCTACAGTTGTTCCACCGGCTGAGTTGAATGTGATGGTGTACTGGTTTATGGTCCATTTGGCGTAGAATGTCACATCATCAGTGACGGTATACGGGAAAGCAACCTTATTCGTAAGACCTGAATTGGTGTACCAACCCTCAAGGGTGTAACCTGTTCTGGTGCTTACAGGTGATGCGTTGATTTTTGTATTGTGATACCTTTCAATATCCGCTACAGCTGTGCCGCCATTTTCAACAAATTGGACAGTATGCCATTCGTGCACATGATCTGAATCATATAATCTTTCAAACAAAACTGCCATTTCAGCTCTTGAAAGAGGTTTGTTAGGTTGAAAAACGTTGTTATGACCGATCATCAGACCTAATTCTGTAATCAGATTGACATAACCGATTCTATCCTCAGGTACAGCGGCAGCATCATTATAAGGTAACGGATCATCCTGCATATCTTCAGCTTCATCTACCATATCCAGCGCTCTTATGATATAGACTGCTGTCAAAGATCTTGATGCTGGAAGATTTGGATTGAAATCCTCAGCCTCTTCTTCAGTCAATATATCATTTTCTATTGCCAGTTCCAGATAAGGAATCATCCAGTCCTGGGGTTTCATACCTTTATAGGCTGGTGGTAGCAACGCATATGAATCCAACTCGTCGTCCAGTCCAAGATATCTCAAGGTCATGATTAAGACCTCTATTTGCTTGGCAGCACTGGCAGGGGCGAATTTTCCATTGCCAATACCTTTTATTTTACCCATGGCAGCCATGTTCTGAACAGATTTCATTGCCCAGTCATACCCGGTCATGTCGCTGAATTTAAAATTGAATTGTTCTGTTTCTGAATAGTCTTTTTTCTGTTGTCCCGGTGCTATATCTCTGCCAGGAACGGCAAAAGCTACAGTCATCATCAGGACAAGCACTAAAACTGTTGAGATTAAAACTTTTAAAGATTTTTTCATTTTTTTAAACACTCCTTTTTTAACAATTTAAATCCTTACACTATATGTTACGAATAAACTTGTCATATATTTGGGTTTCTTGTGGATTTCATTCAATAATATTTTACACCTGAATTGTTTATTTGTATAGGGTATACATCAATTTTATACCGTTCTCATTTGCATTTTTTTGCCTTTTGTTATATCATATCTTGAATAAAAAAATAAAGGAGTTTTACAGTGGATAGAAAAATATTAGCTAAAGTAGACGGCAAAGAAATTACACAAGAGATGTTTGACAACATTATGAGAAACCTGCCTGAAAACCATGCAGCTCAGGCCACCACAGAAGAAGGTCAAAAAAGGCTGCTGGATGAGATTATATCTGGGGAGCTGCTCTATATAGATGCGATGGCTAGAAAAATGAATGAAGAAGAGAGCTTCAAAGCCATATTGGAAGAAACTAAAAAAAATCTGTTGCAAAGATTTGCCATAGAAGAACTGATTGCAGATGTGAATGTTTCTGATAGTGATGTATTGGCATATTACAATGCGAACACCGGCCAATTTGCAAATAATGAAGAAGTAACAGCTAGCCATATTCTTGTTGCCACAAAAGAAGAGAGCGATAGAATTGCCATAGAAATTAATGAAGGTCTCGACTTTGCAGAAGCTGCAAAAAAATACTCATCTTGTCCATCAAAAGAAGTAGGTGGAAATCTGGGAACATTTGAAAAAGGAAGAATGGTGCCGGAATTTGAGAAAGCTGCTTTTTCTCTTCCTGTTGGAGTTGTCAGTGAACCGATTGAAACACAATTTGGTTTTCATCTAATCAAAGTTGATGACAGAAGCAACCCAGGTGTGGCAGAGTTTGTGGAGGTTAAAGACTCTATCAGGACACAGATGATCAACCAGATGCAGTATGACTTCTACACCAATAAGATCAATGATTTGAAAAGCAAGTACACAGTTGAATTGCTGTAATCAAGACATGTGCTTTGTATATATCCTCAAATGCGCTGATAACAGCCTATACACAGGCTGGACCAACAATTTGGATAAAAGATTGGATAAACATAGCGCCGGAGATGGTGCAAAGTATACCAGAGGCAGATTACCCGTCGAACTTGTATACTATGAAGCTTATGACACCAAAGAAGAGGCAATGAGTCGGGAGTCTCGAATAAAGCGTATGAGCAGAAGTCAGAAGATTGAACTAACAAAAAAATCATCAGTAAACCCATGACTGATGATTTTTATTAAGCACGAGCAAAAATATGGTATAATAAAGAACAATGATTTTATCTTTTGATTCTGGGAAGCACGACTGATAGAATAAAGTAAAGAACGCATAGAGCGATAGAGATGGAAATCTCTGTGCTAAAGCTTTCAATTGGGCATGCGCCAGGCGGAAGACCCCTACGGGTCAGGTATACGCGTGCCAAGGTATATCCTGAAAATCCAACTGCCAATGCAAATAGGATATTTAAGTACTGTTGATAGTTTTTCATGTAATCTATCCTTTCTTGATTATCTTGATTGATACAAAATGATATCATTGATTGAACCGGTAGTCCAGTAGAATAAAAAAATTAATGAGAGGTGCTAAATGAGATTTGAGGAATTTGAGTACTTAAGAGTAGACATGGATGAATTTGAAAGAAGGTTCAAAGACCTTCTGGATGGTTTTAAAAATGCTGATAGCTTTGAGCTGCAAGACAGTATCATGACTCAGATAAATGAGATGCGAAACAGTTTTGAGACAATGCATTCATTGGTCAGTGTTAGGCATTCCATTGATACCAATGATGAATTCTATGACAAGGAGAATGAATACTACGACAATGTATCCCCAGTTTATCAGGGATTGATAGATTCATATTATAAGGAACTTGTGGCGTCAAAATATTCAAAAGAGTTGGAACAGAAATGGGGTAAGCTTCTATTCACAATTGCCGAGACAGCCTTGAAGACTTTTGATCAGTCAATCATTCCGGATCTTCAAGAAGAGAACAAACTGACAAGCCATTATGGCAAGCTACTTGCTTCGGCTAAAATCGAATTTGATGGCAGGATAAACAATCTTTCACAAATGGCACCCTATACACAATCAATGGACAGGAAGACGAGAAAAAGCGCAAGCGAAGCCGTCACGAGTTTTTTCGAGGATAATGAAAAGGAGCTTGATGAGATTTATGACAAACTGGTTAAACTAAGACACCAGATGGCATTGAAGCTGGGTTATGAGAATTATGTCAAATTGGGTTACCTGAGGCTAGGTAGGTCTGAATACGGTCATGAAGAGGTTGCTGTTTTTAGGAAACAGGTTGAAAAAAATCTTGTGCCGATTACAGTTGAATTGAGAAAAAGACAGGCTGACAGACTTGGGATAGAAAAATTGATGTATTACGATGAAAATCTGGAATTCAATTCGGGTAACGCTAAGCCTAAAGGGGACAGGGAATGGATGGTCAAGCATGCCAGTACCATGTATGCTGAACTCTCTCCAGAAACCAAGGAATTTTTTGATTTCATGGTTGAAAAAAACCTTTTGGATCTCGACAGCAAGCCAGGGAAAAGAGCGGGGGGATATTGCACCTACTTCGCTGATTACAAGGCTCCCTTTATATTTGCCAATTTCAATGGCACATCACACGATGTTGATGTGTTGACCCATGAAGCCGGACATGCCTTTCAGGTATATTCCAGCAGACAATACCAAGTACCGGAGTATATGTGGCCGACACTTGAGGCTTGTGAGATCCATTCAATGTCAATGGAGTTTCTGACATGGCCATGGATGAATCTGTTTTTTGAGAATGACGAAACAAAATACAAGTTCACACATTTGGCATCGGGTGTCCTTTTTATACCCTACGGTGTGACGGTAGACGAGTTTCAACATTTTGTCTATGAAAACCCTGATGCAACCCCTGAGGAAAGAAAAACGCAATGGCGCGAGGTTGAGAAAAAATACTTGCCGACAAAAGACTATGAGGATAGCGCGTTTCTTGAGAAAGGTGGTTTCTGGTTCAGGCAAGGCCATATATTTGGGAATCCCTTCTATTACATCGATTACACCCTTGCACAGATATGCGCTTATCAGTTTTGGATCAAATATAACGAAAATCCGAAAGAGGCTTGGCAAGATTACCTTAATCTATGCAAAGCAGGAGGCAGCCAACCGTTCCTGGAGCTAGTCAAATTCGCAAAACTGAAAAGCCCATTTGAGGAAGATACTATCAAGTTTGTATCAGAACCAATAAAAGTCTGGCTGGATAAGATTGATGATAAACAGATGTGAATCAGGGAGCTTGTATGGTTTATGATGTGATCATAATAGGCGCAGGAGCAGCAGGTCTATTTGCAGCGGCCAACTTGCCGTCTGATAGGAAGGTTATGATTCTGGAGAGAAATGACAGACCTGGCATCAAGCTGTTGATGACGGGAGCCAGCCAGTGCAATATAACAAACATAGAAAATATTAAAACCTTCATTAAGAGATACAACAATCCAGCAGTTGCCAGAAAAGTGCTCTACAACTTCAACAATATCATGCTGATGGAATATTTTGAAGGACTGGGACTCAAACTCATTGTGAGAGAGGACGGTAAGGTATTTCCCGCAAGCCTAAAATCTAAGGATGTTTTAGATGTGCTGATAAGAGAGATCCAGAAAAAGAATCATCAACTCAACTGCAACGAGTCTGCTGCAGATATTAAATGGCAGGAATCCATTGGACTGTTTTCTGTTGTGACAGATAAACAAAAGTACACAGCCAAAAAAGTAATGGTTGCAACAGGTGGACAATCATACCCTAAAAGTGGTTCAGACGGAAGCTTTATAGGAATCTTAACTAAAGTCGGTGTTAAAACAAACAACTTCGAGCCTGCATTGACATCGGTGAAAGTGGCGCAATATCGATTCAAGGATCTGTCGGGAACTTCCCTCTCTGGCGTCAGACTATCAACAAAGAGAGATATCAGGACTGTTATTAAAACGACAGGCGACTTGTTGTTTACCCATGACTCGTTTTCCGGACCTGTTATTCTCAATTCATCAAGAAATATCAACAACCATGACAAGATGATTTTCGATTTTATACCTCAATGCGACGAAAAAAGTTTATTTGATGGAATAACAAGACAAGTCAGCAACAATCCAAGGAAAGAGATTAAAACAACTATTGAAGAAAGTGTACCGATCCCAAAAAGAATGACTGAAGTACTGTTGGAGATAACAGCTATCGACAAGAAAAAGAAATCTTCAGAAGTATCAAAAAAAGACATCCAACGATTCATACGGAATTGCAAGCATTACGAGGTGACTGTAATGTCTAGGCAAGGATTTGAGAATGCGATGGTTTCCTCAGGTGGCATATCCAATGAAGAAATCAATTTTGACAATATGACCTGGCTAAAGAATAAGAATTTGATATTCATAGGAGAAGTCATCGACATTGATGGGGAGACTGGCGGATACAATCTGCAATTTGCATTTTCATCCGCTAAAAAAGCGGTATCAGGTTTATTATTTGACTAATTATAAAAAAAGTGTTACAATAAAATCAAAAAAAGAATGGTGGTTCAAATGCCTCAAGTATTGAAGAAAGAAGTTAGAAACAGTATTTTAAATGCAGCCATAAAGGTTTTCAGGGAAAATGACTATAGCAAAGCTTCAATGAACAACATAGCTGAAGAAGCGAATATATCTGTAGGAAACATATACAGATACTTTCAGAACAAAGAAGACTTGTTTGATGTCATTGTGAAGGATCTGGCTGAAAGAATCATGTCCATTATGGACAAGTGTAAAAACGGTGCAACAATCGACGAGATTTTTGAAGGGCTCAAAAGATGCATAGATGAGTTTGTCGATTTGTATACTGAACAGCAGGAAGTATTTATTATCTTGATTAAAACGACAGGAAATGTCAAATCAAGATACAACATAGAAAAATCGATGGTTGCTTATATGGCAGGCAATCTCAATGCCATAGCAACAAACTTCTGCAGCAAAAATGACATACCAAAAGACGATTTGGAAAATCTGTGCATGGCCTTGTCAGTTTCTTTGACAAAGGGTGTCAATTTCATAATCCTTTCAGAGGGTCCCGTCGAAAAGATGAGAGAAAGGCTCAACAATTACCTGGACTTTATGAGAATCGGGTTTATTGAAAACATCAAGCTACACTAAAAAAGTGCTTCGGCACTTTTTTTAATTTGACTTTTACTATTAAAACTATACAATAATTAGGAGAGACACAAGGTAGGTAATCATGAGAACTTTAACGTCCAAACAAGCAGATTTGGTCATGCTGGTTGTGGCATTTATATGGGGAAGTGGATTTGTTGTTACAAAAAGCGCCCTTGATTCTTTATCGCCCATGCAGATCATGGCCTATAGATTTGTCGCTGCATCTATCATATCAGCGATTTTTTTCAGAAAAAAAATAAGAAGAATAAACTTTGACTATATCAGAAGTGGTAGCGTGATGGGTCTTTTTTTGTCATTGGGATTTGTTTTTCAGACTATAGGACTTCAATATACAACAGCAGGCAATAATGCCTTTCTGACCAGCACTGCAGTTGTTATGGTGCCATTTATTTATTGGTTGACTGTCAAGAGGAGACCTAAATTGAACAATATCGTCGCTGCTTTCATGATGCTGATCGGAATATTTTTTCTGACAGTTGATTTCGAAAACTTTGGTGAACTGAATACTGGTGATATTTTGACCCTGATTGGGGCGGTATTTTTTGCGCTGCATATTGTCTCAACCGGATATTTTGTGGAAGACAGGGATCCAATCACATTGAGTACAGTGATGATATTTTTTTCAGCCATATTTTTCACTATTGCACTGGCATTTGACAGAAACATGAAAGCTATATCGCTCACCAGCTTGTGGGGGGCACTGTATCTTGGGCTTTTTAGCACATTTATCTGTTTTGCATTGCAGACAACAGCCCAGAAATTCACATCAGCTTCACATGCTGCCATCATATTGAGCCTTGAATCGGTGTTTGGAAGCATTTTGGCTGTTTTATTATTGAGAGAAGGTTATAATCCAATTATGGTATTTGGATTTATAATAATATTCTTTTCGGTCCTTATGGCCGAATTAGGAGAAAAATATTTTGAAAGGTGGGAGGCCAATGTTTAGACACAGCAATTGACCCTGCTGAAATTGTATAATTAAAGCGCCCGAACTTAAATGGGTCGTGTCATGCATTTAAGTTGACGAGGATGGGGAGTATCGAAAATTCGGCGGATGCCCCACGGTATAGAGATATCGTAAGATGCCAATAAAATCGGGAAGTGATTCCCGGCACAGAGAGAGCATCGTTCTTATACATTACAATCAAGATTAGTTTGAAAACAACTGCTTTGATTGTTAAAAACAGGAGGACACGAAAATGTGCGGAATAGTAGGATATATAGGTAATGAGGATGTCAAGGAAACAATCCTTTCAGGCCTTGAAAAATTGGAATACAGAGGATATGACTCAGCAGGGATAGCCATACTAAATGGCAATGGCTTGCACATTTATAAAGACAAAGGCAGAATCTCCCATCTTCGAGAGATTGTTGATTTCAGCATAAATGGCACATTGGGAATCGGCCATACAAGATGGGCTACCCACGGCAAGCCAAACCAAATCAACTCACACCCACATCAAAGCTCAACCAAGCGATTCACGCTGGTCCACAATGGTATAATCGAGAATGAAGAAGAATTGATTATCGAGCATCTCAGTGATGCCACATTTGAAAGCGATACGGATACAGAAGCCATAGCGCAGCTGATTCAGAAATTCTCTGATGAGGGAAACAGTACAGACAGGGCTATAAGATACACTTTGGGATTGCTGGAAGGATCCTATGCGCTGGCTATCATAGACAACGAGAATCCTGAAGTCATCTACGCAGCAAAGAACAAATCACCGTTACTGTTAGGCAAAGGGAACGGATTCAACATGATAGGCAGTGATGCTATGGCGATGATACACCACACAAACGAGTTTTTTGAATTGCAGGATAAGGAATATGCCATCATTACACGTCAGGATATCGCCATCTATAATCTCCAGGGCAGGAAAATCGAGAGGGAGACATATTTTGGTGAATTGGATGCAACAGACATAGAAAAAGGCACCTACCCCCACTATATGATCAAAGAAATTGACGAGCAGCCATTTGTTATCAGAAGGTTGATTGCCGCTTATCAGGACGAGCATGGCAATCTGAAGGTTGACAGTGATATCTTAAACCAGATTAGGGAATGCGACAGGATATTTATAATAGCATGTGGCACAAGCTACCATGCGGGAATGGTGGGAAAATTCCTGTTTGAAAGAATAACCAAAAAACCGACTGAGATTCACATATCCAGTGAGTTTGTCTACAATACGCCAATCATAAGCGAGAAACCGTTGTTTGTATTCATATCACAAAGCGGTGAGACTGCGGACAGTAGGGCGGTTCTGGTCAAAGTCAAACAAATGGGTTATCCGACAATAGCCATGACCAATGTAAAGGGATCAACCCTTTATAGAGAAACTGACTACCAGTTGCTGCTACATGCCGGGCCTGAAATAGCTGTAGCATCCACTAAAGCTTATACAGCACAGATTGCAGTTCTTGCAATAGTTGCTTGTGCAGCATCAGACAGTTGCAACTTCAATATGCTCAGTGAATTGTCCATTGTGGCGAACGTCATGGAGGCCTTGTGTGACAACAGGGAGCTCTACAACGAGCTGGCTAAGGAATTTCTTACAGACAAGAAAAGCTGCTTCTATATTGGCAGGCATGTGGATTATTATACATGTCTCGAGGCCGCTCTCAAGCTTAAGGAAATATCATACATTCAAACAGAGGGATTTGCAGCAGGTGAACTGAAGCATGGTACCATCGCATTGATAGAGAACTGTACACCGGTCATTGCCATCATCACCCAAGAGCAGATTAATTTAAACACCAGAAGCAACATAAGGGAAGTAAGAGCCAGAGGGGCAGCGGTCATCACCATGTCGTTAAAGCGTATAAGCAGTGAAAAAGACCAGATTGTCATCGACAATGTCCACGAGTTCCTGACACCTTTGGTAACTGCCATTCCAGCACAATACCTCTCATATTATGCCGCGCTGCAAAGAGGATGCGATATTGATAAACCTAGAAATTTGGCAAAATCAGTAACCGTTGAGTAGAATAGTTTTGGACGTTTAAAATATTTAAAAATCATTAAGCAAATGACCTTTGAGGTATCAGTATCTCAAAGGTCATTTTTTATGACAATTACAAAACAAATGTATATATGCTTTGTATCTTCATAATTTAATCAATTTCTTCAAATCTTGCTGTAAAAAATCTCAGTTGTTTAGGCTCATATACGAACTTCAGACCCTTGATTGTATGTTTGTTGTTGTGTAGATTGATGACAGCATCGGCAACCACATCCATATGCCTGTATGTGTAAACTCTTCTGGGGATTGTAATTCTAACAGTTTCCAATTTTGGTTTATGGTTTATTTTAGTTGATTTATCTCTACCAGCTGATACAATGCCTCTCTCCATTGTTCTAACACCTGATTCGACATATAGATTTGCAGCCAGGGACTGTGCAGGAAACTCTTCTTGGTCTAAATGCGGGCAAAATCGTCTTGCATCTAAAAAAACAGCATGTCCGCCGACAGGTTCAACAATGGGAACCCCCGCGGCTATTAGTTTATCACCCAGATATCTAACCTGTAATATTCTGTGTTGAATATACTCAAATTGAACAGATTCTTTTAGTCCGATAGCAAATGCTTCCATATCCCTTCCAGTCATTCCGCCATAGGAAGGCATTCCTTCAAAAACAACTACGAGTTCTTTGGCCTCAGTGAATAGATCCTCATCGTTTAATGCTAAAAACCCGCCTATATTTACTATGCCGTCTTTCTTACCACTCATTGTAGCACCATCAGAATAGCTGAACATCTCTAATAGAATCTCTTCAATGGTCTTATCGCTGTATCCATCTTCTTGTTCTTTAATAAAGTAAGCATTTTCAACGCATCTTGTTGCATCATAAAATACTTTTATACCATGCGTCAAAGTTAATTCTCTGACTTGTCTCATGTTTTTCATAGAAACAGCTTGTCCGCCGGCTAAATTGACAGTAACGGCCAAACAAACATAGGCTATATTTTCAGCGCCTTTATCATGAATAAGTTTTTCTAGTTTTGACAGATCGATGTCTCCTTTGAATGGGATGCTTAAAGTTGCATCATGTGCTTCATCTCTTATTATATCGAAAAATATTCCTCCGTTGGCTTCTTGATGATATCTAGTTGTCGTAAAATACATGTTTCCTGGAACATATTGACCCTGTTTGATTGCGATTCTAGAAAGAATATTTTCGGCTCCTCTACCTTGGTGGGTTGGCACCAAGTATTTATAACCAAACAAATCTTGTACTGTTTTTTCCAAGTGACGAAAATTTGTGCTTCCAGCATAAGCCTCATCACCCATCATTATGCCTGCCCATTGCTTATCGCTCATAGCATTGGTGCCACTATCAGTGAGCAAGTCAATGTAGACATCTTTTGAATCAATTAAAAAAGTGTTGTAACCAGCCTCTTCAATAATTTTTTTTCTTTCTTCCAGAGTAGTCATTTTTACAGTTTCGATACTCTTTATTCTAAAAGGTTCAGGTGGATAATAGTTGTTCATTTTCAGTACCTCCATTATTATTGTAGGAGTATTATGAGCAAAAATCATGCCAACATTTCACAACGAAACGAAAATTCTCTTGTATCAAGAATACTAGCTGCAGACTCATCAAAAATTGAAATAATCATTTAACAAGAACAAAAAAGAAAAATGTTGTAAACAATATTTACACGATCTGTAAATATTGTTTACAACTGTAAATATTATTTACGGTCACTAAGTCTTTTTTGTCGATTAATTACTTTAGTGTGTGATATGCCAAGAGCGGCAGCTATTTCTCTTGACGATGAATATATATCTTGTGCTTCGTTTATATAGGCATCTTCAAGCTCTAAAATTATTTTTTTCAAGTTTAAAGGATAAGTAT
>JAUYTY010000106.1 GCA_030694905.1 Eubacteriales bacterium | reverse complement strand
GGCTTTTCATTGGTCAGAAAGTTGTTTTTTGATGTTTTGGGCTGGAAGATTGACAGATACTTAGATGAACTGGGTTGCACACTAGGAGAAGCACTATTGGTTCCCACAAGAATCTATGCCGAAACCATAGTTGATTTGGTTGGAAAATTTGATATAAGAGGAATGAGTCATATAACAGGTGGCGGTTTCTACGAGAACATTCCAAGAATGATACCTGAAGGTCTGTCGGCTGATATCGTCACACGGCATATCAATATGCCTCCTATTCTGAAAATCATACAAAGAGAGGGCAATATTGACTTGGATGAAATGTATTCGACTTTCAATATGGGAATCGGAATTGTTCTAGCAGTTGCAAAGGATGATTTTGACATGATTATGAGGTATTTGACAGAACAGGGAGAAGAACCGGTTTTTCTAGGTGAAATCAATAAAAGAAGTGGGGAATTGAAGCTATGTCACCAGTAAGAGTTGCGGTATTGATATCAGGGTCCGGCTCAAATCTTCAGGCAATAATCGATAAAATAGAAAAAAATGAGATCAATGGCGAGCTGGTTGTTGTGATTTCCAACAAAGAAAATGCATATGGACTGGAAAGGGCAAAAAATCATAACATTGAAGGCCTCCTGATAGACAGTAAAACAGTTGATCATCATGAATACAATAGATTGATATTGAGTGCTGTTAAAGAAAGAAATATTGAACTGGTAGTTTTGGCAGGCTATCTAAGAATTCTTGACAAAGAATTCATTGAAGCGTATAAAGACAGGATTATAAACATTCATCCCTCTCTTATACCTTCTTTTTGCGGTAAAGGTTTCTACGGCTTGAAAGTCCATCAAAGTGCAGTGGAATACGGCGTTAAAATAAGTGGTGCGACAGTTCATTTTGTAGATGAGAAGGCAGACAACGGACCTATAATTCTACAAAAGGCAATATCATTGGATTTTGATGATACTGCGGAGTCATTGCAAAGAAAAATTCTTGCGGTTGAGCATGAACTGCTTCCAGAGGCTGTTAAACTTTTTTGTGAAAAAAAGCTGAAAGTAATTGGACGCAAGGTATCAATCTGCAAATAAATAGGAGAACAAAATGAGAGCGCTAATAAGTGTTTCAAATAAAGAAGGCATTATAGATTTTGCTAAACGATTGTCTAGCTTGGGAATTGAAATCATATCTACAGGAGGAACGGCGAAAAGTATTTCAGATGCCGGCATACCCGTCATTGGCATCTCTGATGTGACAGGATTTCCAGAATGTCTGGACGGCAGGGTCAAGACGCTACATCCCAAAATACATGGCGGGCTATTGGCCAAAAGGAAAAATGAAGAACATATGAAACAAATTCGAGATTTGGACATTGAGCCTATTGATTTAGTGGTTGTAAATCTATATCCCTTCAAGGAAACCATATTAAAGAAAGATGTGACCAGAGAAGAGGCAATAGAGAATATTGACATTGGGGGACCCACTATGTTGAGATCAGCCGCCAAGAACTATCAGGACGTATCAGTTGTTGTAGATCCCGATGATTATGGGCTTATTGCAGAGCAATTGGAAAGAGAGGGACATATATCGCAAGAAACAAAGTTTTATCTTGCCTCAAAAGTTTTTAGGCACACAGCAGCCTACGATGCTTTGATAGCGGATTATTTCACAGCTGAAAGGAAAGACGTTGAACTACCTCGAAACTTGACTCTGACATATGAAAAAGTTCAGGAAATGAGGTATGGAGAAAATCCACATCAGAAGGCAGCTTTTTATTCGGAGATCAGGAACGTTAAAGGATTTTTGAACAGTGCCATTCAACTTCATGGCAAGGAGCTGTCCTTCAATAACATCAATGACACAAATGGCGCTTTGGAGTTGCTGAAAGAGTTTAATGAACCAACCATCGTTGCATGCAAACACGCCAATCCATGTGGCGTGGGAAGTGATGACAGCATTTTAGAAGCATATAAGAAGGCTTATCAATCAGATCCTGTTTCAATATTCGGCGGGATAGTGGTTTCCAACAGAG
Source organism: Eubacteriales bacterium (assembly GCA_030694905.1). Lineage (GTDB taxonomy): Bacteria > Bacillota > Clostridia > Tissierellales > Dethiosulfatibacteraceae > 38-11. The sequence continues at coordinate 4,756 of JAUYTY010000106.1, read as the reverse complement.
AAATCGAAGAAACAACCGCAGAAGAGATCAACAAGATATTTATAGAAATAATTGCCGCTCCATCCTACACGGAAAAGGCGCTTGAGATATTGAAAAGCAAGAAGAATATCAGGTTGTTAAAGGTTGCGGATATTGATAAAAAACAGCCAAATACAGCATTTGACCTCAAAAAGGTTGGTGGGGGGTTATTGGTGCAAACAATAGATTTCGATCTTTTTTCTGAAGATGGATATAAAACTGTCACGAAAAGAGAGCCCTCTGAACAGGAAGTAAAGGATCTGATATTTGCCTGGAAGATTGTCAAACACACGAAATCAAATGGTATTACTATCGCCAAAAACAGACAGACTATAGGAAATGGACCTGGACAGGTTAGTAGGATATGGGCTTGCAAACAAGCGATAGAACATGGCATGGAGTATTTTGGAATGGACACCGTCAATGGTTCGGTGTTGGCATCAGACGCTTTTTTTCCTTTTTCGGATTCAGTTGAAGAGGCGATAAAAGCCGGAATTACAGCGATCATACAACCTGGTGGATCCGTTAAAGATGAAGAAGTTATTAGAGCCTGCGATGATGCGGGCATAGCCATGCTGTTTACTGGCATGAGACATTTCAAACATTAGGAGATAGATTATGAGAGTATTGGTTGTTGGAAATGGCGGAAGAGAACACGCGATTTGTTGGAAAATCAATCAAAGCATCTTAGTAGAGAAGTTGTTTTGCATACCGGGAAACGCCGGTATACAAGAAATAGCTGAATGCGTGGATTTTTCGATTGATGATATACAAGCAATAACAGGCTTTGCCAAAGATAACGCAATTGATTTGACTATTATAGGTCCAGAAATCCCTTTGGTTTTAGGCTTGGCGGATAGCCTTAAAAAAGAAGGATTGAAAGTGTTCGGACCGGATAAGGAAGCTGCAAAATTTGAAGGCAGCAAGGCTTATTCCAAGGATTTTATGGTCAAATACAATATCCCGACAGCTCAATATGGTGTTTTTACAAATACCGATAATGCTATACATGCTCTAGGTCGATTTGATATACCGATTGTTGTTAAGGCCGATGGTCTTGCTGCGGGCAAAGGTGTATTGATTTGTGAGAGCAAAGTCGAAGCTGAAGAGGCTATTATAGAGATCATGCAAAAGCGCCAATTTGGAAGCGCAGGTGATCAAATCGTTATTGAAGAGTTTCTGACAGGAACCGAAGCTTCCTTGCTCTGCTTCGTTGATGGTAATAATATTATTCCGATGGAAAGCGCAAGAGACTATAAGAAGGCGTATGACGGCGATAAGGGATTGAATACAGGTGGTATGGGATGCTTCTCACCTAATCCAATATACACGGATAGATTAAAAGCATATATTGACAATCATATTATCTCTAATATAAGAACGGGTTTAAAAGAAGAGAATATAGATTTTCGCGGGGTCTTATTTATAGGATTAATGATTGAAAATGATCAAGCCAAGGTGCTGGAGTTCAATGTCAGATTCGGCGATCCTGAGACTCAGGTCATTTTGCCTAGATTGGAATCAGACCTGGTTGAAATCATGATGAAAGTGGTTGAAGGGAAACTGCAAGAAAGCGATCTGGTCTGGTCTGTCAAAGAAGCTGTTGCAGTTGTAATTGCCTCAGGCGGTTATCCCAATAACTATGAAAAGGGGAAGATAATCAATGGCTTGGATAAGATAGATGATGACATCATGCTATTTCATGCAGGTACCATCCTCAAGGATGGGAAAGTGGTCACAAACGGCGGAAGGGTGATGGCAGTCGCTTGTATTGAAGAAAACGTTGAAAAGGCAAGAAATAAGATATATAATAACATAGGTAATATAATATTTGATAATATGCAGTATAGAACTGATATTGCAAAACTATCCGATGACTAACAGTGCTAAGACTCCCACTTTCATAAGTGGGAGATAAGCACTGTATAGTCCCTGGATAACGGTTTCTAAGGTTCAGATGGCGTATCACGCCACCTGAACCCAAGAACCCTGTTGATGAAATAAGGCAATAGGATGCTCTATTGCTTTTTATGTATGATTTGACTCAATCAATTAAGTAGGAGGGGAAATGCAAAATTTGAATGATTTGAGACTAGCTGTCCTGATAGATGCGGACAACATACCTTACAAGAAAGTCAAGGAAATGATGGAAGAGGTAGCTTTATATGGAATTCCAACCTTTAAGAGGATATATGGGGACTGGACACAGCCGAATTTGATTGGATGGAAAAAGGTACTGCTGGAGAATGCCATCACACCAATTCAGCAATACAGCTATACCGTTGGTAAGAATTCGAGCGATTCAGCCCTCATTATAGATGCGATGGATATCCTTTACTCAGGTAAAGTTGATGGATTTTGCATTGTCTCAAGCGATAGTGATTTTACAAGACTGGCAATCCGATTAAGGGAGGCTGGAATGAAGGTCATAGGGATTGGTGAAAAGAAAACACCTAATCCATTCATTATTGCATGCGACAAGTTCATTTATCTGGAGGTTATCCAAAACCAAGAGGAAAATACCGAAATAGAAGAAAAAGAAAACAATAAGGTTGAGCCAAAGCAAAGACGAAAGAATATCAAAATCAGAATGCCGGAAAACATAATCGTTTCCATAAAAAACACTATTGATACAGTGGCAGATGACGATGGCTGGGCATTTTTAGGTGATGTGGGGAATCTGATCTTAAAGAAAAAACCGGATTTTGATCCTAGAAACTATGGCTACCAAAAGCTTTCAACCTTAATAAAAAGCATTAAAACGATCAGTGTTGACCAAAGAGAAAGCGGCAGCAAATACGTGAAGCACATTTTCGTTAAGAACATTGACAAATAAGATTGGAGAATTATTGATGAGTAAAAAAAACATGCTGAAGAAAGCAATAAGATATTCAATCATATTGCTGGTTTTGGCTATAATACTGCCCAATCTTTTTGTTGAGCTTGGTTCTAGAAAATTCACCTATGATGAACTAATTGAAATTCCTTATAATAAAGTCGGTTTGGTGCTTGGAACAACCAAGAACACAGTATCAGGCCATTTGAATCCCTATTATATCCACAGAATATCAGCAGCTGTGGCGTTATTCAATAGTGGAAAGGTCGATTACCTGCTAGTCAGTGGCGACAATTCAGAGACGTATTATAACGAGCCAATTTCAATGATGAATGACCTTATTGAACAAGGCATTCCTGAAGACAGGATATATTTGGATTATGCGGGATTTAGAACATTGGATTCAATTGTACGAAGCAAGGAAATATTTGGACAAGAGTCAATCACTATTATCTCACAAGAATTCCATAATAAAAGAGCTATATCCATTGCTCATTTCAAAGGTATTGAGGCAGTAGGGTATAATGCCAAAGATGTCAGTTTCAGAATTGGGCTTAAAACGAATTTCAGAGAGATTTTTGCCAGGGTTAAAATGGTTTACGATTTGATTTTTAATAAACAACCAAGATTTCTTGGTGAGACTATTGATATTTGACAGGTGATATAATGAAGGTAGCGATTTTTGACTCGGGCGTAGGTGGATTGACCGTATTATATTCAGCAATGAAGCAGATGCCATACAATGAATACATATACTACGCTGATCTGGATAATGTGCCTTATGGCAACAAGGATAAGGATTTAGTCAACAGGCTAACATTTAGAGCAGTGGAACAGATATATGATCTGGGTGTCGATGCTATAGTATTGGCTTGCAATACAGCCACCAGCATATCTGCAGATCTTTTGAGGAACAAATATGAAATACCGATAATCGGTATGGAGCCCGCTGTCAAACCAGCTGTCATGAATTCCTCCGGTAAACGGGTATTGGTTATGGCAACAGAATTGACTTTAAAGGAAAGCAAGCTCAAGAATCTGATCGATAGATTGGAAGCAACTGATAAAGTAGATCTGCTGCCAATGTCGGAAATGGTCGATTTTGCTGAAGAGATGGTTTTTGAGAGTGAACGTGTTACTGATTTGTTGGACCGAAAATTTAGCCATATGGACGTGTCGGTTTATAAGACTGTGGTTTTAGGATGTACACACTTCATCTATTTCAAGCAAAAAATAGAAAAATATTTCAATTATTCTATGAACGTCATTGATGGCAATCAGGGAACAGTCAATCATCTTGAGAAAATACTGCAGGGAATTGGTAAGGGAAAGTATTTGAGAGATGGGAAAAAATCTGTTCAATACTATGTTTCGGGTAGAAAAGCTAAATCCTCGGAATTTCAGGGCTATATGGATTATCTGGAAATGCTTGATATCTAAGAAAAGTGGGGCTGCGAATTGCAGCCCCACTTTTTTATAATACTTATATTTCTTCCGGTAAGACCTTATTGAGAACGACCCCGATGAAGGCCGCTATTGCTAGACCTGATAAGGTGAGGGTTCCACTGATATAAACATTGTCTATTGCTATACCGCAAACCAGTATTAATGCAGATATGATTAGATTTCGCGAATGGGCGAAATCAAGCTTTGCCTCAACCATTGTTCTGACGCCAACACTTGATATCATTCCGAAAAGTATAATGGAAACACCCCCCATAACTGCGGGTGGAATTGAAAGAATCAATGCGCCGAATTTTCCAACTAGACTTAGAATAATGGCGAATATGGCGGCAAGTCTTAGAACGGAAGGATCATAAACTTTTGTGACTGCTAAAACGCCTGTGTTTTCACTATAGGTTGTGTTAGCCGGTCCACCTAGCAAGCCTGCAAGTAGAGTTG
>JAUYTY010000080.1 GCA_030694905.1 Eubacteriales bacterium | reverse complement strand
TCAGGATTTAAAAATCTTTCAAACAAAAGATCAAATTTCAAGGGATCTATATCTGTGATTTTCAACACATAGGCCACAATGCTGCCAACAACTGAACCTCTTCCAGGTCCAACCATGATTTGATTTAGCTTTGCAAATCTAATGAAATCCCAAACAATCAAGAAGTAATCAACGTATCCCATGTTCTTGATTACCTGGAGTTCGTAATCCAGCCTGTCTTGAATCTCAATTGTCACATTCTTGTACCTTTCAGAGATTCCGACTTCACAAAGATGTTGCAAATATTGTTCGTTTTCAAACCCATCCGGTGCTTTAAACTCAGGTAAATGGATCGTATTGAAATCCAGTTCCACGTTGCATCTGTCTGCAATTCTGGCTGTATTTTCCGCAGCCTGCTCCAAATCAGGAAAAAGCATCATCATCTCATCGGAGTTTTTCAAATAAAACTCATCTGAAGGAAATGACATCCGATCGTCATCTTCCAACGTTTTTCCAGTTTGGATGCATAACAAAACATCATGGAATTTAGCATCATCCCTGTTTATGTAATGGACGTCATTGGTCATAACCAATGGAATACCTGTTTCTTTGGACATTTGAATCAATTGTCTGTTGACAATTTTTTGCTCATTCATTCCATGGTCCTGCAATTCGAGAAAGAAGTTTTTCTCTCCAAATACATCTCTGTATTCCAAGGCTTTATCAACAGCCTTGCTGTAATTGCCATTCAATATGAGTGTCTGCACCTCTCCTGCCAGACATGCGCTTAGAGCGATGATACCGGTGCTGTATCGCTTTAAAACATCCAAGTCAACCCTTGGTCTGTAGTAAAAACCATTTACATATCCTTCTGAAACAATTTTAAGCAGGTTTCGATAGCCTTCCTGATTCTCAGCCAAGAGAACCAGATGATATTGATTCTTGTCTTTTACGGGGTCTCTGTCGGACATTTTTCTCTCAGCAATATAAACTTCTGACCCAATAATAGGCTTGATATTTCTTTTTTTTGCTTCTTTGTAGAATTGTACCACGCCGTGCATATTCCCGTGATCGGTTATTGCAATACTGTCCATAGAATACGCCGCTGCTTTTTCTATCAGCTTGCTGATTCTTGCCGCTCCGTCCAAAAGACTGTATTCTGTATGGACATGCAGATGAACAAATTTCTTATTTGCCATGATAGCTCCTCTTCATGATGATATCTAACCGTTCTAATTTAATCATTATATCATAATGCACGGCATTTTTATATTTCATATTTTATTGATAAAAGGAATCTAAACTGTTATGATATAACTATTATTTCAACTATGGGAGTGTGTTATGTTAGAAGAAGTCAGTGCGGGCGGTATTGTTTTTTTTGGAAATTCAATACTGCTGCTTAAGAAATTCAATGGTGATTATGTCTTGCCCAAAGGCCGTGTCGAGAAAAACGAGACTCTAAATAGTGCCGCAGTGAGAGAAGTCATAGAAGAAAGCGGAACAAAGGTAAGTGTCATCAAATATCTTGATAAGATATCCTATGAGTTCATAAGAAATACCAGTCAAGAACAGAAAATCAGAAAAATAGTCCATTGGTACCTGATGAAGGCTAAGGACATGACTTGCAAACCTCAAAAAAACGAGGGCTTCATATCTGCATGCTTTTTTCCTTTCAGCCGTGCAATCGTTCTAGCCAGATATGATGACGAAAGAAGAATAATAATAAAAGCAGTGGAAGATATCAATTTCCATCAATACAATATCAATTAACGGGGGTGAAACTATGTCGTTTTCATCAACTGTAAAAAACGAGATCTGTCATCAGCCCATTGAAAAAGCTTGCTGCGTTCTGGCGGAGCTTTCAGCATTGGTCAGAACAACGGGTTTAATATCCTTGAAAGGCAATGATAAGATATCCTTGGATTTTTCAACTGAAAATGCTGCCTTGGCAAGGCGAATCTACTCATTGCTGAAAAAGCGATACAACATGCCTGCCAGTGTCAAGGTGAGCAGAGGCAGAAAACTCAAACGCAACAACACCTACAAAATCACCTATCTGGGAGATGCCGAGGGATTGCTTAGAGACGTGAAGATTATCGATACAGCAAACATCAATCCTTTTGCCTTCAACAAGGGCATACCATTTGAACTATTAGAAGAGGAGTGCTGCAAACGTTCTTACGTGAAGGGTGTTTTTCTAGGATGCGGATCGATTTCAGATCCAGAAAAAGGCTACCATCTTGAATTTGTCAATAATAGTGAACAGCACGCCCAGGATTTTTCAAAATTATTGACTAACTACAATCTTAAAGTTAGAATAGTCATTAGAAAGAATTATTTTGTGAATTATCTCAAAGAAAGCGAACAGATAGTAGATGTGCTTAACATCATTGGCGCCTATAATGCATTGCTTCAGGTGGAAAACATCCGGATTGTAAAAGAGATGAGAAACAACATCAATCGGGTAATCAATTGCGAATCGGCCAATCTATCCAAAACAATAGATGCTTCACTAAAACAAATAGATCATATAAACATCATCAAAAATGCCATAGGACTCGACAAACTCCCTGCTCCATTCTTGGAGGCTGCTCTTGTACGACTTGACAATCCCGATGTCAGTCTTAAGGAACTGGGTGAAATGCTCGACCCTCCAATCAGCAAATCAGGTGTCAATCACAGGTTTAAAAAAATAGAAGAAATCGCTGAAAAAATAAGTGGTAAAAGGAGTAACCGATGAAAAGCAGGACTTATACGATTCAAAATTCAATAGGCTTACATGCCAGACCAGCGGCATTATTTGTTAAGCAGGCAACTGAATTCGATGCCAAAATCAAAGTGCTTAAAGACAACAAAGAAGCTGATGCGAAAAGCATCATCAGCATTATGGCTTTAGGTGCAAAAAAGGGTACTGATATTATGATAACGGCTGAAGGACCTGACGATGAGAAGGCTGTGGATGCTTTAGTCAAATTGTTGGACTCATTTACAGACTAACCCTTAATAAAGTCGATAACTTTCCTTTGTTCAAGAATTACTTTTGATATCCTGTCCGCATTATGCCTTATATAGTTTTTTTCAATATCAAGAAAATTATCCCTAATGATCTTGATATTTTTATTGTTCAAATATTCTTCCTGCTTATCATCCATTAGTATCTGGCTGGCGTTTTTCTGCTTATAAATCTCTCTGACCTTTTCGTCAACCCTTTCATCGTTTACAACGATATAGTCTATCCTAAGACTGTGTCCATGCTCAAACAACGCATCAACATGATCTGATATACTGTATCCATCTGTCTCTCCCGGCTGAGTCATCAAATTGCATATATAATAAACCTTTGCCTTTGATGAGCCAATCATTCGGGAAACATGCCTGACCAGCAGATTAGGAATTACACTGGTATAAAGACTGCCAGGTCCGATTATTATAACATCCGCATCCTCTATTGATCTAACTGTTTCTTCCAAGGGATCGCACGAATCCGGTACGAGAGATATTCTCTTTATCCTGTCATTTGTCTTACTAACGTACTCGGGTATTGTGTCCTCACCGAATATTGACCGACCGCTCTCGAGCTCGGCTACAAGATTTGTATCGGTCAAAGTCATAGGCAGTACTTGGCCCTTGATTCTGAATATCTTTGAAACCTCTTTAACTGCATGTTCAAAGTCGCCATGTATCTCATTCATAGCTGCAATGAATAGATTTCCGAAGCTCTGCCCTTTCAGATATCCCTCTCTGAATCTGTGCTGCATCAGTTGCTCAAGTATTGGTGGCGTGTCTGCCAAGGAAATGATACAATTGCGTATATCGCCAGGGGGCAGCATTCCCAAATCCTCTCTAAGCACGCCAGATCCCCCGCCATCATCGGCAACGGTTACTATCGCGGTGATATTATCAGTATAGGATTTAAGACCTCTAAGAATAATGGATAGCCCCGTTCCTCCGCCGAAAATGACGACATTCTTACCTCTTTTTTTCATTTGTCCGCTCCGTATTACAATCTCCGCTTATGTCGCCATGTCTATAATAAGTGAATTCCTCATGGAAATTTTTATTGGCTAGCTGAAATCCTAGAGACTTATAAAAATCAATCATCGTCTGAGTGTTGTCGCTTAGTCTGACATACACACCTTGCGCTCCGCAATCAGCTGCTTTTCTGATCAACAGCCTTACCGCCAGGTCTATTATCTTGTCTGCTTGCTGGTTTTCATCAACGCCTAATCCGATTATCACAAATAATCCTGATTTCATCTCAAGCCTTCCAAGGCAAACAGGTTTATTATCATCATAAACAACAAGATTGTAACTGAAATTGTTTCTGAAATCAGCATTTGAGAATTCTTCTTTAAATCTGTTCCTTAAAAGATTGACATCTTGGTTTTTATCGTCGTGTCTGTAAAATTTACTATGAATCATATATTTCCTCCTACGTCCTAAAAATGTCTATTGATTAATCTGATACATTGTGATATATTTAACATGAAGTTTATTTAAGAAAATTTCTGAGCTCAAGGGTTTTCTGAGAGCAAGGTTTAAATATGTCTGGTTTTATAATTTGCCTGGTCATTTTATAATTCTAACATACAAATCATTTTTCATCTACAAGATGTTTTGTAATTTAACCTTGCTCATAAAACGGGCAAGTTTTTTATTGGAGGTACAAGCTTTGAATAGGATTGGTGTTATAGGCATAGTAATCGAAGATATGTCCTGTGTCCGTCAGATAAATGAAATTCTTCATGAACACAGCCATATCATCATTGGAAGGATGGGAATACCCTACAAAACAAGAAATATCAGTGTCATTTCCATAATCGTTGATGGCACAAACGACCTGATTGGAAGCCTTTCAGGAAAACTTGGCGCGATTAACGGTGTGACCGTCAAAAGTGCATTAACAAAAAAAACATTTGAGGATTAACTGGAGGATATTATGAAAAAAAGAATTTTTGCTATATTTTTACTGGTTGCAATACTGTCTACAGCTGCCTCATGCGCTCAAAAGCAACCGGATGCAAAAACAAGCGTTGTGGTAGCAGGTCTAAGAGGCCCTACTTCTATGGGAATGATAAGATTGTTTGAAGAGCAATCCTTAAACAGCGATTCCTATACAGTTGAATATATCGCAGAAAGCGCACCCGATGCGCTAACGGCAAAAATAATTAACAATGAGATACAGATAGCCGCGGTCCCTACAAATCTTGCTTCAGTCCTATATAACAAAACAGAGGGTGAAATTCAATTCCTAGCATTGAACACTCTGGGAGTTATTCACATTGTTGGAAGTCTGGATATCGACAAGTTATCCGACCTGAAAGGTGAGACCCTTCATATTAGCGGCAAGGGGGCTACGCCTGATTATGCCGTCAGTTATATGCTTCAATCACTGGGCTTAAGTGATGATATCGAACTGGTTTTTTACCCGGATCACGCATCCTTGGCACAGGCAGTCATCGCAGGAGATGCAAAGGCTGCTGTATTGCCACAACCCTTTGTCACACAGGTAACAATGCAATCTGAACAGATTCGTCTTCTTGTGGATCTGAATCAGGAATGGGAAACAATAACCAAGGGATCCAGCGTTCTCTCAATGGGTTGTCTCATTGTCAACAAGGATTTTGCAGAAAACAATAGGAATTTTATACTGGACTTTTTAAAAGAATATGAAGAATCCGTCAACTGGGTAAACACAAACACTGGAGAGGCGGGTATTCTGATTGCCAAGCACGGTATCCTGCCAAGCAGCGATCTTGCACAGGCTTCCATCCCGTCAAGCGCTATCGTTTATCAATCAGCTCAGGATTCGAAGTCTGAAGTTGAGAATTTTTTACAGATTTTGATGGATTATAATCCAAGTTCTATCGGAGGAAAACTTCCTGATGAGAATTTCTATTTCAAGTAACAGGAATAGACTAATAGGAATTACCATAATCATTATATTTTGGCAGGTTTTATACGTCCTCATCAAAAAGGACATATATATGCCATCCCCTTTGAATGTCATCAGGTCGTTTGTACACATCACAACCGACAAGGATTTTTTCGCGGTGATATCAAGTACCACATTCAGAGTACTGCTAAGCTTTGCCATATCCACATTCATTGGTCTACTCATTGGCCTTGTCTGTGGTCTAAACAAGATCGCTTACGAGATTTTCGAACCTGTGATTGTGTTGATACGTTCAACACCTGTCATTTCAATAATCATCATTGCTCTGATATGGTTCAGATCAGATTATGCTCCGGTTTTTACAGGTTTTCTAATGTGTTTTCCGGTTATCTGGTCAAATGTGGTGCATGGCATCAAAAGCACGGATCAGCAACTTGTTGAAATGAGCAAGATATACATGGTCAAACCAATAAAGATTATTCGGACTGTCTACATACCCTCTGCTAAGCCTTTCATAGCCGCAGGTCTTACAACTTCTCTTGGTCTGGCTTGGAAAGTGATTGCCGCTGCAGAAGTACTCTCTCTACCCAAATATGGAATTGGCAGCAAGCTGCATGATTCCAAAATTTATCTGGAGTCTGACAAGCTTATAGCTTGGACGCTTATAATCATTATAATCAGTTATCTGTTTGAATTAGTTCTGATGCGCTTTCTATCGAAGCAAAATAGATCTAATGATAATGGTTTGGAGGGCCTATGATCAAGCTAAAAAAGATCCATAAAAGATTTGAAGACAAAGTTATCTTTGAGGATTTTTCATTAGATATAGAAGAACACAAAATCACCTGCATACTAGGTCCATCAGGAATTGGAAAAACGACTCTGCTGAAGCTTATATCTGGCTTATCAAAGGTTGATTATGGCATTATAACCGGTTTGTCCGATAAAAGATGCTCATTTATTTTCCAAGAACCCAGATTGATACCATGGCTGAATGCTTATGACAATATCAATTATATTCTAGAAAGCGTTTATACCAATCAAAAAAGTAGAGATTCCATTATTAGACATCATCTTATGATGGTTGGACTGTCTGATGATATGAACTCATACCCAGATAATCTCAGTGGAGGCATGAAACAAAGATTATCCATTGCCAGGGCATTTGCTTATCCTTCTGATATTTTGCTGATGGATGAGCCATTCAACAGTCTTGATATGAACCTTAAACTATCTGTTATGGAATCATTCAAGAATCTATGGAAAGAGTCGAACAAAACTGTCATTTTCATTACACACGACATAGATGAAGCTATCCTGCTATCCAACACCTTGCATATTTTTGATGAAAACCCGGCACGGATTGTCTTTTCCAAAACTATAGCGCCGGATATTATGACCAGAAATGTAAATGATGACAGTCTGATGAGAATAAAAACCGAGATATTGCAAAACATATAGCTCTATATAAGTAAAAATTGTACAAATATTAGTACAATTTTTATTTTTTGTATTGATTTTAGTACAATTCTTTGTTATAATTTCAAACTAATACTAGAACACTAGGGGTGATAAAATGAAACTAAAAGTTGCTGAAGCCATCGTAAAATGTTTTGAGCTGGAGGGAATCAATACCATTTTCGGATATCCGGGTGGTGCTGTTCTCCCATTGTACGAAGCACTTAGACAATCTAACATTAAGCATATCCTGGTAAGACAAGAACAATCTGCTGCACATATGGCAAGTGGTTATGGCAGAGCTAGTGGTACGGTCGGTGTATGTCTGGCGACATCCGGCCCGGGAGCAACCAATCTGATCACTGGAATAGCAACTGCGTATATGGATTCAATTCCCCTAATTGCCATAACCGGGCAAGTTTTGTCTGACAAGATAGGAACCGATATGTTTCAGGAAGCCGATATAGTCGGCGCTACAGAACCATTCACAAAGCACAACTACCTGATTAAAAGTAAAAACGATATACCAAGAGTCATGAAAGAAGCCTTTTACATCGCAAATACTGGACGAAAAGGCCCTGTGCTGATTGACATACCTAAAGATATCCAAAATGAAGTCATTGATTTCAAGTATCCGGAAACAATTGATATCAGAGGTTATAAACCAACTTATACCGGGCACGCCAGGCAAATTGAAAAGGCCTATAGAATAATCGAATCCGCCAAGCAGCCATTGATCTGTGTCGGTGGTGGTATCAGTTCATCAGATTGTAAAGACGAATTGATCGAGTTTGTCGAAAAGACTAAAATTCCCGTTGTGTGCACATTGATGGGTGTGGACAGCTACCCTAATGACTCACCTTATTTTGCCGGATTGCTAGGTGCCCATGGATATCCCTTTGTCAACAATGCCATGAATAAGGCAGATTTGGTAATCGTCATAGGAGCTCGTTTCACTGACAGGTCCACATCAGTTTTAGCGGCTAAAAGCAACCAGCACATCATACATATTGACATAGATCCTGCAGAAATAGGAAAAAATATGAAAACAAACACGCCTATTGTTGGTGATGCCAAGAATATTCTCAAACAACTCTGTGAATATGATTATCATTTGGATAATGATAAATGGTCTGACAATATCAGATATTCAAGACAATCATATATCGAGGAAAACATCAATAAGGAATGGGAACTGGAAGGCGTCAATCCATTTAGGTTGATTAAGGCAATATCAGATGAAGCCGATGAAACGACCATAATGACTGCCGACGTCGGACAGAACCAGATATGGGCAGCCCATTATTTTACCGCTTCGAGAAATAGACAGTTTCTAACCTCTGGTGGACTGGGAACCATGGGTTACAGTCTGTCTGCGGCAATTGGCGCTAAATTTGCATCTGGCAAAGAGCACACGGTAGTTGCTGTTATGGGCGAAGGTGGTTTCCAGATGCTGATGGGAGAGCTGGCATTGGTCAAAGAGCACAACTTGAATATCAAAATATTTGTCATCAGCAACAGCAGGCTGGGCATGGTACGTGAATTACAATTGCTTGCTTACACAAAAGACAGCTACCATGGTGTCGAGATCGGCTTCAATCCGGACTTCATGAAACTGGCTGATGCTTACGGGTTAAAAGGTTATCGAATTTCTCATGACAATGAAATCGATTCTGTTCTAAAAGAAGTCTTTTCCAAAGACGAACCATGCTTTGTAGAATGCAAGGTACATCCTGACTTTCCCACTTTAGCCCATTGGAGGTGGAAATAATGAAACCCGAACGACATGTATTGTCCATCACCGTTGAAAACTATTCCGGTACGCTTAGCAAGGTGGCTGGCCTATTCAGCAGAAGAGGCTACAACATTGATACGCTGACTGTTGCTGAGACTATGGACCCCAATATCTCCAGAATCACCGTGACGGTAACTGGGGATGAAGAGATTCTCGAGCAGATTACAAAACAGCTCAACAAATTGATTCACGTCATTAAGATTACTGACCTGACATTGAAAAAATCAATTCTGAGAGAGCTTATGTTTTTGAAAATCAGCTGCACAAAAGACACGCGCTCAGAAATTATCCAGATGTCGGATGTTTTTAAAGGTAAAACAGTCGATATCGGTGCTAAATCAATCACAATAGAAATGACAGGTGACGAGGATAAAAACAATGCCTTTATTGAGCTCATCAGACCCTATGGCATTGTGGAAATTGTAAGAACCGGACTGACAGCTATCGAAAGAGGATAAAATAAAAGAGGAGAGTGCTTACGCATTCTCCTCTTTTATTTTATCCATTTCATCCATCCATAATTTAACCGAAGCATCGCTTGGCATTCGCCAGTCCCCCCTTGGAGAAAGACAGATCGAGCCAACCTTTGGTCCATCAGGAAGGCATGAACGCTTGAACTGCTGAGTGACAAACCGCCAATAGAAACGACGCAGCATATTATAAATAAACTCTTTTGTGTATTGGTCTTTGAATGTCGTCTGAGCAATGCAATGCAATTTTGACGGTTGCATGCCATTTCTCACGGTATGGTACAAAAAGAAATCATGCAGCTCGTAAGGTCCCAGCAAGTCTTCGGTTTTCTGTGTTATATTACCTTCGCTGTCCGGTGGCAATAACTCCGGACTGACTGGCGTATCCAGTATATCCAGCA
>JAUYTY010000078.1 GCA_030694905.1 Eubacteriales bacterium | reverse complement strand
TAAACTAGAAACGTACAATATCTTAGACTCACAACTTTGCGTCCTCAATTTTCATTGAGTTTGCCAATTTGTAATCACTTCACTTTCATAAGTAAATTATATCATAATTAAAAAAAATGTACAGAATATTATGTCAATTATTTAATAATTAATACTTTTATACTAAATTATTAACTTTTATTATACAGTTTATTATCACTTGTAATCATAAGTGTGTTTTTCGAAAGACTAAAACCGAAGAATTTTTATCCTCTTCTTACTGAATGCCATTTAGATTCTCTGCCCTTCATCAGTCAAATCAAGTGTTTTGAGACTCTATTGCTTTTCCGGTAAATCATCTGAACGCACTGATGAGCTGATCTTTCTGACTCAGTTTCTAATGAATTTATATATATTTATTATAATTATTTAATAATAAATATTTTTCATCAGACTTATTAACTTTTGTTATATCAATAACTATCAATGATAATAAAACTATATTTTAAAAGCAAAAGCCGAGGACTTTTATCCTCGGCTTCTTTAACAGTATTCAAATTTTGCTATTTAATAACCAAAATCGGTGTCTTGACATGGTGTACCACTTTGCTTGTAACACTACCTAGCAAGAATCTCTTACCCGGGCTCATGCCACGTGAGCACATGATGACCAAATCGTATTCACCCTTGTCAGCCTCGTCAATGATGTCTGACGGTGGGTCGCCTTTGATCAGTTTGGATTCAGCCTTAACGCCTCTGTCCTCGAAATACTTGACTGTTTTTTCCAGAAATTCTTTTTTGCTGTCTGTGTCGTACATTTTTTCGATATATCCAGCATACTCCAACTCATTTGGAATCCTATACAAATCAAACACGTAAAATACTACTATCGTGCTGTCGAATTTTTTTGCAATATCTTCTGCAATAGCAAGCGCTTGTTGGCATCCCGGTGAGCCGTCTACTGGCAACAATATTCTTTTCATTAATACTACCACCTTTCAGATATTTTTTTGCATTTCGCTCTAGCTTTGATTATATTATACACCATAAGCATGCAAAAATAAATACTAAATGGTAATTTAATGAATCAAATTTACTTTTCGGCGTTTTTAAACTCTTCATTTATTTTATTAAGAAGGTCCTTGTTTTCAATCACATCAACCGCAGTCGCTGCCAATGCCTGGATCGTTATCATCATATTCTCATAGGCATACGGCTTGACTGTGCTTTCTGCAAACTCGACTGTATGTGCTCCGACATTGATATCGCCAACAATATCAAAATAGGGATGTATTGTAGGACAGATATGGCTGACATTTCCGGCATCTATTGAACCGAAGGATTGTCTCGGTTCGAGTATTTTTTTAATTCCCAATTCTTTGAGGTGACTGGTGAACACCTCGGACAGGGTCTTATTGGTCACCATGTTGTCATATGGATACTCATAATTGGATATGGTCAGTTCAACGCCTGCAGCTAAAGCAGCCCCTTCCGCGCAACGCTTTACCTTATCAACCAATTCATTGAGATAGCCCTTGGTCTGTGCCCTGACATAGAACTGTGCCATACAGTAATCGGGAATGATATTGGCGGCCTTGCCACCGTCTTTGATGACCCCGTGTATTCTTGCTTCTGGCAAGGTCTGCTGTCTTAATGCATTGATATTGTTAAAGGTGTTGATTACCGCATCTAAAGCATTGATTCCTTTTTCCGGGGAAGATGCGGCGTGTGACGGTTTTCCCTTATATTCGAATTGGATGGCGACTAGGGCTAATGATTTCCCGCTTTTATTATAAGACATGTTGGGATGAGCGACCAAGGCCACGTCCACATCATCAAAAGCGCCTTTTTCGACAAACAATACCTTTGCACCACTCGTTTCCTCGGCAGGTGTTCCGAAAACCACTACCCTTCCACCTATATCATCTGACAGATGCTTCAATATGATTCCCGCACCTGTGCTGGTTGTTCCCAATATGTTGTGCCCGCATCCATGCCCAATCCCCGGTAAGGCATCGTATTCGGACATGAAAGCTATTGTCGGACCTTCCTTATCGGATATATACTCAGCTCTGAAAGCGGTATCCACACCCAGGTATTTTTTGGTTACGCTAAAACCGTACTTCTCAAGTATCTCCTCGTGCAATCTGCATGAATTAAACTCCTCATAGCCCAGCTCAGGATTTTTGTATATTTCATCGCTTAGTTCTATGAATTCCCTTTCCAGCTGGTCAGCCAGCTCTTTAATTCTCTCTTTCATAAAATCCTCCTATTTGATATTATATCTCACAAATTGACCCAATCTTCCATTCTTTACCTGATTGTTCTCAACAGCTATCTCTCCGTTTACAATCACGTGACTGATTCCGTCCGGGGATAATGTCGGTTGTTCAAAGGTCGCATTATCCTTGATGGTTTGAGGATCGAATATGGTGATATCGGCATCCATTCCAACCTTTATTTCACCTTTCTGGAAGAGTCTGAGCCTATTTGCAGGACCTAGAGTCATTTTCCACAAGGCATCGACCATATCAAGGTTTTTGTTCTCTCTAACGTACTTTGAGAGTACTTTTGGAAAGCTGCCTGCTCCTCTAGGGTGTCCGCTGTCTTTTCTGTAGACGCCATCACTTCCAACGAAGACAAATGGGGCTTGAAGCGCTTGAATGATCTCCGACTCGTTCATGACAAATGCCACAGCTATCATATCAGGGTACTCCCTACGGGCTTTGAAGAAGATTTCCTCGGTGCATCTCACATTCTTGAAGGGTTCTTCTGTCAGCAATACGTCACTGTAGGTCCTGTTCCACTTCTCAAAACACCCATCATCAAATGCTGCAGATCCTATGAAAGTGCCAAAAGCATCATAGGGATAGCAATCGGCAAATATGTCGCTTCCTTCCATTCTGGCTTTTATGATGGTTTTTAAGCCCTGATCCATGTATCCATAGGCGCTGCAGCTACCAATATGTGAAATCTGCATTGGGAGCTTAGACATTTTTGAGACCTCAATCAGCTCTGTAATGGCCTCAACGCTTTTTTCCACATCTGATCTGAAATGGGCCGATAATAGATACTTATCCGAATCAAGAATTTGCGCCAGTTCGACTATCTCTTCAGTCTCAACACCCGGCGAGTATTCTATACCGTATGAAATGCCTACAATACCAGTGGGCACGTATTTTCTTACCAATTGTTTCATTTGCTCAATTTCATTTTTCGTTGATGCCCTATACCGATCTTCGATTCCCACGGCACTCCTTAAGAAATTATGACCTAAATACATCATATAATTGACCGGTGCACCATTTTTTAATATATAGCCGGTAAAGTCCTCAACACTTTGTCGGTTAGCGCCACAATTGCCGCCAACACAGGTGGTGACGCCCATCTTCAATTCATAATAGGCTATGAAGTAGGGATCTTTTTCTTTCATATCCAGTTCTTCTTCGTGCATATGGATATCGATAAATCCCGGTGACACTATTCTACCCTTTGCATCAATAATGATATCCGCGTCTTTCGAGATGCTTCCAATCTGCGATATCTTGCCTTCTTCCAGCAGCATATCCTTTTGAATCATTAACATTTTTTCAAAATCCGGTACAAGTCCATTTGTTATCTTTATTGATTTCACTTAAACCTCCTGAAAGAATAAACCAGGCAGCTAAGCTGCCTGGTTATGGTTTAGCCACAGAATTCCATAGCAATTTCACTATAGATTTTTACATAGTTATACAAGTCAATAATAGGAATTCGCTCATCCTTTTTATGGGAATAGCTGATATTACCAGGGCCTGTAATAACGGTGGGTATTTTTCCGTAGTATGATAGTGTGGCAGCATCTGTCCAGCCTCTTTTTCTGGTTATTTCAGGCTTGTGGTTCAGATGTGCCTGTAGTATCTTTTCTACAGTTTTGACGATTTTGGTGTCGGGTTCGGTGAAGTGATAGATGTGGTCAAATTGCTTCATCTGACCTGATTCCATTCTAATCAGCTCGGCTTTGAAATCCTTGTCATATGACTTGATATGTTCAAACACGTCATAGTACTCCTGTAATACCGATTCAACTGTTTCTCCAACTATAAATCTTCTGTCAATTTTCAGAGAACAGCTATCAGCCACTGTCGACGGTTGTGTGCCACCCTCGATTCTACCGAAGTTCATGACGGAAGGTCCCATAAACTCATTGGTTCTGGTTTCGAGCTTTGGAATAATGTCTCTCTCAACCACCTTGATGAAATCGGCTGCCTTGGATATGGCATTGATTCCTTCATTAGGTACGCCACCGTGGGCTGTCTTGCCTGTGAATATTACTTCCAGCCATTCCAGTCCCCTATGCCCGATTGCGTATTCATAGTTTGACGGTTCGCCAACAATTGCACCATCTGCTTTGATGCCTGAGAGAACCAGATCCTCAGTTCCTTCACTTTCCTCTTCTTCACCGATGACTGCAGTTACAATAATGTCTCCCGGCAATTTGACACCGGATCTTTTTAGAGCCAGGGCAGACATGATCATACATGCCACGGCCCCTTTCATGTCATTTGTACCCCTACCCCAGATGGAACCATCTCTGATCTCAGCCTTATAGGGGTCTACTATCATTTCATAGGGTGGAACGGTGTCAGTATGTCCGTTCAATATCAAAGTAGAGCCCGCACCTGTCCCCCTTAAGTAGATGTATACATTATTTCTTTCGCCATCAACTGATTTTAGCTCAGCCTCAAGTCCGTTGTCTCTACAGAACCTGTAAATATAATCAGATACTTCTTTTTCCCTTCCTGGAACGTCCTTGTGGCTGGGAATTCTGACAAGGTTCTGTGTCAATTTGACCACTTCATCCTGAGTGTAAAATTTAGTGATGTCCAACATGATCACTCCCCCTTAAAACGGTCCGTAATCAATAAAGTGCGCAATTAGTAAGAAAACAGCACCCATGCTCAACCAGATCAACATGACCGGATAAACAAACTTGAACCATTTCTCATATGGAATTTTAGCAACTGACAAAACACCCATCAATGCTGCTGACGTTGGTATAATTGAGTTGGTGATACCATCTCCAAATTGGAAAGCTGTAACGGCAACCTGTCTGTTGATGCTAAGAACATCAGCAAGAGGTGCCATGATTGGCATAGTTGCTGCTGCCTGTCCGCTACCGGATGGAATAAAGAAATTGATGACCACTTGGACGACGTACATGCCAAGAACGGCTATTGAAGTAGGCAGAGCATTGATTCCTGTAGCCAGTCCGTGAATGATTGAGTCAATGATGAAACCATCAGTCATTACGACCAAAATACCTCTTGCAATACCAACTACCAATGCGCCAAATACGATGCCTCTTGCGCCAATAACAAACTCTTGCGCAATTCTGCTCGGTCCCAAATTGCCAACAAAACCGCCAATAATACCAATTGCAAGGAATACAGTTGCAATTTCAGTGATATACCAGTCAAGCTTGAAAACGCCATATACTATAGCTACCAAACCTGCTGCAAACAGCAATAAAGTCACGATGTGGCGTGAATTAAGATCTGGAAGATTTGACAAGTCAATTTTATGATCAGATTCTTCCAATTCCAGTTCTCTTATAATACTAATTTCCGGATTATTTTTGACTTTTTTAGCATATCTCAACAAATAGATGTTAACTAAAATCAACATTGCTACCAGGATTACAAGCCTGAATGCAATACCTGAGAAAAGCGGCAATTCTGAAATTCCCTGAGCAACCCCTACTGTAAAAGGATTTAAGAAACCTGATGTAAATCCACATGCGGCTCCCAAAGTAACCATTGCCGTTCCCACAAGAGCATCATATCCTAAAGCTCTTGCCAGGGCGATGCCAATTGGAACGAATACGATTGCCTCCTCTGCCATACCGATGGTTCCACCAAAGATAGAGAAAACAATAGTAAAAATTGGAATCATCAAAATGTCTTTACCTGCCAGCTTAACAGCAACCCTGCTGATACCCGCTTCAATGGCGCCTGTTGCAGCTATGATCTGGAATGCTCCACCAATGATGAAGATGAAGAAAATGATACCGGCTGCTGCGTTCATCCCTTTAGGAACAGCTTGAACCAGGTCAAATGGGGTTGTAGGATTCTGATCCACACCGTGGAAGGAATCAGGGTCAACTACTGTTCTACCTGTGGCTGGATCTTGCATCCTGTCATATTCACCTGCTGGTATGATATAAGTCAAAATTGCCATGATAATAATAACTGTGAATAGTATAACGTAGGTATGTGGAACTTTTGATTTCTTTTTGACTACTACTGTTGGTTCTGACATAAAATCCTCCTATAATATTTTATTTTATCTAAAAAGATGCTTCATCAACCCTCCCTTCACACGATATATTTGCTGATTTCTCTCGCACCTTTTTTTAACGCTCCAATGTAAAACGAGATGCTGTCTTCGGTCATCATGCTTTTTGCACCGGCCAAAGCAATGCATCCATGTATCCTGCCCTCTGAATTAAAGATAGGTATACCAATACCCAAGGCTCCAAGCAGGTTTTCTTCATCACTGATTGTGTAGCCTTGTTCTCTTATTTTCTTGTATTCCAACAATAATTCTTCAGGGTCTATTATTGAGTTCGGAGTGGTTCTCTCAAGTCTTGATGATCTTACAATCTCTTCCAGTTTTTCCAGTGGTTTATAGAATGCCATGATTGTTTTACCGTATGCACCACGGTTTATCGGAAAGTAAGATCCGTATTGATAGGTTATTCTGACCGGCATGGCTATCTCTGATTCATAGAGGTTGATGATCTTATCATTTTCAATGACTGTATAACCTACGTTTTGTTTTGTTGCCACAGCAATATTGTCAACAATAGTTCTTATTTCCAGAAAATTGCTGTTTCTATATAAATATTTGGACCCAATATGATACATAGAGGGTCCAATAGTATATTTTTTATTCATATTATTTTGCACAACAAACATTTCCTGCTCAAGCTCATTTAAAATTCTGTGAACAGTAGTTCTATTAATATTCAATATATGGCTTAATTCTTGAGCGCTATAAGTGTACGGTTCTTTGGCAATTGCCTTTAAGATCTCGATTGTTTTACCGATGGCCGTAAGCTTATCATCCATAATTTCTCCTTGTTCATTATGTGAACTTGTGTGCGTATTATGAACTTTTAAGTTATTGTAACATGTCATCAGTGTGATGTCAATATCTGACAGATCCAACGTTTAATGCTAACGTCATTATAGCATTATTTGATAAAATTATCAAAAAGTTTGAGATTATAGTTCATAGATGGTCTCATGCCACTCCGGATGCAGAAAATCGATGCCAGTACCCTCTATAGCCTGTTCAAAGGATATTTTTTCTTGACTTTCATCAATGGCTCTCAGATATTTGATTCGATGATCTATCTGTTTCAACAATTCGTTTGAATCTTGATTGGTTTCTCCATGACTGGTCAATATGATGTATTGTGCATAGTTTTTCAGATTCTCAAGTGAGTTCAATTGTCTTTTTATTTTAGTCTTTCCCACCAGTGGAATGACTGATAGACCTTCATTGGAAAACATCAGTTCATCTCCCACATGCAGGTATTTGTCGTTGATAAATGTCAGCATGCTGCATTGGGCATGACCTGGTGATTTCATCAGTTTAATCCTAAAACCGCCAAATTCAAACTCATAATCATCATGAATTGATATGGTGGGTTGATAAAATGATTGCTTTTCTTTGTCCACATAAATGTCTAATGCCTCCTGATAAAAATCACTGCCGATTATATCGACTTTATCAAGAGCATTCAAACCATTGATATGATCGAGGTGGAAATGCGTGAATATGACTTTTGTGATTGTGATGCCTTTGTGAGCAAGATATTCCTTGACTTCAGATGCATGCTCCCTGAATCCGGTATCTATCATCAGTGCTTGGTTTCCATCTACAAGAACATAAAAATTGTATCCGAATTTTGTTTTTTTTCTTGGTCCGAAAATGAATCTATAGAAATTCTTTTCCATTTCCTTAACGATCATACCTAATTCCTCCCTATACATATCTTCAGTTCCTCTCTTACCCGAGATCTTTTTTGAATGACTTCCTCTAAAGTATTACCGTTATATATAAATGTACCTACCAATTCTTTGTCGCCTGGTTTAAAGTCCGTTATTGCCTCATCTGCTCCCCAATAACCCTTATAATGCGACAATGGTTTTCTGATAGATATGTAATGCTCTCCAACGTCTTTGATCATGCCATTGATCACATATAAATGTTCGTAAATCGTATACCGGTTTTCATTTAGTTTTCTATAGGGTAAGATTCCTTCACAAAATAGATGCCATAGCTCATCAATAAGATTTGCACCGGTTGTATGATAAACAGCTGTCGGTGTTTGGCTTGGAATCCTTGCATCTATTTCCAGAACCTTTGGTATACCTTTGCTCATTATCACTTCCACATCCATGATTCCATTCAAATTTACTGCTTGAGCTAATTTTTGGGCTATCTGCCGCAGTTCTTCTTTGATTGAGTCCTCGATATCACAGGGTGTCGTCACTCGGCAGCAGTCGTATTGTTCGTCTGTATGAATCTGCGTAATTTCATAGGTTTTGTAAAATCCGGGTTTCCCGATGACTTCTATGGAATAGGAGTCTCCTTCGAGATACTCCTGTACCACCATTTCTTCGGGACAAGATAAATGCTTCAAAATGATAGCTAGCTCTTCCCGTGTTTTGACCAGTCGCACCCCTTCACTGCCACTTGAATTATTTGGTTTTAGAATATATGGTGGATTAGACTCAGGGTAATAAACTGGTGCTGGAATATGATAGCTGCTAAAAAGTTTGTCGGATAAAATTTTTGATGAAGAAATACGGTAGGCGTTAAAATCGAAGGCAATATTTAGACCTTCTTTATGTCCAATATTTTCAATGTAATCTAAAACTTTGTCATTTTCTAAAGCCGGTAGTATCAGATCGCTCCTTTTCAACAATTCTATTAAATCATCGCTTGGTTCGAAAATATCACTATTTATAAATTCATCAGCCATCAAGGAAGCCAACGCATTTGGATTCTTATCAATTAGAATAGCCCTTATTCCAGCCTTTTTTGCAAGATAACAAGCCTCTACGCCTTGAAGCTTGCCTCCAATTATCACTATGGTTCTCATAATCTTACCCTCTTGGCTTGATGGTCCATTAAGTTTTCAAGGACATTTCTATACTCCTCTACAGTAGCTGGCTGCAGACCTTTTCGAGATAATATGGCTTTTATCTCGCCAACAGTTCTGCCACCCGCATCGACATCCATGGTATTTTGAGCCACACCAACCAATCCGGTGTTTGGTGGAATAATTGATGTTACCACATTTGCACCCGCGTCCAATCTAACACCCAATCCCTTTATACCTTCTATATCCAGGGAGGCTGGTATGAGAGCTTTTGGATGAGTCAATCTGAGTGCGGCAATAACCTTAAGCTCCAAGAGCTTGTCTGGTAGAGGCAAATCCGCCATAGGGCTTCCCTTCTGTGGAACAAAGCCCATTGCTCTGACTTGACTGGCACCAAGCTGTTTCATTTCTAAAATTGAGTCTGCAATATCTTCGATTGTCTCACCAACACCAACCAGAATTCCTTCTTCCAACAGCATTCCTGACTTTTGGGCAAATACCTTAGCGTCCATACGTCTGTCATAGTCCTGGTGAATCCTCAGTTGGTCATAAAGTGCGCGGTTGTGTGTCTCTTGATAAAGAGCATACCATTCCACATCCAACGCCTTAAATCGACTTATAATGTCATTTGACACGACACCAGGTGAAATCATCACCGGCAAACCGGTTTCTTGCTTTATTCTTTTTGTTATATCAATAACACGGGCAAAATTTTCCTCATGATACTGGGGGTCTTCCCCCATTGTAAGATCAATCAGATTGACACCTGCCTCCGCGAGCGATTGTGCCAGAAGAACCACTTCATCAGGGTTTTTTCTATAGCGTTCGATGGAATTGGCTCTTCTATAATAACAAAAATTACAATTATTTTTGCAAAAGGTGGAGAAATAGATAAATCCATATAAGAATATTCTGTTGCCAAAATAGTTGTTCCTAATTGTATTGGCAGCACTAAACAATTCATCCAACTCAAATGAATTGGATACGGATAAAAGACTTATAATATCTTTTTTATTTAGAGTATCACCATTCAATGCTTTTTTGATTGCTTTCATCTCTTATCTCAACTTTCTAAACTATACTAAATGCCTAAATTTTGGCGAGGAGCCCGAGAGTCTCACTCGGCTGCATAGAGTTAGAGTCTATGTGATCCATCCGATCCGCTCCCCTTATTATTCAACGGCATAGTTCCCCAAGCATTGTCAGGGTGCCTATATCCAGCTGGTCATGTATGATTCTATGTTCGTAAATAACTTTCATTTCATCATCCAATGAAAGTGGTACACCTGGTGATGATATCCAAGCCTTATCCTGAAGCATGCCTTTGTGTATCCATTCTCCTTCAGAGGTGGCATCCATTATCAGATCATAGCTTTTGATTTCCATTATGTTCTTGAGCACAGGCAAATCCAACTCTATCGATATACGTTTCATCAGTTCATGATTCTTGTCGTATATTATGGGGATAGCATTTTTGGACTTAAGGTATTTTGCTATTTCATAGCCCACCACACCACACCCTAAAATAAGCGTCGCTTTATCATTCAGGCTTCCTGCTGCGCATTCCAAAGCCTCGACATATCCCCTTGCCGTGCTGATATTGTTGTCACTGATGATGTTTTTGCTGAAATGCCATCCAAGAAATCTGTTGTCATCTGCAAAGAATACCATAGTGGCATTTCTAGCACGTGACTCATATAGTCCATCTATGTCCGTATTTTCAGTCACAAAAGAATTGAATCCGGCTTGCCTGATGATAGCCGCAACTGATTCAGAAAATCTGCCTATCACCCCAAGACCAGATGTGATTGGCACAACGGCAACAAGTTCACAAACTCCAGCCTGTTTGACAGCGTCTTGTGACAGATGATTTGCATGTGCCGCAAATTCCAAATAATTATAGCCTGTCAAGTCTATCAATCTCTGTTCATTCGTCATTATATTATTGATCAACTCATCTATCCATTCTGTTTTTAGTCTAGTCACTGTTATTCCCCCAATTTTTCCGGGCTTTTATTGTTCAATGCAGGATTGTTGTCTATCAATTCTGTTCCGTAATGCTGTGAGAAAAAGGTTTTAGAATATTTGTCCAATTTCCATTGTGGTACCTTACAGACCTTGCATGATTGACCGGCCCATTTGTTTCTGATCCAACGGGCTGCCCTGGATGTTTTGGAATTGTATATTCTAAAAAACTCATTGCAATGTGTGGTGATTTCAATATAGTCACCACGCAAATCAATCGCTCTGACTCCGTGGAGTATGCCCTTACGGGATGGCCAGAGCTTCATCTTATTTATTAATGGGTAAAGTTCAACGTGTTTGCGATAATAGCGTTTTTTTTCATTTGCCATTTTTCATCAGCTCCCTGGCTTTTTTTATAGCGTCTGATACATCGCCGCAATAGACGTCAGCCCCTATCTTCTTCGCCCATCTTGCTGTACATGGAGCGCCTCCAACCATTGTATTGTACTTTTCTCTGACTCTCCGTTCTCTCAGGGCAAATTCTAGCTTTTTCTGCTCTCCCAATGTGGTTGTCAATAAAGCGCTGGTAGCTATTATATCCACATCATGTTCTTCCGCTTCATTTATTATCACAGAAACCGGGACATCTCTTCCCAGATCAATCACCTTAAACCCAGCCAGCTTCAAACCGGTAGCAACTATGCTTTTGCCGATGTCATGTATATCCCCCTCCACTGTTGCTATCAAAATTGTGCCAAGGGTCTCTATTTCTCTAATATCTATCTTTTTAAAAACTCTAGCCATTGCATTCTTCATCAATTCGCTTGAATATATCAACTCAGGCAAGGAAATCTCACCTTTCTCAAAGGCCTCTCCCATCATCCGATTGCCCTCTCCAAAACCATATAACAAAGCGTCCAAAGTATCTTTATCGGCTAGCTTCAGCACCTGATCTGTTATTCTGAAAGCTTCGGCTTCATCCGCTTCCAATATTGCATTCATTGCTTTCTTTTTTATTGTATCTGTGTTCATCTATCAATCTCTCCTGATCAAACGGTTAGTCTTGCTCCGTCGAAATAGGCCAGACTTCTGCCCACACGTTTAATATTGTTAAAGCCATTCATGACCATGGCCAGCCTCTCAATACCAAAGCCCATTCCAATCCACGCATCAAAAACACCCCATCTCTCATCGAGACTGTGAGGTCCAAATGAACAGGAAGCCACTTCCACCCCACCTACAACAATATCCAACGTCACATTATAGACTTCTGAGTTTTCCATAACCAGTTCATACTCTTCTATCCCCAAATAAACCATAGCTTCTGATGCCATATCCTTGAGCATGCTCATCTGATTGCCTTCCTCGATTCCGCCAAATTGAACCAGATTCAGCATTGTGAATTCATTGAGGTGCTGAGCTCCCTGACTTTCCTTTCGGAAACAGGATCCTACTTCGAATATTCTCACAGGCTGTTTAGCGACACGCTTTAAATCCCTCATCAATTCATAAAGATTTGGCGCCAGCATGGGTCTCAAGCATTTTTTGGCATCTAGCCAAAAAACCTGATTGTAGAGGGCATGTTCTGGGGTGATTGTCATTTTTGAGAGCATTTCTTTTGTTATGAAGGCAGGTGTAACCACCTGAGTGTAGTGTTTGGTTCCTGTCAGCCATTCAGATAGCTGTTTCTGGACTTTTACAAGTGTAACCTCATGCTTTTCATTAAGACAATCGATGATTTTTCTCCTATTGACACTGGCGTAGTATTTTTCCTTTTCGCGATAAAAATCATCTCTTTTTGTGGTCGAATCAAAGCTACGGCTCAAGTCCTCTTTATCGGCGTTTAGCTCTACAAGCCTCTTAACTTGCGTTTCAGTCATCTTTTCAGACATAAATCTCATCCCCTATTGATCCGATTTTATATTGACAGTCTTCCATTCAAGAATTTTCCGTTTGCTTCAGTTACCAGAGACATAAGTTTTATGCCAACTGATGATATCAGCACTATCTCATGGTGTTCCACCTTTCCTTCAAAAGGTCTGACTGTAAATCTTTGACCCACCGCGCTGATTTCACACAGCCCTTTTTCAGTTGTTACAAACCCCTTGATCCTGTAGGTATAGACTGCGATATCCTTTAAGAAACAATTCAACTCAGATTCCTTCACTGAGTCTTTAAATGACAGTGTTATAACCATTGGTCTGTTCTCAATTGTGTTTGAACTGTCCTTTGCAGGCAGTGACACCGGTGACAGCAATTTAATCAGTTCTGTCAGATCAAGTCTGCAGTAAGTAGTCACATACTGGCGGGCATCAGGATTCAAAGATATCAAGTGTTTACTTAATTCTAAAATCCTGTTTTGGTCCACTAGGTCACTTTTGTTGATGATCAAAACACTGCTGTATTCTATCTGTCTTTGAAGAGCTGGAAACACATCAAAGAGTTTTATATGGTTTTCCGCATCCACTACGCAAACTGAACCCAAATAATCAATAGTCCTTTCTGCCTGTCCGGAAATTGCAGATAGTATCTGCGCCATGTTGGCAGGATCCGCCAAGCCTGACGCCTCGACAAAAATATGGTCTATGTCACATTTGGACATGCTTACAAGACTTTTTATAAAACTGCCTTTAAGGCAGGCACAGAATATCGACCCGTTTGACAATTCAGCCATTTCAATTCCATCGCGATTTGTCAAAACAGCGTCAATATTTACCTTTCCAAATTCATTGACAATAACGCCTATTCTTTTATTCTCGAAATTGTGCAACAAAGAATTCAATAGTGTCGTTTTTCCGGAACCAAGAAATCCGGTCAGAAGTATCAGATTAATCATAAAAACTCCTTTGAAGCTATTTACTAATTATCTAGGGTTAATTATATCTAAAGCGATACTTCATGTCCAGTCATCTGTAAGATGTTTGACACCATGCACAAAAAAGCTGACAGGAAAAATATAGGTTCTAATTCTGCCAGCTCATTCTTAATATACGCTTCAGATTTAATTTGGTTCCGTTCTAATATCCCTACTCCT
Organism: Eubacteriales bacterium; assembly: GCA_030694905.1. Lineage (GTDB taxonomy): Bacteria > Bacillota > Clostridia > Tissierellales > Dethiosulfatibacteraceae > 38-11. The sequence continues at coordinate 2,084 of JAUYTY010000078.1, read as the reverse complement.
TGCAAAGATATTATCAACAGGGTTCTTGGGTTCAGGTGGCGTTTAAAAAGCCATCTGACCTTAGAAACCGTTATCCAGGGGCTCTACAGTGCTTATCTCCCACTTATAGAAGTGGGAGTCTTAGCACTGTTAGTCATCGGACAGACCGGCTCTTTCCTTAAATCTTTCCACTGAATTGATTTTGATGTTTAGTGCTTTCGCTATCTGAAATTTGGCTGCCATTCCGGCATTAGCCTCAGCGCATGGTTCCACGTGAGCCAAACCAAGACCCATTTCTTCTCTTTTTTCAGACATTGTAACCACATCACATAGTTCTTCCAGGTTTACACCAAGCTTCTCCGCCACATATGCTTTTGCCTCGTTGATTTTCATCTTCTTAGCTAGCTGCAAGCGCATAACCAGATCTCCGGCTGTACGCACGCCGCCCATGCTTGCGACGATTCCATGAGTCGCTTCCGCTCCTAGTGGATCTCCAACACCTATCTACAAGCCATCTATCTTGCAGATTTCTATCAATGCCTTATCCGCTCTTGAGACGATATCGCTAGGCAGATTTTCACACATAGGAATGCCACATACTCCCATTCCCACATTGGCATGAACCGGTATATCGGCCACCTCAGTGCAAGCCTTTATAAAGGTGCATACCCTTCCAATGTTCCAAGGGAAGCTTTTATTGCTATTGGTATTGACGACAGCTCCGAAGATACTGGCACCTGCCTGCTCTACCATCTTGACCTGTTTATGGGGATAAAGGCCAGCCAGACGCACATCATTATACTTGAGTTTTCCGTGCATACCTAGGACAAATTCGCCTGCCATCCCAATTTCCACAGGCATATCCGGGAATCTTTCATGTATGATTTCTGTCGCTTTCAGAGCAACCAGAAAATCCGCATCGCCAGCAGCGCCGCATGTATCAAGCATGAAAGCATCTGCTCCCACGTCATTCATTTGCTCTGCTACATAGACTATGTCTCGAACGGCATGGTCCACTGCTTCCTCCTGAGCTGCCAAAGCTTCCTTGATCTTCCCTTCAGGCAGAAGAACCGCCCAGTTATCCACCGGACCATCAGGCTTGGTATAAAACCCAAGATTTGGCATTGCTCCGTAAAACAATGGCATCGTGCAATAATTGAGGGCTTGTTTCAATACAGATGCCTCTCGTTTTGCAACCCCTTTTACCGTTTTGTAATTGTAATCACTGTATCCTATGTCAACTGAATCACATCCCAGCAGACGCTCATGGATCATTGCATTGACATCCCTTGATGTCGGAATGCCGCATTTTGTGTTGATCTTATCTGATCCTGAGTCATTCGATGTCACAATCTGCATGCCATGTTCAACACCTACAATGCTTCCCGGCATGGTAATGATCTGATACAGTTTTTCCTTCTCCTCAAAAGTCAAAGGATCTATCTTGCCTCTTTTAGCAGCATCCTGGATGCCTTCCTCAATGTCTTGACGTATTTCCTGCTCGGTCATATGGACTATGGAACCGTCGCCCATACGGGTGAAATACTTTTTCTCTTCTCCCATATTAACCATCCTTTCCTTTAAATTTCCCATCAAATCTGATTTATCCATTCCAGTATCTTGGTGACCGCTTCGGATGCATCTTCACAATAAGCATCGGCACCTATCCTGTCAGCCCATCTTTGGGTTACAGGAGCTCCCCCAACCATTGTTCTGATTTTACCTTTCAACCCTTCCTTTTCCAGCAACTCTTCAATTTTTTTCTGTTGTGTCATAGTAGTGGTCAACAAAGCACTGCTGCCAATAAAATTCGCATTCAACTCTTTGGCTTTATCGATAAAAACTTGTGCAGGCACCTCTCTACCAAGGTCATGCACCTTGACTCCGTTGGTCTTAATCAATGACGCGACTATGCCTTTCCCAATATCATGCACATCACCTTCAACAGTCCCGATAACCATAATGCCTTTTGGCTTGATGTCTCCAGGCTCCATCCTGCTTTCAATTTCAGCCGTTGCCACTTTCATAACCTCAGTGGCAAACATCAACTCGGGCAAGAATATCTCACCGCATCCAAATAGATCGCCCAATTCTTTCATGCCTGC
>JAUYTY010000077.1 GCA_030694905.1 Eubacteriales bacterium | reverse complement strand
TTAGGAAGATTATATATATTAAGAAGCTCATCTTCTCTTAAGCCTGTTTCTTCGTCATCACCAGGCAGGACAAGCTTTGAAAAAAAGAAAAAATACAATACTCCCGCAATAAGGAGAGCTAATCCAATAGGCGTTACGCTGAACATCCCGAAACCATCATGCCCGCCATTTGAAAGAAGGTCATTCAAGATTATCAATGGACCTGAAGCAACCATCGTGAGAGTTCCTCCAAGTATTCCAGCAAATGCCAATGGCATGATAAGTCTTTGATGACTGATTCCCGATTTATTGCCGATTTGCTTTACAGCCGGCAAGAACAATGCTACGGCTCCAATATTTTGCATAAATGTTGAGATGATTCCAGTAACAGCCATAACAGTGGCAGTAATTATATTTTCTTTAGTTCCGGTTTTTTTGATTATCAACTGTGCTAAGCTATCCATTATTCCCGTTTTTTCAATTCCATACCCAATTATCATAACCCCCATGATGGAGATTACAGCATTGGATGAGAATCCTGAAAATGCCTGATCCAGGGGTATCACTTTAGTCCACGCCAGGGAAAGCATTATAATAATGGCCGCCACATCATTCCTGATTTTTTCCAATGAGAACATAATAACCGCGGCAAAAAGTATCACAAATACAATTATCACATCATTACTCATGGCTATCCTCCAGTATATTGAAAAGCAGGCAAATCAAGTTGTTACTATTCGAGATTTCTATACATGTCAGCACCACCAGTTATGACGACTACATCATATCCCTTCACGCTTAGGTATGCTGCTGCTGTCGTCGCTCTGTTGCCTGAGCCACAAAGAACGTAAAAGGTCTTATCCTTATCCAGCTTGTCAAGGCTCTCATAGAGACTCTTTAGGGGAATACTCACCTTATTCTTGTCCGGATCTCCTTTTTCCATTTCGTTGTAATCTCTTATGTCTAAGAGTATAAAGTCATCTTCTTTAAGCATTTCCTTATAATCTTTTGCGGATATAGTATCAAGCTGATCTACCTCATGGCCTTTTTGCTGCCACATCTCAATGCTATCAGGTAAGTATCCAGCTATATTGTCAAATCCCATTCTTCTACAATACCAGTAGATTTCTTCCATCTCTCCCACTTTTCCGTCTATAACAAAAGCTATCTTTTGTTCAGGTAAGTATATGGATCCCAGGAATGCAGAAAGGTTTCCCTTTGGTAAATAAATTGATCCAGGTATATGTCCACCAATATAGCCTTCTTTGGTTCTTGCATCAATCAGAAGAACACTGTCTTGCATTTTGGCTACCTCATCTACATTTAGTACATTAAGCACAACTTCATTCCCAATAAAATCCGCACCTTTTACGTTGAGAGCCTCCATCCGCTCAAAATATCTCGGCTTGATTCGCATTCGTGCAAACTTTTCAATAAACTCTTCCCTTGAACTCACTTGCATCGGTTTATTGGTAATCTTCTCATAACCAAATGATGAGTAAGGTCTTTCATCCATTGATTCTCCGCATGCGGATCCAGCGCCATGGGCCGGGCACAGCAACACATGGTCACCCAATGGGAGCAGCTTTTCAAACACGCTCTCGTATAGAAGCCCTGTCATTTTTTCGAGATTCTCTTCCCCATAAAAGTCAGTTCTTCCAAGGTCCCCCATAAACAAACAATCTCCTGTGAATACCATATAGGCTTTCTCTGTTTCCTCTTCATACACCGCATAACTCATATGACCCAATGTGTGTCCTGGTGTGTGAATAGCTTTTATACTTATCTCCCCCATATCAAGTTGGAATCCATCGCGAATTCTTTCGCCATATACATGACCCAGGTCTTCATGGTCAGAAATAAATATTGTTGCGCCTGTATTTTCAGCCAGCTCCATAGACCCTGTAATAAAATCCTCATTCCTGTGAGTCTCAAAAATATATTTGATCCTCATGCCAGCTTTTCTGGCTTCATGCATGTAAACCTCTATATCCCTCATTGGATCGATTACCGCTATATCGTCTCCATCACCTACCATATACGAATAATGTGAAAGTCCTTCAGTTTCAATTCTTTTAAAAAACATATAATGCTCCTTAGTTCTTATTATTACACTTTTCCTGATTCCGTGTTTAATTATATAATTGATAAGATTTATTGTCAATTAATTATTGTATTTAATTATATATATATTATTATATATATTATTGACATTTTCTTTAATGTAAGCGCATTAAAAACCTGGAGGCAAACTTGTAATCATATCTAAATGTTTTTGTTTCTTTAAACTCCTCGTATGCTTCTCATTAGAATATTGTATGTTTCTACATCATCATAACTCCTACTGATTCACTATGTTCAATTACTTCAACAGAGACAATACTGTCTTTGTCCAACTCAACTTCAACACGCAAAATTCCTCTGTAACCTTGAGCTTCTCCGGTATATGTGCCTGAGGTATACAATTCAGGAGCTTCAGTTACAGTGGTCGAAGGCTGAGTTGATGGAGCGCAACCTGCAATCAAGGAAGCAATAAGCAAGAAAATAAGAAACAGGCTCCAATTGCTTATTTATTTGCCATTGAAAGGAAATCTTCTTCCGCTTCCTCCAACTGATGATCCAATTCTTCTTTAAGTAAGCTAAATTTGGCATCCCATGTTTCGTTCTCAACTGATTCTTTTTCTAGAACGCTTAATTGATAGTTTACAAGGGTGTGCTCTTCAATCATCTCTTCTGCAATTTCCATCACCTTTTCATCTTTTTTTCTTTAACCAATGGAAATATAACCTTTTCTTCCGACTCATGATGTCCATGTATTTCTGCAAAAATCTCCCTAAAGATTTCCATTTTCTTATTACCTGTCGCAGCCTCAATTTTTGCCACTTTTTCTGTAAAAAAACAGGACCCTCCGTTAAGAGAATCCTATTTTGTCCAGGGAGCTATTTCTCGACAGCCCCTTATATAATATCCAGATTTAAAGTCATTCTTTCTATGATCATCAATTCTTATTATCTTTGTCTTCTGAATTAGATTTGTCCAAGTTTTTAAATAACATTTTACATAAACCTTTAAATACCGCTCCTTCGTCAATAATCACTCTACCTACTTCTATATCGCCAATTAAGGTTCCTGAGGCTTTGATATGAATTTTATCCTCAGCAGATACATTTCCTTCCACCCTGCCCGCAATAATAATACTATCACATTTGACATCGCCTTTTACAGAACCTGTCTCTCCAATGATAAACCCTTGGCCTTCAATATCTCCTGTGGTTTGACAATCTAATCTGATTGTCCCGGTGGCTTTAATATTGCCTTCTATCATGACTTTACTACTGATAAGGGTATCAACTTTATCTAAATTGATTGTTTCTTTTGTATTACTTCTAAACATGCTCTTCTCCTACTCAAAATAATTTTTTATGTTTGTTGGATTGATGTGGGTTCCCCAAATATGGATTTCAAAATGTAAATGCGGCCCTGTTGACTGACCTGTGGATCCCATAGTTGCTATCTCTTGTCCCTTTGCAACCTCTTCCCCTACTTCTACTTTGAATTCATACAAATGAGCATACCGTGAAGTAAACCCAAATCCATGGTCGATGACGATGTATTTGCCCGATAGATAATCATATGATACATCAATGACTTTGCCCGCTCCTGCAACTCTTATAGAAGTACCACGATTATTGGCAATATCAATCCCCTTATGAAACTCATAGCGGTAAGTTACGGGATTGGTTCTATAAGCAAATCCAGAAGTAATTCTACCTGCTGTTGGAAAAAAATCTGGAAATCTTTCAATGTAATCGATTCGCTCCACTATTTCATCAAACAAGACATCGAAATCTGTAAACTTTTGAGATAACTCAAGTTGGAAATCAATCAGTTTCTCATCGATTTCATCTAAATCGATATTCTCTGTCCCTACCCCTCGTTCAAGATTAAAGTCTCTAACGCTTCCCGAACGAGATGCTATTGCGGAGTATTCTGCAGGAGATCCTTGTTCCAAGCCTACATACTCCATGATATATTGTTTAAAGTCGTCTAATGACTCCAGTCTTTGTTCTATTTCTTCAGTTTTGATTGAAATAATTGTATCTTTTTCCTCAATCATACCAAATAAAATAATGTTCTCTTCTTCCACAGCTTGCTTCTCTTTCTCCAAAGAGGCAATTATTTGATTTTTTTCAATAATTATTTGATTTTGCTGTAACAAAGAACTGAATGTCCAAGAAAAAAACAACAAAAAAGCAACGCACATAAACCAGCCTGCTTGTATCCATCGGGTTTTGACAGAAATTTTAACCGGTTTTTTCGTTGCTTTAAAAATCATGATTTGTGTGAGTTTATTAATATCTTCTTTGCAATGAACTGATTTTTTCATATAAGTCCTTGAATAGATATTTGATAAGCTAAATAATTTTACCATTTTTTTCAGTCTGGTTCAAGGAATTCATTAATGAAATTATTTTAATTTAATACCCAAGAAAGATGTCTTTCATGGTAGATTGTCATCTGCTTTCAACACCTTCAAAGAAAGATTTATGGTTACACTGCAATGCCCAATGGGTCATGAGCTTTTAATGCTGGAAGCCAATAGCCAATTGACTTAAGATCTTTAGAGCGACAAATCAGCTATCCCTATGGCTATTTTTTTATATCTATTTTTCTATTCATAAAAAACGACAGTCCATTTTTTCACCTTTTTTCTTCTTAAGAGGTTCTATAATCTTCACCTTCTGCCTAAAAAGGTTTATGTGTCTACTGTTCACCCGAAACCTTATACGGTAGTTCTCTACCGTCTATAAAGTGAAACACCAACTCTTCATAGCTAATCACTCTAAGATTGATACAATTTGGCGTTAATGGATATCGCCAAAAAGTATGGATTAACGCCAAAAGGTATGAATAGCAGATTATAATGTACCCTATAGAATGGACAGTGAAAAGCATGGAAACCCTTGTTGTGGACAAAACTACTCATTGATATGTATCTTCATACAAATTTGTCTGCCCCCATTGGATTAGCCTCCTCGCCGATCTAGCTATTAACTATTTTTCTACAGGATATCCTGCTTCCACCCAGGCTGAATAGTTACCTTCAAGCCTATACACATTTTCAAAGCCTGCTTCAATCAGCTTAGATGCTCCGGCTATTGAAACACTATCCACATGACAATAAACTAAATATGTTTTTGTCTTGTCGAGTGTCGGTATTGCAGCGTCAAGTGAGCCGTCTCCTAAATAGTAGTTAATCGCGCCCGGGATGTGACCCTCGTCATACTTTGGCGATACATCTATTATCACTAAATCAGGTGTTCTGTCGATAAGTTCTTTGGCTTCCTTTGGAGATAAGTCAACATACGTGGGTGCAGAGATCGGAGCACATCCTACGACCAAAAGTGCAAGAACGATAACTGTTGCTAAAATAAATACCGAATGTTTTTTCATCATTTTTTCCTCCTTTATACATCATTGAAAAGCTCTGATTTTCATCTCATATTACCCTCTTATATACATAATAACTTGTTTTTCTTAAGATTTACTTTAATGTGTTCTTTTGTGTTTTTTGTGCTGTTTTGAATCAAATAAAGTTAAAAAACTGTCGCAAAACCATTTTCGTTACGGTTTTGCGACAGTCCCTTCTTATCTGTTCTACTTGTATAGGCTATTGTAAAGTATAGTGGTCACTTCTGATCGTTTTATGGGGTTAAGAGGTTTAACGCTACCATCTGGATAACCGCCAATTACGCCATAGTGCACAGCGAGTAAAATATGATCCTTATAGCTTACACTGACATCGTTAAAATCGATTATACGAGCTTTAAGTGCGGTGATTTCTTCAGCATTTAAAGTTTTTATGTTGTAACCTTTTAGGTTTACTATAGCGGCTATGATTTCTTCACGAGTCGCTTGTCTTAAAGGGAAAAATTGATTGCCGTAGCCGGTTAAGTACGCTTGAGCCTTTTCGATCAACGGTGCATACCACAGGTCGTTCTGGACATCGCTATATGTTTTAGAAGCTACGCCTGTTTTGTCGGTGCCGATCAGTTTAGATATGATTGATGACGCTTCTGCTCTTGTGATATTGGCATCTGGATTAAATCTGCCAGCGCTACCGACGATGATGCCGCGTTTTGCGACTTCATTAACCGTTGCAAGGGCCCAATGATTGGCCATATCAGAAAAGCTGATGACATTAAATGTGCCCTTTTCAATTTTTAGACGATTTTGGGTCTTTGAAAGGGTATAAACGCTAGTTTTTAGCGTATTGCCTTGAGAATCTTTGATGATTACTTTTAAGGTGTGCTCACCAACGCTAACACTAGCATTTGTAATTGTATGGGTATAGGGTATGGCAGTCATTGTGGCAAGAACTTTACCGTTTAGTTCATAAGTGACTGTAGGCTTTAGCTCGTTAGGCACAATCGTATACGTCATCAGGTCTAAATCGTTACTCGTACTAAAGGTCTTGTCTTTTATCGCCCCCACTTTAGCGTAGCGATAAGTCGCGCTTTGGTTGACATAGCTAAGGTAATAATCATTGGCGACAAGGGCATTGTATTTGTTTTTAATTGCATTGTTTAGAAACAGTGCATAGCTTGAGCGAATGGTAGCCGTATCGGACTCCACGTTAAAATAATAAATGCCTTTAAGTTGAGGGAAAATCATGGGACCATAGTGGTAAAGGCGGTCCATTTGTATGAGCGCCCAATCTGTCATATCTTCTTTCGCAACTTTTGAATAGTGCGCAATACCGACTTCAGAAAGCATAATAGGTTTTCTGTTTCCATACTTTTCAATGATTTCAGCTATTTTTGCTAAAGGATTGGCGTTAGGACCAGTAAAAAAATTAGTGTCAATGGACTCTTGTAGGCTACCCCAGTCAGTTTTGTCGCCAAAGTAGTAGGACGTATACGAGCTTATACCTACCCAGTCCACATAGGTATCGCCAGGATAGTAAGAATCTAAGGAACGTTCGTTATCGGTGATATCATTTGGAGACCAGACCATGGCGACATTTGGCGCAATGGCACGTACGCGATCGGTTACGTATCTGAAATTTTTCACATAAATAGCAGGGTTTTCGCCATTTTCACTGACGTTCATTTCACAAGCATAGCGAAGAAAAATAGGTACCTTTAAATCTTTTAGGTAGTTTGCCACTTCATTGATATGAGAGTCATACTGTTGGATGTTTTCGAGGATATCGTAAGTGTTCCATGCCAGTTGAATACCATTTCCAGCTTGAACAGCTGCTCGGAAATACCTGTCAAATTGAGCAATGGGTTCATTCCAATCAAGGTAGATTAGATAAGCTGCATTTTTCTTAGGGTAGACTTTACGTACATCATCCCAGTTATAACTCCTAATTTGTGGATCTAAATCGTATGCGCTCCCAAAATAGATGCCCGCCGTCGGTTCGAATTTTGCTCCATAATATGTACTAGTGGCTAAATCATCCGCTTTAACATATAAATCCACATCGAAAGTCAAATTCTTAATCTTACTCTGTGCAAATTTTATGCTGTCATCATTCCAAACCCCTAAAGCGATTAGCCGACTGGCTTCGGTGATGTACAACTTCCAGTAGACTATAGCTGTTTCATAGTCCTTAAGACTCTCATAAATTTTAGCTATGTGTTCATAGCGAGGTGTTACGACTTCCAGACGCATTTGATTCGTGGGCGTCCATGTGTCATAAAGAGCAATAATGGCTAATTTAACCGAAATGCTTTCTGATGCATTACCAACGGCAGTTGCAGCTTGCTCTTTTTCAATCAGTTGCCAAAATGCTGAGGGGTGCTTTGTTTCATTGGCAAATGTCGGTGTCTGAAAAATCAATAAACATAGAATTAAAGAAAGAGTCAGTTTTTTTATCATAATCAAAGAATCCTTTCATTTATTTCACAAACTAGAGTAGTGAGGGATACATACATTATAGCATATTTCAAACTCGAAAAAGCAGGTAACGTATAGAAAGCACTGTTAGCCATAGGATAAAAAAAACCCAAAGGTCTTTCTTATGCTTAATGTCTAATCACTTAAAGATTGATACAATTTGGCGTTAATCGAATATCGCTAAAAAGCGTACCGGAGTCTATAATATACCCTATAGAATCAAAATGTCCTTGAAATAGGGTACATTTAAAGCTCGAAGATCACAATCACAAACAGAAGGTTAGTAGTTCGATGGCAATTATTGCTTCAATCATTCAATAACTATCATAAATAATCTTTCTTCTAAAGAAAGATATCTCATAAAACCTTTATATTTGTATTTATCGATTAAGTTTGCATATGAAAACTCAAATTGACAATGTAACCAAATGGTAATATAATTTATGTAAACAGTTGGAAACATAAATTTATAAATCATGCCATCATCATTTATAACAGTCAGAATGGAGGAAGAATTATGGAAATACATAAAAGATCGGTTGAGGCAACCAAGCAAAGAATACTTGACTCAGCGCGTGTACTGTTTGCCGAACATGGAATCAATGGCGTGAGTATACGAAAAATCGCAAAACATGCGGAAACCAGTCATTCGTTGATTATTCGATATTTTGGCAGCAATGCTGATTTGGCAACGGAAGTTCTGAAAATCGAAGTCGAAAAGTTTTCAAGTATTGCGAAACCAACTGCCGGTAAAAAGAATTCGGAAATACTTGGATCAATTAGAGAGGTTTTATTACATTATTTAACCGATCCAGATGCGAGAATCACGATGAAGATGATTGTTCGTGCAGAAATAGATGGAATGAATCCCGAACTGCTATTATCGAAATGTTCTGAAAGACCTACCAGTAAATTGGCAGAATATATGCGGATAAACCAGATCGGAACACAACTGCCGGATCCAGATCTTATTTCAGTAGTTATCATGGGAGCTATGTTTTCATTGAATGTCTTATCAACATGGTTATTTTCAGCAATTGGTTTAACTTCGGATGAAAAGCGTTATGAGGAGGTGGTTGATATTTTAGTCGATATAATTGCTCGGTCTGCCGGTATATCGGGTGATATTGTCAGCCAGATTAAATAACAAATTCAATCATCGATCATAGAGTTTTACTCTGATCAATCAAGCATGTAGTATACGATCATTGTTGATTTTTAATGAAAGGAATGTGATTTATAATGATTATGAAAAAAACTCTCCTACTACTTCTTGTTTTAGCTATGGTATTCGGGTTTACTTTAACACCACTCCCTGCTGAAGGCAGTATTGAGTCCAATGCAGGACCTTTATTCAAGGTGACCAATACCCTCGATGAAGGTCTCGGCAGCCTGCGAAAGGCCATTCTGGACGCCAACGCCTCCCCCGGGCTTGACACGATTGTATTCGAAATACCCGGGGACGATCTGACGATTAAACCCGTGACGCAGCTCCCCGCGATCACAGCTCCGGTGGTGATCGATGGGACCAGCCAGCCGGGCATTATCTTAAACGGGCCATTTTCTGGTAACACCCATTCATTCGACTTTGTAGGTCTCACACTCGCCAGCGCCGGGTCGACGTCGACGGTCAAAGGGCTGTCGATAAAGGGATTCAACACCGGAATCCATATTCTTGAGGCTTACGGCAACACGATCCGTGATGTTGTAGCCCTGGACAACTACTGCAATATCCGCATCCAGGGCGCGGGTGCCGTCAATAATGTTGTGACCGGAAGCACGATCGGCGGAGACGTTATAGTAGGTGCCATATATGATTTCTACGGCGTCTTCCTCGACGAGGCCGGGGCCAACACGATTGGCGGCGCTGGGCCTGACGACGTCAACATTATCGGACAGAATGCCAATGGCATCTGGATCGAAGGTGGCATAGGCGGCAACCTGATCCAGGGCAATTTCATCGGCATTACACCAGAGTTAGTTCGGTATAACATTAACGATGCATATCTTTACGACAATTATCGCTCACGTCCGAATTATGTCGGCATAGTGATCGATGCCTCTACCGGGAACCGCATCCTGGGCAACCGGATTGGAAGGAACATTGGCGATGGGATCTCTATTAAAAACTGCACCGAGTCTAACATCGTTCAAGGCAACTGGATCGGCAGTTTTCACTCCGACGAGGTAGACGGGATAATCCCCGATCTGGGGGGAATTCTTGAAACTCTAACGGGGCCCATGAATATTGGGAACAGAGGGGACGGCATAAGTCTAAGCTATAGCTCGCACCAGATCATCGGCGGGGATGGCCCAGGCGAAGGCAACGTCATCGCCTTCTCTGGGTATCAGGGAGTAAATATCTATGGCGATGACAACGTGGTCTTGGGCAACGATATTTACCTGAATAAAGGTTCTGCCGTCGTAATCATTTCGGGAAACAGGAACCAGATCGGCGGACATGAGCCCGGGCAAGGTAACTTTATCGGATACAGTCTAACGGCAATGTATTCAGGATTGAATGGGAAAGAAGCGACAAAACAGATCCATGTTACAAGCGACGATATCGACCCCTCTTCCGATAATCATATCATCGGCAACCGCATCAATCTGAGCTACTGCGACTATGATGGGGACAGTAAAGGCGTCGTCGTAAGCGGGCTTGCCTCATCGACCGTTATTTTGGAGAACGACTTTTTTGGATACTACCAGCCCGTATCGAAGCCCGCAGGAGCCATCGACCTGGGCGACGATGGCCCAACCGCCAACGACGCACGGGACACGGACACCGGGCCCAACAACCTGCAGAACTATCCCGTACTCACGTCCGCTTATTTCCACGGGACCGACGTGATCGTCGAAGGCACGCTCAACAGCACGCCTGAAACGTCTTTTCACCTGGAGTTCTACAATCACACGATTGGGGAGCGCAGATATCTTGGTTCCGCTGAGGTCACTACCGACACAGACGGAAACGTCACTTTCATTACGGCTATCCCATTCCCCGAGGGCAGCAAGGCCTCAATCCATGCCACGGCAACCGATCCCGCGGGGAACACCTCGGAGTTCTCCTCCCCGGCACAGATAGCCGAAAATTCCCGGATCGTCTCCATGGAGGTCAGCCCTGCCATGGTCGATATTCAAAATGCGATGGTATCTGCCAGTGCGGTTTATGCAACGAGCGGCGGAACCCTGGAGGCAACATGGGATTGGGGTGATGGGACGATCGACACGACGACCTATACGGACGTATCCAGCGGCACCAATAATTTAACGGCAACCCATGTTTATGCATTACCCGGTATCTACCCGGTGACTCTGACCCTCGCAGATGTTCCGCTGCGTGGTGGCACCGATAAGATGACCTTCAACTATGTCATTGTCTACGATCCGTCTGGTGGGTCTGTCAGCGGAGGGGGTTGGATTGACTCTCCGGCTGGTGCCTTCACTGCCGACCCTGACCTGACAGGTAAAGCAAACTTTGGCTTTATCTCAAGATACCAGAAGGGTGCGGCCGTTCCCTCCGGCAATACGGAATTTCATTTTAATACAGGTCATTTCGTCTTCAAGAGCACCTCTTATGATTGGTTGGTTGTCAATAAAACCGGCACCAACGCCCAGTTCAAGGGCACCGGCACGATCAATGGCATGGGGACCTATAAGTTCATGCTTTGGGCCGAAGACGGTGCAGCAGACACCTTCCGCATACGGATCTGGACCGAAGACGAGACAGGTGAGTATGTTGTCTACGACAATGGAACTAGTCAGGCTCTCGGGGGCGGCAACATCATGATACTGGTCCGCAAGTAATACATATATTAAATTTTAAAATACTAAAACCCACTGAAATCAGTGGGTTTACTTTGTACCAAAAATTGAGTTCTTATTACAGGCTACATTAGTCAGCTCCATTAGCCAAATTATAAATTTGGATTTCGCGGTCTCTGACCTACTAAGAAATCATAGATTTCAGTTAGGTCATCATGTCTAATCACTCAAAGATTGATACAATTTGGCGTTAATCGAATATCGCCAAAAGGTATCGA
>JAUYTY010000076.1 GCA_030694905.1 Eubacteriales bacterium | reverse complement strand
TAAGACTCCCACTTCTATCCGATGACTAACTGTGCTAAGACTCCCACTTCTATAAGTGGGAGATAAGCACTGTAGAGTCCCTGGATAACGGTTTCTAAGGTTCAGATGGCGTTTTATACACCACCTGAAACCAAGAACCCTGTTGATATGAATATCATATATTATATAAATGTATAATAGCAACCATTATAAAGAATTTATTTAGATAAAATGTCAAAAACACTGATCAATATCTATGCAACACAATAATAAAGCGATTCTACACGGAAGAATTCTGAAAAATACAAAACCCGCCAGCCCCTATATTATTGGGCTGACGGGTAAAATTTACTTTTTTGCTGTAAAACTCTGTTGAATGCAGGAGTTAACTATAGAGATTCGAATCTGCGATTTGCTTCTTCCCAGTTCACGATACTCCAAAAGGTCTGTATATAATCAGGTCGACGATTTTGGAATTTCAAATAATAGGCATGTTCCCAAACATCAAGGCCCAATATAACCACTTTACCCTCACTGATAGGACTGTCTTGATTTGGTGTTGATAATACTTCCAGGCTGCCATCACTATTCTTGACGAGCCAAGCCCATCCCGATCCAAATCTTGTTGCAGCCGCTTTGCTAAAGACTTCCTTAAAAGCTTCAAAACTGCTAAAATGAGAAACAATAGCTTCTGCCAATGCCCCTTTAGGCTCTCCTCCCCCTTCAGGTGACAAACCTTTCCAAAAAATATCATGATTATAGAAACCACCGCCGTTATTTCTAACAGCTACTTGAATATCTGACGGTAAGCCACTTAAGTCCGATAGAAGCTCTTCTATTGTTTTATCAATGCCCTTGCCTTCTAAAGCGGCATTTAAATTATTGGTGTAAGCTGCATGATGCTTGCCATGGTGAATTTCCATCGTTAAAGCGTCAAAATGTGGTTCTAAAGCATCGTAAGCATATGGTAACTGTGGTAAATTAAATTTCATATTAAATTCCTCCTATATAATCAATTGATAATTGATAATTGTTATCATTTGTCTAGAGTTAGTATACCATGAAGGTTGATCTGACGCAAGTGCTAATTGATATTTACATGGATATCATATATGATATAACTGAATAATAACCTCTACAAGATAGAATCTATTTGGAGAAAATATGAAAAACAGCAGAATTATCAACATAATAAATAATGACAACAACTATTCCAAAGAAATTGCCTCTCTGATTAGGAAGCAATTGGTTAGGTATGATTATTTGGTATCTGAAAAATATGATCCCGATGCTGAGCTTAATATTTCTGTAGGCGGCGATGGCTCTTTTTTAAGAAGTCTAAGACACAATGATTTTCCAGAGATTCCAATAATAGGCATCAATACAGGCAACCTTGGGTTTTATCCTGAATTATCACCCAAGGACATTGAAAATTTTGCGATTGATTACAGCAATGGGAATTATAGTATCAACAGACTTCAACTGATACAATGCGAGATTTGTTCAGAGGAGGTTATCTATACTGTCTATGCTCTAAATGATATAGCAATCAAGGGTGATCAGACAAAGACAATCCATCTGGATGTCTTTATAGATTATAACCATCTGCAAACTATCAGCGGCGATGGGGTCATCGTCTCAACCCCGATGGGAAGCTCTGCTTATAATTATTCAGCAGGTGGCAGTCTGGTTTATCCGGCCCTTAGCACTCTACAGGTAACCCCAATAGCGCCTCTGAATTCCAATGCCTACAGGTGTCTGGCCTCAAGTGTTATTGTACCGCCTGAGCTGCACATCATTATTGTACCCGAATACAAGTATATTGAGAAGGTAGTCTTCAGCCTTGATGGTGAGCAAATGAATTTTGAAAAAGTAACTCATGCCAATTTTTTCGTATCAAAAAAGTTTGTCAATATGATTTCCATGGGAACCTTTAACTATTGGAAGGTAATCAAAGAGAAGTTTCTCTAAAAAAAAAGGCTGCATAATTGCAGCTTTTTCATTTATTACTCAACCGATATAGCCTTCAGCCTTATCATAGCTTTTGAATTTTCTGTTTTCCAGGAATTCCTTTGCAATTTGGGGAAACAACACATATGACAACACATCTTCCATTGATTCATATAAGTCGGGGATTTCAGCTTTTGCCTTTTCTAATTCGTTTTCCAATAAGTCTGCAGGTCTAACGGTTATCACTTCACCATCACCAATAATCAGCTTTCTAATTTCATCTGATATAGGCCCTGGTGATTTTCCGTATAATCCTTTGACATAGCTTTTGATTTCATTTGGAACCATTTTATATCTGGAACCTGTTATGACATTGAAAACAGCTTGTGTCCCGACCATCTGACTTAATGGCGTCACCAGAGGTGGAAATCCCAAATCTTCTCTGACTTTAGGTATTTCCCTCAGAACTTCCTCGAACTTACCCTCGGCATTGAGTGATTTCAGCTGAGATACAAGATTCGACAGCATTCCTCCAGGAACCTGATACAGGAGTGTACGCGGTTCAACAAACAGGACTTTTGGGCTCAAGATGCCTTCCGCCAGGTATTTGTCCCTTATTATCTTGAAATGATCAGCTATCTGGTCCAGAATTAAAATATCCAATCCTGTTTCATATTCTGTATCTCTTAAGGCTTCTACAATTGTCTCAGTCGGTGGTTGACTGGTTCCTGATGAAAATGGAGATATAGCCGTATCAACGATATCAACTCCTGCTTCAATCGCTTTAAGCATTGTCATTGAGGCAACACCGCCTGTGCAATGGTTATGAAGTTCTATAGGCAAATCAGATACTTTTTTGATTTCCTTAATGAAATGATAAGCGTCATAGGGCTTTAATATGCCGGACATATCCTTTATGCAGATTGAGTCTGCTCCCATCAACTCCAGCTCTTTAATCAGATTGACAAAATAATCTGTATTATGAACTCTACTTGTTGCGTAAGATATGGCGCATTGACAATGTGCACCTTCTGATTTGATTACATCAATGGATTTCTTCATGTTTCTAGGATCATTGAGTGCGTCAAATACTCTGACAATGTCAATACCGTTCTTTATCGCTTTCTTCACAAACTCCTCAACAGTGTCGTCCGCGTAGTGTCTATAACCTACTAGATTCTGACCTCTCAGCAGCATCTGAAGCTTGGTGTTTTTTACATGTTTTCTGATTGTTCTTAATCTTTCCCATGGGTCTTCATTTAAAAATCTAAGACACGAATCAAATGTAGCGCCTCCCCAGACTTCAATAGCATGATAACCTACCTTGTCCATTTTTTCCAGAATCGGTATCATTTCTTCCGTGGTCATTCTGGTCGCTATGAGTGATTGGTGTCCATCCCTTAATGATGTTTCAGTAATTTTGACTGGTTTCATTTTTCCCATCCTTTTTATATTGTAAGATAAATTGAATCATTCATAATAATTAAATCGTTTTTTATAGATTGAATTATTATTATAAATTTAATCATTGATTTACTTAAATTTATTATGTTATAATTTGTTAAGAATTCGATTTAATCCTATCATTTAACTGTTTTTTTGTAAATGCATAATATAAGTAATATTTGCATATTTTGTTTACTTATTATATTTTATAGAACAATTAACTTATTAAAATGAGGTGAAATATGGACCATACCGATTTAAAAATAATAGAGATCATGCAGGTAAATGGCAGAATATCAATGAAGGATTTAGCCAAGATTGTCGCGCTGAGTCCTCCAGCCACAGCTGAAAGAGTTCGTAGATTGGAAGAGAATGGCACCATCGAGAGATATAAGGCTATCATAAACACTGTAAAAATCGGCAAACCAATCAGAATATTTATCAACGTGGCCATGAAATCAGACAAGCTGAAAGAATTTATCGCATTTGCCTTGGCGGCGGAGGAAATTGTGGAATGCTATCATGTCACTGGCCCCTATAGCATGATTTTGAAAGCTAACTTGAGAGAGATGTCAGATCTGGAAGTCTTGGTTGGTAAAGTTCAAGTATATGGCAACACAGAAACCCATATCATCATGTCAAGTCCGGTTGAAAACAAGCCAATTTAAAAAAATCACCTCAAGGTGATTTTTTTGTTTCTTCTTGTAGGAACCATCCAAATCCAATCAGTAAGAATATATCTCCAATGCTAATGGTTTTATTGAAGGGATACGGGTCGTTTAAAATGATAATATCGGCTAAAATTTTCAATCTGGTGTCCTTGGTCAGGGCTGTGTGAATCAAATCTTTCCCATAGGCCAGGTAGCTATAGTTTTCCCACGAAAAAGGATAATCCGCAGGTATCCTAACTGGCATCTTCATTCCGTTAAATAAAATAACTGTGAAATTCATCAGAGTGCCTATCAGAAATAGCTTCATATAATTTTTTTCTAAGTTCAATACAATTCCGATCAGAATCAATTGATAAGACAAGCTATGTATGTAAGGAAAGAATACATAGACGAACTGCCCGATTGTGGTGCCACTAAAATTTTTTACAATTATTCCGCTTGCAAACTGTAGAAAAAAGCTCACTGCAAAAAGTGGCAATCCTTTGATTTCCACATCAATCAGTTTGCTGATTTTTCTTTTTCTTAGTATTACAAGAATCAGCGATATCAAGATGGTTATAATCAATTCATGAATCATTTAAGCTATTCCTTCAATGGTGTTCTGAATACTATCTATACTGTGATTATCGATTTTTCTTAAGGTTTCAATGGCTTTGTCTATTATCTCAGGATTAAACTGAGTCCCTGTGTGTTTTCTGAGTTCCATAATAGCTTCTTCGGAGCTGAGCGCTTTTCTATATGGTCTATCAGTTGTCATTGCGTCATATGCATCTGATATGGTCAATATGGTTGTTTCAATAGGTATTTCCGATCCCTTCAATCCTTGTGGGTAGCCACTGCCGTCCCACTTTTCGTGATGGTGCTTGACAATATTCATCACATCCTTCAGAAATCCGATGTCCTTGATGATGTCATAACCGATAGATGGGTGATTCTTGATAACCTCCAGCTCCAGATCGGATAATCTTTCCTGTTTGTTAAGAATCCTGTCATCTATGCCTATCTTGCCGATATCATGTAATAGCGCCGCGTTTTTGATAATCTCAATCTGTTTGGCGCTTAGATTGATTTCTTGTGCTATCGCAACTGAATACTCCCCTACACGATTCGCATGTCCACTGGTATAAGGATCCTTAGCCTCTATTGCATTAATGAGTGCTTTTACTGTGTCATAATAGTTTTTCCTCATGTCAACGTAAAGCTTGAATGAGTACCTTGACAACATCAATGGCACGAAGAACAAAACGACAGCACCGGCGCCATAGTTGTCATAAGCTAATGCCACTATGACTCCCAACAATCCAACCGCCATGACATTGACGATTGTTCCCCTGAAGTTATCCGACCAAATATAGAAAAATTTCCCTCCGGATAAAGTAATAATCAGGAACGTCATAATCAAAGTGTTAACTAAAAGAAAAGTCATTATAGACCCTGTAATGGAAACCGGATCAAGCTCCCCGAGAAAATAGAATCTACTATGCAACAATAGATACGCCAAAGCTGCCAGTCCGGTATAAAGTATGTTTTGTGCAACATTGAAAGTCGTTTTATAAATTGGTGTGTTGAATATATGCACATTTCCTCTTCCTTCTACGTAAGGCCTACTGAATAATATGCCACATACACTCACTATAATAGCTGATAAAGGGCCTCCAAGTATGATAGCTGCCAGAGTAATCGCAAATGATACAGATATGGCGCCTACTCCTGGAATCTGCACCAAAAAAGTCTCCGCAATTATTGTGAATAGGCTGAATAGCGCTACCATACCCCAGTTTTCAACATCAAAATAAAACACAATAACCGCAAGAAACGATATTGCCGTTAAACCCAATGAAAATATGAAATTTTTGGTTTTTTGCGGTATCTCAGACATAAATACCCTCCAAATATATAAAAGACCGGCTTGAATTCAATTAGCTTATTCTATAACCATCTGTATCCAGCGCCACTTGCCAAAACTAAAGCAAGTATTGATGTTAAAGCCGCTACTATTTTTCTCATGATATAGCCTCCTTGGAGTGCTCTGCTCATCCGCTATATAAGCAGGCTATATCCGCTTCGCTTAAAATGATAGATTGATACGCCGGTCTTTTAAATCTAATTTACTGAACTATGTTTTGCCACACGTCTGTTGATTGCACATAGTGTCGCTTTTACAGCAGCTTCTGATTTTGAGTGCTCCACAAAGCTGTTGCCGCAAAGCACGATTTCTTTCCCACCGTACATAAAATTGACAGCACAGTTTACCATTTCCTTGTTAGCAAAAACCTTACTCTCTATGTCTTCCAAAAGAAGACAATCGTCAAATCCCAAAGCCTTTTCAACAGCTTTAAGTGTAGCCCTTGAGCTTAGCCGCATAAGATTCCTGTCGGTTTTGAGACCGGTTTCTGTAGCCTCAAATAAAGTTTCATCGAACTGTAATACCACCTTAACGCTGACAGTGTTGGGTCTATTCTCTAAATACAGCGAATTGATCTTCAATCGATAGTCACCGTTAAAAGCAAAGCTGTCATTGACTTGTGCTATACTGATTTTTTTGTAGTCAACGTCTATTTGATATCGGGATATAAGAACGGATTGTATATCTCTGCAGATTTGCTTGACATTTCTTGATGAATCCGCAAGTATATGAATTTCCTGTATGCTGCCTTTGTTATCATCAATTATTCTGCAAGACATAACAGATTTAAGATTAGATAAGAATTCCTCTATGTCCTTATAGTTCATATTACCCTCCAAAACCAATATTCTCTATTATTCTACAACATTTTTTAGTATTTGTGAAATTATATTTAAAAAAAAATAAGTAAACCCATATTAATGATTTACCCATTTTTTTTGAATTTATTCAATTATCAGGTTAAATAAACAGCGTAGCGTCTGATCTTTCAGAAGCTGCCAAAAAAGTAGCAACTCCACCAAGCTCCACTCCCTCAATCAATTCCTCTTGCTTAATGCCCATCAAATCCATTGACATGGTGCAGGCAACAAGCTTCACACCATTCTTTATTGCATTGTCTATCAATGTTTCCAATGTATCTACGTTTTTTTGCTTCATGATGTATTTGATCATTCCTGTACCCAATCCAAGCATATTCATTTTTGATAAAGTCAATTTGCGCGATCCCCTAGGCATCATAAAACCAAACATTTTCTCCAAAACGGTTTTTCTAACGTTTACTTTATTAGGTCTTCTAAGTACATTCAATCCCCAGAATGTGAAAAAAATGGTTACATCTCTACCCATTGCCGCTGCTCCATTGGCTATGATGAATGCGGCCAGGGCTTTATCCATATCACCACTGAAAACAACCATCGCCTTGTCTGTCTTGTTATTTGCATCTTCAGGAACAATATCCTCTTTCAGTCCTTTCATGATGGTCACTGCTATGGCTTTATTTTCGGATTTTATATCGACCAGAGTGTTACTTGTTCGCTTGCACCATTCGGATATATCCGACGCGAAGCCAAGATCAGTCGCAGTCACTTCCAATAAATCGCCATGATTCATGGTTTTTATAGTTTCAAATACTTTCATGATTGGACCGGGACATTGCAGACCTGAGCAGTTTATTGCAATTTTTTCCACATCTATGCTATTAATTCGCTTCATCGTTTCACCATTACCGCTATCTTTAGATTTTTCGTTGCTCAATAAGTTTTTAAGAAGCATGCTGTTGGTTTCGTAATTCTCGAAATCATCTGTCGCAATACCACCACTGATGTTTTTTACTTCTTTAAAACCAGATTGCTTCAATATTCTCGCTGCAATATATCCTCTCAAGCCAACTGCACAATATACCATCACCGGTTTATTCCTATCAAGTTCATTAACTCTATCTCTTAAATTACCGAGAGGAATATGTATTGCTCCTGGATATAGACCCGTAACCACCTCATCTATATCTCTAACATCAAGAATAGCATAGTCCTTGTCATCATATGAAGACAATTGGCTCCAGTGTATATTGTCAACTGTACCTTTTAATATGTTTTCGGCTACATATCCCAACATATTTACCGGATCTTTTGCTGATCCGTAGGGTGGCGCATAAGCAAGCTCCAACTCTGTTAAATCATGAACAGTACCACCAAATCTGATTGCAGTAGCTAAGACATCTATCCTTTTTTCCACCCCGTCAAATCCAACAGCTTGCGCACCCATCACCTTGCCATCTAAGGGAGAAAAAATGAGTTTCATGCTGATTTTTGAAGCATCTGGATAGTATTCAGCATGATTATTTGCATGAATATAGGTTGTCAGATAATCAACGCCGTATTCTTTGCCCAGACCTATTAGTGTCTTTTCATTTGTGCCGGTTGTCGATACAGTCATATCAAACACTTTGGCTACAGATGTTCCTTGTGTTCCTTTATAAGATGCTACTTTCCCTGCTATATTATCGGCGGCTATTCTGCCTTGCTTGTTGGCTGGACCCGCTAACGGAACCATTGCAGGAACTCGATTTATTAGGTCAGTAACCTCTACAGCATCGCCAACAGCGTATATGTCGTCATCAGAGGTTTTCATATGTTCGTCAATTACTATTCCACCTCTTTTGTTGACAGTCAAACCGGCGTTTTTGGCTAACTCACCATTAGGTTTGACCCCTATGGCTAGAATCACAATATCCACCTCTACCGTTGCAGTGCTATTTAATATAACAGTGGTCTTTCCTTTATCATAACTGAAGCTTTTCACACCGTCATTCAAGTACAACGCTACACCTTTCATATTCATATGTTGATGTAATATTTGAGCCATTTCAAAATCCAAAGGTGCCATAACCTGATCTGCCAATTCTATAACGGAAACTTCCAGACCCAATTCAAGGAGATTCTCCGCCATTTCGATTCCAATAAACCCACCGCCTATGACAGCTGCGTTCTTGGCTTTCCCGTTATCTAGATAGTTTTTAATAGCATCCGTGTCAGGTATGCTCCAGATTGAAAATATATTAGGCGCATCTATACCTGGAATAGGTGGTTTCAGAGGTGTTGAACCTGGTGACAGCAAGAGTTTGTCATATGATTCCTCGTAAATGTTTCCGCTTATCAGATCCTTAATGGATACGGTTTTGTTTTCCTTATTAATGCTTAAAACCTCATTGTTTATTCTCACGTCAATGTTGAATCTAGCTTTCATTTCTTCAGGTGTCTGAACCAGTAAGCTGTCCCTTTCTACAATCACGTCACCTATATAATAAGGCAATCCGCAATTGGCAAAGGAAATATATCCGCCTCTTTCTAAAATTATGATTTCCGCGTTTTCATCATTTCTTCTCAGCCTGGCAGCAGCACTTGCTCCACCGGCTACGCCACCAACAATAATTACTTTCATATCAAGCATTCTCCTTTTCCCAATTGAGTTAACAGATCTTTAATTATACTTCTAACCTCATTATTTGAAACTCTGTAGATTATTTCTGTGCCCTTTCGTTCTCCCATAATAAGCCCTGCTGATTTTAGCTTAGCTAGGTGTTGCGAGACTGTTGACTGAGGTTCGCAAAGGCAGTTTTGCATGTTTGAAACATTGCTTTCCTTTTGTACCATAAGATTCACCAAAATACATAGTCTGGAAGGATGACCCATCTGTTTGAATATTTCACTGTATTCATTAAGTGTGCTATTTTCTAAAACACCATGCTCCGACATAAAACCACCTTTTGTTAATTTATTGTCAATTTATATATCTATATATTACAATATATAGATATATAAGTCAATACATTCCGAAAATAAAAAAAGCCTCGCTGAGCGAGGCATGATTAGGGTATGACTCTCAGATATTTAACTCTGCTTTTACTTCTCTAAAAGCATTTAACGCAAAATCCAGATCATATATGCTATGGGCCGCTGAAATCTGCGTTCTGATTCGTGCCTTGCCTTTTGGAACAACAGGAAAATAGAAACCTATGACATAAACACCTTTTTCTAGCAATTTCTCTGCCATTTTTTGCGATAATACCGCGTCCCCCAACATAATCGGAACAATTGGGTGGGTTCCTTCAATAATCTCATATCCAATTTCTTTAATGCATTCTCTGAAATATAGGGTGTTTTGTTCCAGCTTGTCCCTTAAAGACGTGCTTTCCATCAATATCTCAAGAACCTTCATCGATGCAGTTGCTATTGCCGGCGCCAAGGTATTTGAAAACAAATACGGTCTGGATCTTTGCCTCAATAGAGAGATGATTTCTTTCCTTCCACTGGTATATCCCCCACTGGCACCGCCCAAAGCTTTGCCAAGTGTTCCTGTGATAATATCGACTCTATCCATTACGCCATTGTATTCATGCGTTCCTCTTCCTTTTTTCCCGACAAATCCGACTGCATGGCTATCATCCACCATCACGAGTGCATTATACCGGTCAGCGAGATCACAGATTCCTTTAAGGTTTGCAATTATCCCATCCATAGAGAACACGCCATCTGTTGCAATTATTTTTATTCTCGCGCCATCCCTGTCAGCCTGTATCAATTGCTGTTCAAGGTCTTTCATATCATTGTTCAAATACTTGTATCTTTTTGCCTTGCTCAGGCGCACACCGTCAATGATGCTGGCGTGGTTCAGCTCGTCGCTTATGATAGCATCCTCTTCTGATGTAATAGTCTCGAATAACCCGCCATTGGCATCAAAGCAAGATGAGTATAATATTGTATCTTCGGTTCCAAGAAACTCAGATAACTTATCTTCCAGTGATTTGTGAATAGACTGCGTCCCGCAAATGAAACGGACAGAGGATAATCCATAGCCCCACTGATTGTAGCTGTTTTTAGCCGCCTCTCTCACCAATTCATTGTTGGAAAGTCCAAGGTAATTGTTAGCACACAGATTCAAGGCATTTTTTGTTTGCGTTGTGTCAATTCTACTGCTCTGAGGTGTTGTGATTATTCTTTCATTTTTCCATAGCCCACTGTCTCTGATCTCAGTCAATTGATTTTCATATATTCTTTTATATGCATTGTACATATTTTCCCCCTAAATCCATTCTAATATAACTTTTCCGGAATTGCCGGATTTCATGATTTCAAAAGCCTTTTCGAAATCCTTATAGTGGAAATGATGTGTGATGACAGGTGAAACATCCAAACCCGATTGCAGCATCGCGTTCATTTTGTACCATGTCTCATACATTTCCCTTCCGTAGATTCCTTTAAGATGTAGGCCATTAAAGACAATCTTGTTCCAGTCAATACATGTTTCCTCGCTTTGAATCCCTAGCATGGCCACTTTCCCTCCATGAATCATCAGATCGATCATATCGCTTAAGGCTTTACCATTGCCTGACATTTCCATCCCTACATCAAAGCCTTCCTTCATATTCAATTCTTTCACAACATCAATGAGATTTTCCCTGGTCACATTGACAACCCTATCAGCACCGAGTTTTTTTGCCAGATCGAGTCTGTAATCATTGATATCAGTCACAACAATATATCTGGCGCCTGCGTGTCTGGCAATAGCTACCGACATAATGCCTATGGGACCAGCACCTGTAATCAATACATCTTCTCCCAACACATCAAAGGAAAGGGCTGTATGTACAGCATTGCCCAGGGGATCGAAAATACTGATGATATCCATTGGTATGTCTCCTATCGGAACCCAGATATTGGATGCAGGCAGTGCCACATACTCCGAAAAAATACCTGTTCTGTTTACACCGACTCCCTTTGTATCCTTGCAGAGATGCCTTCTGCCGGCAAGACAATTCCTGCATTTGCCACAAACTATATGCCCTTCGCCGGAGACAATATCACCAATTTTCAGGTCAATTACACCTTCTCCCAGTTTTATAATCTCACCTACAAACTCATGTCCTATTGTCATGGGAACAGGAATTGTTTCCTGAGACCACTTGTCCCAGTTGTAGATATGTAAATCGGTGCCGCAAATAGCCGTTTTGTGGATTTTAACCAGCACTTCTCCATACTTCAATCCAGGTATGTCAACCTCTTCCAACCAAAGTCCAGGCTCGGGGTATTTTTTTACTAGTGCATTCATCTTGCCGTTCAAGACTATCCCTCCTATTATTAATATATCTTTACATATATCATATAATATTATTGTCCTTAATTCAAGAACAATATATGCTTTTTGTTTTTATATAAAGCATCAAAAAACATAGCCAAAAGGCTATGTTTTTTAGAAAATCATATATTTCTTTCGATACTTCTCTTGATGATTTCAGGTGCTTTCAAGCATTTTTCTTCAGAAACCGAACAAACAGCGAATCGGAGACCTTTCGCCAATGGTACCACAAACAGGTTATCGTCCATCAACGCTTTACTGACATCAAATGGTTTTTCACACGGAATACTGATAAAAAACCCGTCTCTATAGGGTACCAGCTTCAATCCTATTTCGTCAGCTCGCTTAACAAAAGCATTGGCTCTCCTTATCAACATATTATTGAACATTGTTTTCTCTTTAATGTATCTTTCGTATTTATCCTTGTCATCAATAATATCAGCTACAGTCAGCATCGCGCCACGGGTTCCATTTGACCAGGTGGCTCTTCCCGAGTGCAGGCAAGCGGAGAAAAACTCGTCCACAATTTCTTGAGAAGATGAAATACCGATTGCTGCGC
>JAUYTY010000075.1 GCA_030694905.1 Eubacteriales bacterium | reverse complement strand
ATAGCGCTATTTTCGCCTCTGCGGTGGTCTCTCCCAAAAGCCCGGCTATCTCCTGAGCAACCCTCATCTGTCTGTCGATTACATTATTGACTGTGCTTAACGTGTTGAATTTCAATTCTGAGAGTTCCTCGTTTCTGCGTTCTTCGTCCGTGACGTTTGAGAAAAGTCCAAACACCAGCTTATGCTCCTCAATATAAATCAGGTACTCTTTCAGCTTTAGATTGTAATGTGGAACACTGATCTTCTTGCCTAAAATATTCTCTTTTTTGTTGATTACCTGTTCAAAGTCTTCAGGGGTCATAATCATCCCAATACCC
Source organism: Eubacteriales bacterium (assembly GCA_030694905.1). Taxonomy (GTDB): domain Bacteria; phylum Bacillota; class Clostridia; order Tissierellales; family Dethiosulfatibacteraceae; genus 38-11. Next base: position 62,796 of record JAUYTY010000075.1, on the reverse strand, counting down.
TTTCCCTTAATCTGATTCAAAGTTGTGTGAAAGGTTTTTTCACCCTGCGGATTGATATCGACAACTTTCATTTCTTCATCCAGTAACATGAGAATATTTGGAGAAACCTCGAAAATGATGTTGGAAAGTCTCTCAGCTTTCATTCGCATATGAGGGATGCACATTTCCAAATGAGATATGCCTTCAAGGACTGCCTTCGATTTTTCCCTACAGGTGTCATAACCGCACGCGCCGCAATTCAACTCATCTTCCTTGTTTATTTTTCCCATTTTCTTTAAAACCTCTTTTATGCTTGCCTCGGAGTGTGTTGGTTGTTCATAGCGGCTGTCGCTAAACTCCCTGCTCCAAGGGTTAAAGCTATTCCAATCAAATCCTAAAGGTATGAATATCCTTTCATTGTCAATCTGCGACAACATATGATTTGCCCTTATTGTCCTTTTAAAAATATTGCCTGTGTTTTTAGGAATCGCAGGTCCACCAAGACATCCACCCATACAGATATTTGCCTCGATGCATGTTCCTTCTATATCATCTTCTACCAAAGAGTGAAACAGCTCCATACAATCTGAGGCTCCGCTGACCTTAATAGGTGTCAGGCCACTCTTTAAGGCTGTTTCCTTGATGCCTGGCAAAATACCGCCTTCTCCTGGATACTTGAATCCCAGTCTGCCAGCTCTTGTCTCAGGTTTTCTGGGTTCGTAGTTATGAATTTCAATATCTAGTTCCCTAAACAAAAGATCCAGTTCCTCGAAGGATATGACCGCGTCAATAATTCCTCCTTTCTGGTATCCTGTAGCCTCACATTTTTTCGAGATGCATGGCCCCAAAAAAACGATGTAAGCATCCTTGCCATGTTTTCTTCTAAGCACTTTGCTATGCAAAATCATAGGAGAATCAATCGCCATAAGATATTCTGCCAATTTCGGATAAAACTTTCGTATCATCATATTCACTGATGGGCAACAAGATGTTATATAGTTTTTGCATTCAGTTGATTCAATATGCCGGTTATACAAGTCTGTTACCATCTCTGCTGCCACTGCTGTCTCTTCAACAGATTCGAATCCAATGCCATAAAGTGCGCCAACCAATCTTTCGGGCTCAGGATAGATGCCTGTATAAGATGGGGCTATGCTGACAACAACCTTTTTGTACTTAAGGGCATTTCTAACGTTTGCCAGATCACTATGAATATTTCGGGCATTTTGGGGACATACCAAGAAACATTTACCACAGGCTATACATTTTTCTTCCATGATTTCAGCCTGGTCATTGACAATCTTGACTGCTTTAACGGGGCAATTCCTGACACATTTATAGCAATTTTTACAATTCGCGGGGTAAAAATCCAAAATTTTCATGCTTAGCTCCAGCATATTGTTTTACTTAATAAGTCGGGTATATCTTTAGCCAAAACCGAATAGATTTGATCATCTATTTTAATCGATACCGCGCTTGTGCATTGCCCCAGACAAAACGATGCCTTTACAGTCAAATCAGGCTTAAGATCATTCTCATCTATCCAATTTCTGATTGCTTCAATCACATCATAAGAACCTTTAAGATGGCAAGCGCTTCCAACACATACATAAATATCTTTCATCTATCCTAACTCCTTTTACAATGATATAAATTTAGTTCTAATATATTGAACTATATTGTTAATTTATTAACTTATTATAACATTAAAAAAGGCTTCATATCAATGTATTTATAAAATACATTAGTATAAAGCCTATATATTTGTCATTATTTGTGAATATATTAACGTTTTCCTGTCATTTAATTTCCCGTTTATTCTTTAGACTTTCTGCTTTCTGAATAAGATGACCGAAACAATTATGATCGCACCGCTTACAATATTGAGTTTGAAGAGCTTTTCCCCAAGAAAGATCACAGCGAATATTGTTGAGATGACAGGAACAAGGTTTATGAACAGTGCCGTCTTCCCTGCGCCAAGCTCCTTTATGGCCGTCTGCTGTATTGTATAGCCTATGACAGATGGAAATATTGCCATGTAGATAACCGCCAGAAACGGTTTCCATCCTATCTGCATATAATCAAGGTATAGAAGCTCCTTAGCTGTAAATGGAAACAGCATCATGGAAGAAAACAGGAATGTATATGTTGTCAGTTTCAAGGGTGTGAAAAAGGGCATGATCCGCTTGACGATGATGCCATATGTAGCCCACATCATAGCGCCGCATAGCATCAGCAGATCACCAATGTTGAGATCAAAACTTAAAATTCTTCCAAGATTCCAGTTGGATAATGTTAACACAACCCCTATGAATGCAGTTAGAATGAATAGCACTTTTCTTGATGTCAGTTTTTCTCCAAGGAATACCACAGCCAACAATGCTGTGAGTAATGGATTGATTGCATTGATCATTGAAGCCTTTGACGCATCCGTATATCTTAAGGCATAGAAAAAAAACATATGATAGCCAATCATTCCTACGCCTGCTGTCAGAACGGCATACTTGATGCTTGATGCTTTGATGCGCCAGTTGTCTTTTTCAGTTAACACCATAATTGGAAATATGATTACAGCTGCAAAGAACATTCTTAAAAACGTGAGAACGAGCGGGCTCAGTGCATAAACCCCCATTTTCCCCGTTATAAAGGCACCTGCCCAGAATACAGTTGCCATCAGCATCAATAAGGTCATTTTAGTTTCATTCTTCATTTGTATATCCCCGCTATTAGGATCAACAGGATTCTTGGGTCCAGGTGGCGTTTCAAACGCCATCTGAACCTTAGAAACCGTTATCCAGGGACTCTACAGTGCTTATCTCCCACTTCTAGAAGTGGGAGCTTTAGCACTGTTAGTCATCGGATAAACTAAAGCCGCAATAACTGCGGCTTTGGTGTTTAGTCTATTGAATATGGAAGAAGTGCGATACTTCTTGCTCTTTTAATAGCTGAAGTAACCATTCTTTGATGCTTTGCACATGTTCCAGTAATCCTTTTAGGCAATATCTTGCCTCTTTCAGTGGTATATTTTCTTAATCTGTTTATATCTTTATAGTCAATATAATCAACTTTATCTTTACAGAAATTACACACTTTTTTACGTGGTCGTCTTCTTTTGTTGTTAAATGCAGACATCTTTTGAACCTCCTTTAAAATGGAATATCGTCATCGTCAGCAGGTTGGAAAATATCATCGTCTGAAAAATCAGGGAAACTATCTCCACCGTCATATTGCTTGGACTGGATCTTATTTCCCGATGTATTTTTGTCTCCCCATTCGATAAACTCAACTTTACTAGCTAACACGTCGGTCGTATATCTTTTTTCTCCTGAATTGGTAGTATATGAACCTGTTTGGATTCGTCCGATTACACTAGTCATCCTACCTTTAGCTAGATAATTAGCGCATACTTCAGCCATCTTACCGAAAACAACAACCGGAATAAAATCCGCAGTCGGTTTTCCCTGGGCAGTGAATTCCGCTTTTTTATCTCTCGATAAATCCTTGTCAACAGCTAAGGTAAAATTCGTTACCGCCATGCCGCTTGATGGGATAAATTTAAGTTCAGGATCTCTTACTAGCCTTCCTATTAATACAACATTATTCATTATACTCTCCTGTTATTTTTCGTCTTTTGTGATCATATGTCTCAGTACTTTCTCACTAATCTTGCAGATTCGATCAAGTTCATTAACAGCGTCTGCTTCTGATGTAAAATTCATAAGAGTGTAATAGCCTTCTTTAGTTTTCTTAATCTCGTAGGCTAGTCTTCTTTGGCCCCATTCTTCAAATTTCTCAACCGTGCCTTTGTAGCTTTCCACAATGGACTTCAATTTGTCCATCTCTGCTTTTCTGACTTCTTCTTCTAAATTGGGTATGAAAATAAAAACTCCTTCGTACTTCTTCAATGTATTCACCTCCTTTTGGACTTAAGGCTCTCATATTGAGAGCAAGGATATAAGCTTTGATATTATATCACTATGTCAAACAATAATCAAGGTGTTAGTGCAAAATCAGCAAAATTCTTCGGGTCTCCTTATGACGTAAGCCGCCTTAAGTTGACAGTACCGGCATTGTTCGATTTCTTCCTTCAACACCTCTGGCGCCTCTTCGAACTCATTGACATAATCATCTATAGCCATGTCAACGTGTTCTTCACAGGCGAATATCATTTTATCCATAATAATCTTCCTTTTCAATCACTATTCGAATTCTATCGGCAAAATCTTCCAGGTACTTTTGGAAAATTTCTTGATCAATATCTTGATTAAGTGTTGTGAATTCAGCGAGTGCTTTAGGCATAAGCTGATTGAAACGTTTTGTCGTTTTTTTATGGATCGGTTTGTTGTCCGCAAGTATAAAGCCGTAATTTTTCATTTTCGTTATGTTTTCATTTAGGTACGCCCTGACTGGTGGTGGAATCTTACCGGCCCAAACAGGTGAAACAACAATCACTGCAGTATAATCCCCAGGATTCATTTGATACTTTATGCTTATCGACTTTTCAAAATATGAATCCCATACAGCAAAAAGACTGCCCATGTTTGCAATGTAACGGTTAGAATCCGTTATCTGATCAATCTGCCCGTGTAGCTTGGTAGCTATCTCATGGGCTATTTGTCTGCAATGATTGTTCCGTGTGTAAAAAACTACCAGTACGCCACTCATTAATGTCCTCCCAACAAGAATAGAAGACTGCCAGTTCAATCTTCCATCCTGTAATAGATCTATTAAAACCCTGAGGGTTTCTTTTCAAAGGTTATCTCTATCTCCATCATTTGACCATTTCTGACAATTTCCAAGGTAGCCCTGTCACCGGGTTTATACTTGAATAGAGCTCTTTGCAAATCTCCCATGTCCTTTAGCTGCAGTCCGTCTATTTTTTGGATGACATCTCCAGAGTTTAGCCCTACATCTTGAGCAGGTGAATCCGTTAATGTTTCAATGACAACAACACCGTATGCCACAGACAAGCTGACATTCAGCTGCCTCTCATATACATCTATTGCCACACCTCTAATCCCTATATAAACGTCGGAGAAAGTACCATCCCTTATGACCTCCTCCACGATGTCTTTGGCTACATTGATAGGAATCGAGAAACCCAGTCCTTCAGCTGAAATTATTTTAGCTGTATTAATACCGATAACCATACCTTGAGCATTTAATAAAGGTCCGCCGCTATTACCCGGATTTATAGATGCATTGGTTTGTATCAAAGGTTTCATGACAGCGTTGTTCTCAATTGTTATAGACCTATTCAGTCCGCTTATGATTCCATTGGTGACTGTTCTGTCCAATTCAAAATTTAGAGGATTGCCTATGGCGATTACAGGTTCTCCAATTACCAAGTTATCGCTATCACCGAACTCAGCAGCCTGCAGTCCATTTTTATCGACTTTTACAACAGCTAGATCCAGCGTTACATTGTTCCAAAGAACTTCTCCGGGGGCTTCCGTCCCGTCTATAAATTTCACAATAACGGACTCTGCCACACCATCAGCAATTACATGTGAATTTGTCAATATATAACCATCAGAACTGACAATAACCCCTGATCCCATACCTTCAGAGTACTGAGAGCCAAACAGAGAATTTCTGTTTGGTGATCTGGTTACAATTCCGACAACGGAATCCATGGCTTTTTCAGCAACGGCAACGGCATAGTAAATATCATCTGTGGTATTGATGTTGATTTCCCTGGGATTTCCTGTTGGATTATTAAGTAAAGGCATGAAGTTTGCATCGAAATAATAATACAGTCCACCGGCCCCTATTAGAATTCCCAGCAAGGCACCTGCAAACCCTGATAAAAAATATTTAAGGCTTCTTCTTTCTTTTTTGATTCCCTTATATGGATTGTCTGTCTTTTCATTTTCCAAGTCACTCGTTGCCTCATAAGTTTCTTCACTTAACTCTTCATTTAATTCTTCGTCTAATTCTTCATTTAATTCTTCGCTATCCATAACATTACCTCCTTAAGCTACATGTTATAAATGCTATCTTAATTTCATCTGAATTTGCTAGATTTCCTGTATCATACTGGATTTGTCTCTAAATGTCATGTTGATCATCACATCACGGCCAATCTTGATATTATTGCTAAGTAGTATGTTTTCTACCGTTTTTTGGGCTAACTCAGGGAAATTATTTTCTTTGCTCAGATGGCCTAGAAAAACATGTTCGCCACCTTTACTCAATACATCAAGCAAAAAATAAGCCGCTGTTTCATTGGATAAATGGCCTATTTCGCTCATGATTCTTTTTTTTAAAACCCATGGATAAGAGCCTACTTTCAAAAGCTCCTCATCATGGTTGGATTCAAGCAGCAGCAAGTCAAATCCGAAAATCTTGTTCCTGATATAATCATTGGTGCATCCGGTATCTGTCAGCAGACTTATTTTTTTAACGCCATTTGATATATTGAAACCAAACGGTTCAACTGCGTCGTGGGATATATTAAAAGGTGTGATAACCAAATCTTTTATCAATAGCTCTTTATCGGCTTCCAAAAATCTTATATTGTCTTCTTTGATTTTGCCAACCTTACAGGCCATAGCTTCCCATGTTTTTACCGAAGCATAGACCGGTATATCAAATCTTCTCGAAAAAACGCCAACCCCTTGCACATGATCTATGTGTTCGTGGGTTACAATAATACCATCAATGTCAATGGGGTTGATGTTGATTTTTTTCATTTCATTTTGTATTCTTACACCGCTCAAACCTACATCCACCAAAAGTCCGGCGTTGTCTGTCCCAATATAATTGCAGTTTCCGCTACTTCCGCTGAATAAAGAGCAAAATTTCATATTTATTGATCCTCCATATGACTATTACGTTAAAATATCTTTTATCAAGGATTCCTCGTCTTCAACTCTTCGGATTTTAGCGCCTAGATTCATAAATTTATTTTCAATGAACTCATATCCTCTATCTATATGGTAGATATCATTGACTGTTGAGACACCTTCAGCTGCAAGGCAAGCCACAACCATAGCCGCACCTGCTCTCAGGTCAGTAGCCTTAACTTCAGTCGCGCTCAGTTTATCCACACCCTTGATGGTGGCTGCTCTGCCTTCCACTTTTATCCTAGCGCCCATTTTCACAAGCTCATCTATGTATTTGAAACGATTTTCAAAAATACTTTCAATAACAATGCTGTCTCCATTGGTCATTGCCAGCAACACCGTCATAGGTTGCTGCAAATCTGTTGGGAATCCAGGATATGGAAGGGTTTTGATATTGACTGGAACCAATTCCTTCTCATAGTGGACTCTCATGGAATCACCATATTCTTCTATATTCATTCCCATTTCTTTAAGCTTTGCAGTCACAGGCTCCAAATGCTTTGGAATAATATTGTTGATAATCAGATCTCCTTTGGTTACCGCAGCGGCTATCATATAGGTTCCAGCCTCTATCTGGTCTGGTATGACACTATAAGTACCGCCATGCAATTCTTCCACACCTGTGATTCTGATGACATCCGTTCCGGCGCCTCTTATAGATGCTCCCATGGCATTGAGGAAGTTTGCAGTATCAACAACATGAGGCTCTTTAGCCGCGTTCTCGATAACGGTCTTGCCTTCAGCAAATACAGCCGCCATCATAATATTGATTGTGGCGCCTACACTGACAACGTCAAGATAGATTTTACTGCCCTTCAACTTCTCCGCGCTGACTCTTATGACATCGTCCTTGACTTCAAACACACCTCCTAGCGCTTCCAGGCCTTTAATATGCTGATCTATGGGCCTTAATCCAATATCACACCCTCCCGGATAAGATATCGTCACATCTTTGAATCTACCAAGTCCTGCACCAAGCAAATAATAAGAAGCCCTCAGTTTTTTTGTGAGGCCATTGGGTATAAAGCACTTTTCAATTTTACTTGTATCAACACGCATTACGCCTGAATCACTTATATTTACATCCGCACCCAATTTAAGCAAAATGTCCCTGTAAACAAAAACATCTTGAATCATCGGCAAATTCTCAATTGTACAACTGCCACCTATCAGTATTGTAGCGGGTAGAATAGCCAGGGCGGCATTCTTGAATCCACTGATATTGACCTTTCCCCTTAATCTGTTTCCACCTTCTATAACTAGTTTTGCCATTATATCCATCCTTCTATTTTTAGCTTTTCGCTTATTTATATTTATATTTATATTTATATTTATACCAGGATTATATTATAATAAAATTCCAATGTAATCAACCTTTATTCGAATTCTAACAAATATTTTATAATCCCACTTTCGAATTCCACCTTCCAGGTTGGCTCCAGATTGTCCACCACAATCTCACTCCAGATAATCAGTTCTTCATCTCTATAGTAGCTTATATCCATTCCGATCACTGTATCACCTTTAATATCTTGGTATTTCAATAATCTTAAGAGGGCCTCTTCAGGTCTTGACAATATAATATTTGCCTGAGTTTCCCTGAGATTTTTGATGCGTTGCATCTCAAAACCAACCACACCGGATCCGTCCTGTATAAAAACATAATATGAATTCTCCAATGTATACCCCTGGTGGATTTCACTGTAAACAATATGGTTTGCGTTATTAAAGTTATAAACCCTTGTCTGGTAGAATCCCGCCATGTCTATTTTAAACTGGCTGACAAATGACGCGATCTGATCGGCAGCATCGGATATATCGGGTTTTACGCCAGATTCAATATCTCTTGTCATAAAGATCAGTTTTTTGCCCTGATTGATTTGAATTGACTGTCCATCACTGTTGATGTAATACTCATCTTCAATAAGCTCGCTATACTCATCACCTAAAAATGCACTAATCTCACTGCTGTCACTATCAAAAATCATGTATTCCACCTCAAGCAACGGTAGAATCATTTCTTCCCCTATCACATCAATTGACACAGTTATATCATGCTCCGACAGATTTTCTTTGATTATATCAAATGATACTGCTTGTCTGGAATCATTTTTAATGCTCATGACCTGGCTGACCAGAAAAATATCCAATATGACAAAAGCAACAATCAGTATGGTTTTAGCCTTATTCCAATCCATCGTCAACCCCCTGCGCAACCTTTTGCTCTTCAATAATCGCACCTGTTATGGCATTGAAGACATAATTTCTGTCAGTGGTTTTGATCACCCATACACTCCTCATGAGCTGATCCCTTGACCTTCTGGATGGATCAAAATATGCCAGATATATTTCATGAATTCCGTTGAGAATCCTTTCTTTCGCTTCATCAATCTCCAAATACTGGTTTTCCGGACTTTCCAGATAGAGTTCCGCTATAAAATCAATATTGTTCTCAATGATTTCTTGCGGCGAAAGCACATTCACTTCAATCATCTCAGTTTCCATCAGTTCATCCACCACACGAATAAATCGCTGGTAAAAAACCACCTTGCTGCCTACAATATCTATCTGTATGGCTTTTTCATCCCTTACCTGGCTGAATACAACCGGTCTTTCAAGCAGACCATGGTTGAATAGAAAACGATACCCATATTTGCCATCTTCAATGAATGTGGTTACTTGACTCAAGTAGGCATTCTCAGGGAAACCCAGAAAATCATCTATGAAATTGAGTGCAGTAAGAAATGATCTGTACATGGAACTGTCATCCATAGTGCTTTCTATGGAATCATAAAATTCCAGCAATCCTTCTTCATATAACCGCAACACTTTTTCGTTGCGATATATATAATTGATGGTTCTAGAACTGTCTATGGTTGTTCTCACATAATCAAACGTGTCTCGAAAATAGTTCTTGGCAATATTTTCTATGTTTACCGAATCCTCTATATCTATTTCTGATCTAATAAATACCGGGTTCAATGCCGTTTCATCTGTTGAGACAGGTATATAAGGCGCGTTTGATCCATAATTAAACAGCGTGTCATATTTATTTGATGCATAAGCCATTGTGTTGTCATATGCGTCTGTCAGTTCCTGTTGGTTTGTTGTTATTTCAAGACCATAGGTCTTAATGCCATCATCAATATAAAGCTTTCCGCTATCTAAGCTGTAGCCAATCCAGATTATCTTGTCCACAACGTTTTGAAACCTGTTGTTGCTTGTGCCAAAACTCTCTATCAAAAGCTCAGAAGGCATTGGGCTGTCAAAGTATATCCTTATAGTTCGACCCGCCGCTGAAGCCTCCTGAATATCGCCATCCGAGTAAGCAAATCGAAACACATCAAACATAGTGTCCCTATAAACTCTCCATACAGATTCATTGATGTCTGAATCGTATATGATATATTCATACTGGTTTGTCACAGAAACCTTGGATGGTTTTATCTTATTCCAAAGATAGACCTCCTCTATTTCGCTATCCACAGGATTGAATCTTGTTAAATCAAAGGATAAATCCAGCCATATGAACGATGAGGAGTATATTGCCATGGAAACAAGCATGATAAGGACAAGATTCTTGATTTTTTCCCTATACATCCAGTTCACCTCTGTTGATGGCTGGAATCACAATTCTGAACTCAGTGCCATCATTTGGAGTGCTATCCACTTCAATTCTAGAATCATGTGCTTCAGCAATATGTTTGACAATGGCCAATCCCAATCCTGTTCCACCAAAATCTCTTGATCTGGCCTTATCAATCCTATAGAATCGTTCAAAAATCCTTTCTCTGTACTCTTCCGGTATACCAATGCCATTGTCTTTGATTTTTATAACAAAGAAATTATCGATAAGATTACAGCTAATGTCGATTTTTCCTTCTTCAGGTGTGTATTTTATAGCATTTCCTATGATGTTTTGATAGATTTGTTCAAGGCCGTCTTTGTCAAACAAAACTGTTATATCATCCTTACAACCATTGTACTCCAACTTTTGTCTTTTGGCTTCCCATCTAAGCCTCAGCTTTTCCAAAGTTTCAGTTAGCAGTTCACAAGGATTAAGATAAATCTTGTTCCAATCAGCCTGGTTGTACTCCATTCTGGAGAGTCTCAACAGATCGCTTACCAGTCTTGACATTCTGTCACTTTCATTGTTTATGACATTGAGAAAATATTTGGCTGTTTCCTGATTATCCAGCGCACCTTCCAAAAGTGTCTCAGCATAGCTTTTGATGGTGGTAATAGGTGTTTTAAGTTCGTGGGATACATTCGCAACAAACTCCTTTCTCATGTTTTCAAGCTTCTGCTGTTCCGTTATGTCCTGGATGACAAATATCACGCCTCCGACTTCTTCAATCTCGTTTTTGAATGGCGCGTAATTGATTTTATAAATATAGTCATTGATATTGACAATTACATTATTTGTATAATTGCTTTCCTTCAAAAAAACAAAAGAAAGCTGATAGTCAATCTCTGACAGAAGCTGATCGCCGTCAATGTTTTTCTCGTCCTCAATATCCATTATCTTCTTTGCAACCGGATTGGCGTATATTATATTGCCATCCAAATCAAATGTTATGACGCCATCAGCCATATAGTTGAATGTTGTCTCCATTTTGCTTTTTTCCTGATAAACCTGGGATATGTTCTTCTTAAGCTCCTTGGTCAGATAGTTGAACATCATTGCCAATTGACCCAATTCATCGTTGGATTTGACTACGACTATCTGCTCAAAATCTCCCTTTGACATTTCCTTGGCCTTCATGGTCAGATCCTTGATAGGGCCCGTAATGCTTTTAGCCAGAAAAAAACCCAAAACTATCGTAATCGCCAATGCGAGCAATGTGGCTCTTGTCAACATTTTTGTCGTGTTATCCATGGTTTCGTAAACCGAGTCAAGCCTATAGGTCAGATAAATGATACCTTCAATGTTGCCATTCTCATTTTTAACAGGATAAGCCATATGCTTGACCTTGCTCTCCGTTCCATCGAAGCTTTCAGTCGGTATGGCCTCCACCATTTCACCCCTCATAGCTTCCAATATAAGGAGATTGTTGATTCTTCTGGTTTCAAAGGCGCTTAAAGAAACCACACTGCTGACAGTGCTGCCAATGATTGGTTTTTCATCAGTGTTTAAAACGATATAAAGATTCTCATCATATCCGATTTGCACATTCTTATCAATCAGTTCTGATATCTCGTCTTGATTACCCACCCAATCATCATCCTGCAAGAGTGTCGAGCTTGCTAAGATAGAAAAGATATGGCTTCTCATTGACTGGGTTATGGATTCAAGCTGTATTTTTTCCAATTGATCAGTAATGAAAAATCCAACTATTGACATGGCAAGAAAAACCAATAGAAAATAGATGATGATGAACCGCCACCTTATGCTTCTGAACATTGCTAGATCCTCCTGAAGTAATATCCTACCCCTCGTTTTGTGATGATGTATTTATCGTCAATCGTCTCTATCTTCTCTCTCAATCTTCTGACTGTAACATCTACCGTTCTCAAATCCCCGTATTCATATCCCCAGACCATCTTCAACAAATGCTCCCTATCGAATACCTTGTCCGGATTAAGGACCAGATATTTGATGAGTTCAAATTCCCTGTGTGTCAAATCTATTATTTCTCCCTCTCTGAAGACTTCCAGCTTATTGAAATCAATCTTGAGATTTCCATACTGTACCATTTTGGATTTTTTTTCTTCATCAGGATCCTTGTATTTTTCTCTTCTGATATTGGCTTTTATACGTGCGATGACTTCCTTCATGCTGAAAGGCTTTGTAATATAATCATCCGCACCATAATCCAGTCCCATTATCTTGTCTGATTCCTCTTCTTTAGCTGTCAGCATGATTACGGGCATGGTCATCTGTGTTCGCAATTCCTTTAGCACGTCAAATCCATTTTTCAACGGGAGCATGATATCAAGTAAAATCAAATCCGGCTTGACATCCAATGCTGTGTGGATGGCTTCTTCTCCATCAAAGGCTGTGTATACTTCAAAGCCTTCCTTTTCAAGATTGTATTTAAGAATATTGGCAATAGGCCTCTCGTCATCTACAACTAATATTTTTTCACTCATAGCAATACCTTCTTAACAAAATTTTACTTATTATATCATATCTTGATCAATTTTTGTCATTTCTTCAAATAGCACTTTGACTCTTCTATAAATTCTGTTATACACACGACGGTATAAAATGTCATATAATTCGACTGCCTCTTTCTCCGGTTTGAAGACCTTACTGACATGCACCATCTTCTCAACCCCTTCGTCTACATCGCGATAAAGACCTACTGCCACGAATCCGGCTATGGCCGCACCGAGTCCTGTTGTCTCATATGTCTGCACCTTAAATACCTCTCTATTGATCAGATTGGCTGTAATCTGACATATGACATCACTTTGGGATCCTCCCCCGGAAAGTGCAATTTTCTCCATCCTTACACCCGACTTTTTCTCAAGCTTTTCTATTCCCTCTCTCAAGGCGAAACCAATACCTTCAATAATGGCCCTGTAAAAATGGACCTTGCCATGAACATCACTGAATCCTATTATGGATCCTCTAGCCTCGGGTCTTAACAGTTCCTGTCCCCAAAATGGCTGAAGTATAAGACCCTCACATCCCGCAGGTATTTTTTCAAGCTTCTTTTCCAGTATTCCAATAGCCAGGTTGCTGTCTCCATTGGCTTCTGCCAGCTCCTCGTGCGCAAACTCCTCCTCAAACCATTTAATCATCCAGTATCCTCTGCTGATGGTGATCTCTGGATTATACCATCCGAATTTCACCGATGGAAAAGGAGGAAACAAAGGAACAAGCTCGAAATATCGATTGGATGTGGTCTGGATTGTGGCCTGTGACCCAAGAGATATGCTTCCCTTGTCAAGATTATTGCAACCTACACCTATGGTTTCACACCCTTTGTCCGATCCGGATGACGCAACCGCCAATCCTTCTCTAAGCCCTGTCTCAAGGGAGGCTTCAGGAGTGAGATAACCCATTATTTTACAGGGCTCAATCAGGTCATAAAGATATTTATCCTCGATTTGGAGTATTTGTCTTTTAATGTCATTTTTACCCGTCCATTTGAATCGTTTGTAATCAAAGGGGAGATGACCTATGGTCGAAGCTGTGCTATCCAAAAATTTCCCAGTTAGTTTGCTGTTTAGATATGCGGAGAGCAACAGATACTTATCGGTTTTTTCCCATATGTCAGGCTCGTTTTCTCTCAGCCAGTTTGCTCTGAATTCCCTGTTGAATGTTTCTCCTATTCTCTTGAATCTGACCATGACCAGGGCAATATTTGCCCATAGCGCCATCGGTCTTACCTTTTCGGTTTTTCTGGAATCAGCCCATATTATGCAGTCTCTTAACGGCTTGCCTTCCTTATCAACCACAACAATAGAGTCTCTTTGGCAGGACAGTGTTATTCCTTTTATACTATCTGTTATATCCTTATTCTCTGCTTTTATCTCTTGAATACCCTGGCAAATTTTACGCCACAAGATATCAGGATGGATTTCTTTCCAACCCGGTTTAAGTGACTTGTAATCCGTAATCATGTGCTTTGCTTTCAGCACCAGATTGCCAGTTGAATCAAAAACCAATATGCGCACACTTTGAGTACCGCAGTCAATTGACATGAAATAAGCTTTATTATCCACTATTCACTCCAGCTTAGCTTTATTTTATCCGATGAGTAACAGTGCTAAGACGCCACCTGAACCCAAGAACCCTATTGATACCATTATATCAAATTAATGATAAACAGCATAACAAAACTGAATGGAAAGCTATAGAACTTTTATTTGATGATCCCATCAATATATGGTATAAACAATATGAGTCAAGTAATGCCAAAAAGAAGATAATGAAAGGCAGGGTAGATAATGATGGTAACTGTAATTGATGGCATGGGTGGAGGATTGGGTGTCAAAATTGTTTCAGAACTGAAAAAGCGTTATGCTGAAAAAATTAAGATTCTGGCTCTTGGAACCAATTCCACTGCAACTGCCGCTATGAAAAAAGCCGGTGCAGATTTTGCAGCCACCGGTGAAAACCCGGTGGTTGTCAATTGTAAAAAAGCCACACTCATCCTAGGTCCAATCGCAATAATAACACCAGATGGTCTTATGGGAGAGATCACACCACGGATGGCTGAGGCCATAGCTCTAAGCGATGCAAAAAAAATATTGCTACCCTCTGACAGGTGCAATATAGATGTTGTATCTACGCCAAGATCATTGAATATGACTGATCTCATCAAAGAACTGGTTGATCGGGTTGGTGAGGAGTTGGTTTAGAACTCCTCATCATCCGGCATTTCATCCTTATGGAGCACATCCGCTACTTCCGATTTATCAGGCAATATGATCCACAGAAGGATATACGCTGCGACACCAGCTCCCCAAGCCCAAGAAACCACAAACCATAAAACCCTCACTAAAGTTGGATCTATATCAAAGTATTCCGCTACTCCCTGGCATACACCAGCAATTTTCTTTTTATCGGGGTTTTTATAAAGCTTTTTGTTCATTTCATTCACCATCCTAAATTTATTTTTTGCTATATACCATTTATACACTACCTGTATTAATTATAAATTAGTCAGGTATTAGAAATCAATTAATTATTACATTAATTGATTATTTTGAATGCATCAGTTTGCTTTTCATCCAAGATTCCCTAGTGAGCTTGAAGTGGCATTCTATATGTATTGACTTATACTTCTCAATCATCTTCAACTCCTCCTTGTAGCAAATGTGCCCCGCATGCTCCAATGACTTGATAGAATTCACGTTATCCTTCCAAACCTGGGCGTGGATCTCACTTGCTTTAAGGGTATTAAAGCAATACTGATAGACAAGCTTTCTCGCTTCTTTTGTAAACCCTTTTCTCCAGTATTGCTTGCTGATTCTTTCCACCTCTGATGGTATGACCAACAGTCCGTCTTCATTCTCTATGGGTTTCCATATCCAATAGGTACCAATTATTTTACCGGTTTCGTTATTGATGACTGCCCAGGAAATAATGTGTGGTATCTCTTTATACTTTTGGAGATTGCTCCTGGTTTCCGTTATGTTGGCCGGAATATCGTTGCCCATCCATAGGTGTATCTCAGGGTCCTTCATGTGCATATACCACTCGGGAGCATCGACAGGCACATTGATTTCTCTCAGCAGAACCTTGTTCGATATCAAAGTCGGTACATTGTCCAAAACATTCATCCTACACCTCATTTAAAATCTTATATGTCATTATATACCCCAAAGACTGTTAAATATACGGCAAATTTTTCCAATTGACTAAAGTCTGCCAAAGTGATATTATGACCTTAGAGTCATATGGAGGTGACAAATGCCAAAGCAAACCTTTTTCAACCTTTCGGAAGAAAAAAGAAATAAGATAAAAAGCGTTGCGCTGGATGAATTCTCAGAGCATTCATTCTCCAAGAGCAGCATTAACAGAATTGTTGAAAATACCGGCATCGCTAAGGGCAGTTTTTATCAGTATTTTGAGGACAAGCTGGATTTATATCGATACATTTTACAGTGCATTTCTGAAGAAAAAATCATCTATATCCAAAAGTATACTGAAGAACTCTCCAGCGGCGACTTTTTTGACTATTTAAAAGCCACTTACTCATCAGGTATTGCCTTTGCTATTGACCATCCCGTTTACGCCAAAATTGGCATATTCTTGCTAAAAGAAGATGAGAAAACGCAAAAGCTAATTTTTGGTGACCTCATGTCAAGCGGTGAGGACTTTGTCAAGAACATGATCCTAAAGGGTCAGGAAAATGGCAGTATCAGGCAAGATATCAGCGCTGATTTTGTAGCTTTTATCATCAACAAACTCAATCTGGCTTCAACGGAGTACCTGAAGAGTAAAACCTTTGATGATGATTTTTATAAAAGCTATGAAGCGTTTTCCAATTCAATTATTGATTTGATAAAAAATGGCATCAAGACAGTTCAATAACGATAAGGTAATAGGGAGGAAAATATGATAACAGTCAAAAATCTTTATCACTCTTACACCAAGGATGATCGCTATGCAGTCAAGAATGTGACCTTCGAGATAGAAAAAGGCGAGGTTTTTGGTTTTTTGGGACCTAGCGGCGCAGGTAAATCCACAACCCAGGGAATTCTGACCGGTCTTCTACAGCTGCAGCAAGGAGAAGTTAATGTTGTCGGATATGATATGAGGAAACCATCAAGGGAAATGTTCAACAAGATAGGTGTATCCTTTGAGCAGTCCAATGTTTACAACAAGCTCTCGGCACTCGAGAATCTGGAGTTTTACAAAAAACTCTTTGATGTTCCTACTCTGGATCCTATGTTTCTATTGAAAATTGCCGGCCTAGATCATGTTGCGAATAAGAAGACCTCCGAATTCTCAAAAGGTATGAAGCATCGGCTGACCTTTGTCAGAAGCATGCTCAACAATCCTGAGGCTTGGTTTTTAGACGAGCCAACAACAGGACTAGACCCTGCAATCGCCAGCCAGATAAAAGACATCATAAAGGAAAAAAACCAGGCAGGAACCACTGTATTTTTGTCTACACACAACATGTATGTGGCTGACGAGTTATGCCACCGTGTCGCATTTATCATCGACGGGGAAATCAAATTGGTAGACTCGCCAAGAAACCTTAAGCTTCAATACGGAGAGAAGCTGGTTGGCGTGGAATATAAGCTTGGAGATGAACTTAAGAAAGAGTCTTTCTCACTCATCGATGAGATGGATAGATTGAAACTCAACGACATAATCAATAACGGAAATATAGAACTGATGCATACCAAAGAAGCAACACTTGAGGAGATATTCATCAAGGTTACAGGTAGGGGGCTGCAATACAATGAGACTTCTATATAATTTTTTGAAAGATATGCGTTTATCTTCGAAAAGCTTTTATTTTTATCTTGAAATCGGCTTTACTGTGATTATAATTGCTGTTCTGTTATTCGTCGTTCCTGAGAATTTCGAAAACAATTTATCAATCTATCTGCATCTCGACGTAGACGATGCTTTGTATGGGGAGATAATGGGAACCTTGGGAGACAACAGCACTGACGAGATAACCATAGTCGATTCAAGGGAAGCTCTGGAGGAGGCCATGTCTGAAAACAGGAGCAGTGTAGGGTTGTCCATCTATCGAGAAAACAATCAAACTGTCTACAATTTTGTGTTGCAGGGGTACGAAGAAGAAAAATTCAAGAATATTATAAAAACGACTGTAGAAACAGCATTTGCCAATGAAATGTTCGGTGACACAGACAATATCACTGTAATAACACTCAACCAAGGAGTTGAAAAGCTATCCGACAGGATTAATATGATACCCATAATATTGACGATGAATGTCTCATTTATGGGCTTGTTCATAATAGCTTCCTATATATTTCTAGACAAGGAGGAAGGCACCATCAGGGCATTGGCTGTTACCCCCAATCGTATGTGGGAGTATCTCCTGGGCAAAATGGGTGTGCTTTTGGTATCAGGAATCATATCCGGATTCCTTCTCATGGCTATAATGGTAGGTTCCAAAGCGAACTATCTTCATTTCAGCGTTCTGCTCATTACCACAAGTCTTTTTGGATCTGCACTGGGATTATTCGTATCCAGTTTTTTCGATACAATGACCAAGGCTATGGGATGGTTGTTTATGATTATCATTATATTTGCCCTTGCAGCCACATCTTACTTCTCGCCCTCATTTTCACCTATGATTATCAAATTTTTACCTTCATATCCAATAATGTTTGCTTTCAGGGAAGTCTTGTTAAATAACCCTGATATCAATTATATCTATATGACTGCCCTAGGATTTGGAGTCGCTACAATTGTTCTCTTTATCGCAGCAAATTATAGATTCAGGAAAACACTTACTATTTAGGAGGTGACAATATGCTAAGAAGAATTTTATCCGTAATGTCAAGAGATTTCAAAAGTGGCATAAGGGACTTTATGGTTGTCTACATACTCATAGCACCATTCCTGCTGGCGTTTATACTAAGGGCTCTGATTCCTAGTGTCAGCTCAACCACAATCAATATTGCTGTCCTCGAGACTATGGATCAAGATATGATATCCTATCTTGAAAGCTATAGTTACGTTGAAACATTTTCCAATAGGGACCAGATTATTGACCGCATAGGTAAAACAGACGACATTTATGGCCTGATCAGAACAGACACCGGCTATGAGGTTATAAATCAGGGAAATGAAGCTGGCGAAGGCATTGAACTGATAAAGTATATTGTCAACGCCAGAGGAAACGAAACGACACAGCTGCCTGTCATCGTCAAGGTATCAGACATAGGATGGCAGCTATCACCTCTAAAGCAATACGGTGCAAATTTTCTAATCGTTTTCGGCTCTGTTTTCGGCAGCATGATCATATTGCTCTCAATCGTTGAGGAAAAAATGAGCAACACACTTTCAGCCATAAATGTAGCACCGATAGCAAAGTTTGAGTTTGTCATAGGTAAAGGACTGTTGGGATTCATCATCCCAGTCATAGGCACCATAGGCACGTTGATTATTTTGGGATTTACTCAGATCAATTTTGGCATGACCATCTTGACAGTTTTATGCATTTCATTGATCAGTGTTGTGATTGGCTTTAGCATTGGTGTTGTCAGCACAGAGCCAATCGGTGCCATAGCGGGTATGAAGATGATTTTCTTGCCTATCATGGCTTCAGTTTTCGGTGGGATATTTTTAGCTGACAAATGGCAGTTCTTACTTTATTGGTCACCATTTTACTGGGCTTTCAGGTCGATAGATTCGATCATACTCCAAACAGCCAACTGGAATGGTATTTTATTGAACTCGTTTTTTATTATCATCCTGACATCCTTCGTATTCTTTCTGCTGAAGAATCGCATCAAACATGGTTTAAATTAAACACAAAAAGGAGGTTAATCATGAACGGACTTGCTTTATTAGGATTGTTGGCTATTATATATGCAATATTTGTTGCCTATATAGCCGCAAAAAAACCGCCTAAGCTCTGGGAGATGGCAAAAATCAGAATGTTCAGGAAGGTTCTTGGAGAAAAAGGCACCGTAATCTTTTTCTATGTATTTGCGCTATTAGCTGTTGTTCTGGGTATATGGCTTTTATCTAAGTGATAAAAAACACCTCAATAACAACAAAGTCCGCTGGATACCAGCGGACTTCTTTTTTTAAACTATCTGTATTGTATGCCTATATATGATTGGGGATTGACTGTGGATCCGTATTTTCTGACCTCGAAATGCACATGAGGTCCAGTGCTCCAGCCTGTGTTTCCTACAGCTGCAATGGTTTTTCCCTGATAGACATTCTCTCCAACTGACACATACAACTGTGAGCAATGAGCATACCTGGTCGTGAATCCGCCACCATGGTCTATCTCAACCATATAGCCATAATCACCGAACCATCCAGCATAGATCACAGAACCGCCATCCGCCGCTTTTATCGGGGCTCCAACTCTAGCACCGATGTCCAATCCTTGATGAAAACCGCCCCATCTGGCTCCATATCTTGAAGTGACTGTACCAGCCGGTAGTGGATTTATAAAAGATCCAGTTCCTTTTTTTGGCGGTGGTTCCTGTATTCCATTATACATCACTTTCGTGATGGGTTCCTTTATTACCGTCTCTGCCAATACTTCCCTTGAAACCTCTAACCCATTTTCCTTGATGACATAGGCTTCAACTTGCTTGACACCATTTTCCCCAGAATTTTTTGTTGAATACTCGTCATTATACATCCATGACACCAACTCATATTCCGTTTCAAAAGGGATTCTTTCTTCGAATACTGCCATTTCTATTGTCTGAACAGCGATGAAAGGTTTTGGCACTGTCAGTGACAACTTGTCGCCCGGATATATCAAACTAAGAGTAGATCCGTTGTTTGCGGCTCTAAGTTCTTCCACTGTTATGCCGTATTTGCTTGCTATTGACCAAACATTCTCACCTGATTCCACAATGTGTGTCTTTTCTTCAGTGGTTCCTTTTTGCAGGTACATCAGCAGCTGCTCGTATTCATCTATCTGGTATTTTGAAACCTCTTCCTGGACAATCTCAACCTCTTCAGCAAAGCTAAGATCCAGGATACTGCCGTTCTCAAGCAACTCCGCATAAGGCGCTTTGATATCTTCAAGTATTTTTTTCGCTTCCTCTAATGTTTGAAGCCGTCCAATAACCTCGCCGTCAACTTTAATGCAGTAAGCAAGTATATTGTATTCAATCTGTGACCTGATTCTGGTCATAATCTCATAATGGCTATCCAGATCCTTATCTTCTGTATGGGAAGCAACATATTCGATGGTGTTTGATATCGCTATCTCAGAATGGCTTGATCGCTGTATGGAAGCTTTCAATTCGGAAAGGATGTCTTCTATCGCTTGCTTGTCTCTCACATCGCCGACATGATTGCCATCGAAATACACCTCAAATGATCGAGTGGCCAATTCCTGCTCCTCAATCATCATTGCCTGGACATTTATAAAATTCAATACATGGGAATAAGTTAGCACTGTTAAAGTTAAGACTAAAAGAATAGTTAAACTAGTCGAATAGTGACTGGAAATAAACTTTTTGACATTACCTTTGGATACTATCTTCTGTACGAGCTGATTCTTCTTGATGTTGATAATCAATAATCTGGCTTTATCCATAGACGTTTTCTCCATAGTGTGATTTACTTTCTCAGTATAGCACAATATGGACCGTACGAAAAGTTAAAATTTCTTTTTGGGTCAACTTTAACATTCTGTTCGATTTTTTTGTGATATAATATTAAAAAATAACCTGAGGTGAAACCTGATGATGTTTAAACTGCAACAGGAGAAGATAGATTTCGGAAATACATCGATAGAGAACATTTTTATAAACGATTTCATGCCAGTTGCAAAAGGTGACTTCGTAAAAGTCTATCTGTTGGGCTTTAAGTATGCTATGGATGGCGAGAGTAATTTTTCCAACGAAACCATCTCGAAAAACATGGGACTCTCGCTGGAAGAAGTCAATGAAGCCTGGAAATACTGGAAAGATCAAGGAATCGTCAATATTAACACCAATACTCAAGGCAATCTTGAAATTGAGTTTGTCAACCTCAAGCAGTTCTATGTGGAGAATATCTATCGCTATCTTCCAAAGGATTCAACATTGCATAACGACAGGCACGAACAAAAGACGGATTTTGATATGCTGATTGAGGCAAACAAGTCACAACCCATAAAGGATATGTTCAGAGAGGTGGAATTGACATTGGGCAGGCTTGTCACGCCCAACGAAAAAAGAAACATTCTTGATTGGATAGCAAACTATTCAGCAACACCTGAAATTATAGTCGAGACATTTAAATATTCGGTGGAAAAAAAGAGTATAAAAAGCATGAAGTACGTGGAAACACTTCTGGCAGCTTGGTTTGACAATAATATACATGATAAGGAAGAGCTGTCCAAATACTTGGACGACAAAAAGAGAAATTTCAAATATTACAATACAGTCAAGAAGCATTTGGGTTTTGACGGACGCCAACTGACCTTAAGTGAGAAGAAAATCATCGATGTATGGGTGGATCAATGGGGTTTCTCGATGGAGATGATTATTCATGCCCTATCCTTTTCATCCAAAACCACAAATCCAAACCTGAATTATTTCAATACAATCCTGGAGAACTGGTATAAAAGCGATTTCAAGAAAATCGAAGATGTGGCCAGACAGCAAAAGCCTCAGCCAAAATACAACAAGAACAACCCGAAAACACTTCATAATTTTGAACAGCAGTACAATAAGCTATCAGAAGAAGAACTAGAGGACATGGCAAGAAAAAACTATTTTGACTTGATCAAAGATGAAGAGGATATCTGATGAGACAGGAAATTGTTAATGGGATTAAAAAAGACTATAACAGAAAAAGGCTGCAAGCCACAGAAGACTTGAAAATCCGACAAAACGAAATATATGACATGCTGCCCAGAATCAAGGAAATAGACCAGGAGATTGCCAGACTCAGCATCAAAATTTCAAGAATCATTTTGACCAAACCAGAACATCTGCAAGATCAAATAGACGTTATTAGGGAAAAAATAGACATATTTAAAGAAGAGAAAAAATATATCCTGAAAAAAAGGGGTGTCCCTGACATCTATCTTCAAGAGGTCTATTACTGCCATCAATGCAATGATACAGGATATACCGCCGGGGGAAATATGTGCTCCTGCTACAAGCAAAGCCTGATCAATGAATTGTACAACATCTCCAGCCTGGGCAATCTGTTGCAAAAGGAAAATTTTGATACATTCGATCTGAGTAAATTTGATGATATCGCTTATGGCAAAGAAAAACTGACACCAAAGGAAAACATAAAAGTCATTCTTAAACACGCGTTGGAATTTGTCGACACTTTCCATAAAAGAGACAGAAATCTGCTTTTTTATGGCGGTACCGGTCTTGGCAAGACTTTTATGTGCAACTGCATCGCAAAGGACCTGATGGATAAGGGAATAATTGTGCTATATCAGTCCTCATTCAAGATGTTTGAGACCATAAGCGAGCATAAGTTCAACAGAAATCTGGAATCCTATGACAACAAGGACAATTTTGGCCTGATTTATGAGTCGGATCTTCTCATTATTGATGATCTGGGTGCGGAATCCATCAATTCTTTTACTATTACCGAGCTGTTTAATATTATCAACACCCGTTTGATAACAGACAAGAAAACAATCATATCGACCAACCTGTCATTGGAAAAATTATCTGAGGCTTATTCAGACAGGATTTTCTCCAGATTGATGAGTCAATATGATATATTCAAATTCTACGGCAAAGACATTAGAACCAAGAGAGGTTAAAATGATTTCAATCGACACTTTCAAGAGAGGTCTGAGAAGAGGATTTGATGTCCTTATATTGTTAGGAAAGATAATGCTTCCGATTTATGTGGTCGTTGAGCTTTTGAAGTATTCAGGACTCTTAGAAACTATATCCAGATTATTTATCCCTTTCATGTCGCTGCTCGGTCTGCCCGGAGAAGCGGCTTTTGCTTTGATAATAGGCGCTGCAGTAAACACTTATGCCGCATTGGGGGTGTTGGTCGCTATGACTCTCACTGCCAAGCAAGCCACTATCATTGCAGTGGTCTTGTCCATCGCCCATAATCTTATCGGTGAGACAGTCGTCATCAGAAGGATTGGTGTCAATCCTTATTTTATTACCGGTTTGAGAATTGTGGCCGCTTTTTCTGTGGGAACAATCTTGAATCTGGTGCTATAGGCAGGTTAACCATGACATTGATTATAACGTTGATAGAAGCAGTAAAAAACGGTATATTAGCCATTCTCGATCTGGCTGTCATAATTTTTCCTTTGATGATTGTCATAGAAGTGCTAAAAGACCTAAAAATGATGGAGAAACTGACCAATCTGATGTCTCCCTTAACCAATGCTTTGAAAATTCACAAGGATTCTTCACTTCCTTTGGTTATCGGTGTTGTTCTTGGTCTTTTTTTGGGTGCTGGCGTACTGGTTAAATCCGTGGATGATGGCAACCTAGACAAGCGAAGCTTGGTGATTGTTTCCATTTTTTTAGCGCTTTGCCATGCGGTTTTTGAGGATACAGTTGTTTTTCTTCCAATAGGAGCCAACCTTTTGATTGTCTTGCTTGTTCGAATCATTGCCGCATTCTTTGTCGCAATAGTCGCCTCAAGGTTCATTAAGGAATTAAACTAAAAAAAGCAGGAAATCCTGCTTTTTAGCCATTTAACAACAACTCGTTGATTGGTCTGCCTGGTGGTACTATTGGGTAGACAGAATCATCCTTATCTATGATGCATTCATAAAATACCGCCTCATTCAAATCCTTGGTTTCCTCCAGGGCATTTTCCAAATCCACCACTGAATGGCATCTGTAATACTTGATTCCATAAGCTTCAATAAACATCTTCATGTTGACATCATCAAAGATTTCCGTCTCGGAATATCTTGCTCTGCTGAACATTCTTTGCCACTGTCGCACCATCCCCAAGGAATGGTTGTTAAGCTGTAGAATCTTGATTGGAAGACCGTATCTTTTTACGGTTATCAACTCATTATTGTTCATTCGGAAACTGCCATCCCCTGTGATGAGGACTACATTTTTTCCTGGATTTCCAACCTGTGCACCTATTGCAGCGCCAAGGCCATAACCCATGGTTCCAAGTCCGCCGGATGTGCAGAACTCTGTTGATTTCTTGAATTTCCAGTATTGTCCTGTCCACATCTGGTGTTGCCCAACGTCCGTTGTCACAATGGTATTTTCCGAAAAATAGGAATTGGCTTTTTCCAGTATGTTCTTTGGTGTGAATGTGGACCTATCCGGTTCCGGTTCCCTATAGGCATTGATTTCTTCAATCCAATCCGGTCTGGTGGCCGATTTCACGTCAGTCAGCAAATTAGATAATATATGTTTCATATCACCTATGAGGGGTAAGCAATCATAGGTGTTTTTATCAATTTCAGTTTGATCGATATCGATATGAATAATTCTAGCCCCACTAGCGAACTCATCCGGTTTTCCTATAACCCTATCACTAAATCTCGCACCGATAGCTATAAGCAGATCGCAATTGGATACGGCCATGTTTGTATAAACCTGTCCATGCATGCCTACCAGACCTAATGATAGCTCATGGTCTCTGGGCAATGTGCCAAAACCCATAAACGAATTTGCAGTTGGTATTTGAGCTTTTTCAGCCAATTCAATCAGTAAAGAGTCATTCTTAGATATTCTGACACCACCACCGGCGTAGATTACCGGTTTTCTTGACTGATTGATCAGTTCCGCGGCTTCTTTTATACGGGATAATTCAGCAAATTCCAACCTATCTTTATAGACAGGACCATTGGATGGTTCAAAATCGTATTCGGCTAGAAAGACATCCTTCGGCACATCTATCAGTACAGGTCCCGGTCTTCCGGACATGGCCACCTCGATGGCTTCTCTGACAACATTGGCTAAATTTTTTACATCTCTCACCAGATAATTGTGTTTTGTAATAGACAATGTAATACCGGTTATATCAACTTCTTGAAAAGAATCTTTACCAATGAGCATATTGGGTACCTGTCCCGTTATGACCACAAGGGGAACTGAATCCATATAAGCTGTTGCAATGCCTGTGATTGTATTTGTCGCGCCGGGACCGGATGTTGCTATGGCGACACCAACCTTACCGGTTGTTCTGGCATAGGCATCGGCTGCGTGAATCATATGCTGCTCATGTGCGGTCCTGATATGAGTGAAATAATCAAGCTCGTCATAAAGCGCATCATAAAATGGAATAACCGCTCCACCAGGATATCCAAAAAGAGTATCAACTTTTTTTTCCTTAAAACATTCCAATATTATCCTTGATCCCGATAATTTCAATGTAGGGTCTCCTTTCAGTTGCAATATTTCTTTTAATTAACAGGGTTCTTGGATTCAGTTGGCGTTTTATACGCCATCTGAACCTTAGAAACCGTTATCCAGGGACTCTACAGTGCTTATCTCCCACTTTTAGAAGTGGGGGTCTTAGCACTGTTAGTCATCGGATTAACAGAGAGGACCAGGTCCTCTCCCTTATTATCTACAGACAGCTCCTGTCGAAGCTGAGGTTACGCTTCTGGCATATTTGCCAAGGTAGCCTTTATATGTCACTTTTTTTATTACAGTCTTTACTTTCCTATCCGCCATCTCTTCTGGAGAAACATCCAAGTCAAGGATGCCATCTACTATATTGATTATTATTCTGTCGCCATTCTTTACATAAGCTATCGGTCCACCCTCACAAGCTTCTGGAGAAACATGGCCTATTGCAGCACCTCTTGTGCCTCCTGAGAATCTGCCATCAGTGATCAATGATACCTGCCTGTCAAGTCCCATTCCAGCAAGGGCTGATGTCGGCATCAGCATTTCTCTCATTCCCGGTCCGCCTTTAGGTCCCTCGTATTTGATCACAATACAATCTCCGGGATTTATCCTATTCCCCAGGATGGCATCTACAGCCTCTTCTTCTGACTCATAGACCTTAGCTACCGCGACAACATTCATCATTTCCTCCGCGACAGCCGCCTTCTTCACAACAGCGCCATCAGGTGCCAGGGATCCGAATAGGACTTGAATGCCTCCGGTTTTGGAGTACGGATTGTCAACCGAGGCTATGATTTTGGTCTCGTTTCTCACTACTTTGTCAATCTTATCTCCCACAGTGCCTGAAACTGTCATGACAGTCTTGTCAATCAGCCCCTTTCTGTCAAGCTCTTTCATCACCGCTGATATACCGCCCACGGCGTCAAGATCTTCGATATGATATATGCCTGCTGGGCTTAGCTTGCATAGATTGGGTGTCTTTTGGCTGATTTCATTTATGATTTTAAGATCTATTCCCACCTCAGCCTCATTTGCTATAGCTGTTAAGTGAAGAACTGTATTGGTTGAACAGCCCAGGGCCATGTCCACAGCCAGCGCATTTTGAAAAGCTTCCTTAGTTAAGATATCTCTTGGTCTGAGATTTTCTCTTACAAGATCCATTATTCTCATGCCTGATAGCTTAGCCAATCTCTTTCTCTCGGAGTATACCGCAGGGATCGTTCCATTTCCCGGTAGTGCAAGCCCCAAAGCCTCAGTCATGCAGTTCATGGAATTTGCCGTAAACATTCCCGCACAAGACCCACAAGTGGGACAGGCGTTATTTTCCAGTATCTCTAGCTCATCGTAATCCATCTTGTTGGCGGTCACAGCTCCAACAGCTTCAAATACAGTTATCAAATCCACATTGGCGTTTTTATGCCTTCCGGCAAGCATGGGGCCTCCACTTACAATAATGGCAGGAACATTGATTCTGGCCGCAGCCATCAGTGCAGCAGGTACAGTTTTATCGCAATTTGGTATGATTACCAGTCCGTCAAGTCCGTGGGCAACTGTCATCGTCTCTATACTGTCTGTGATCAATTCTCTGCTGGCCAATGAATATTTCATACCCTCATGATTCATAGCTATACCATCACATACAGCTATCCCGGGGAATTCCAACGGTGTTCCGCCAGCCATCAAAACACCTCTTTTGGCGGCTTCTGTTATCTCTTTCAACCCGACATGACCGGGAACAATTTCATTGAACATATTCACAACACCAATAAACGGTCTTTCTATCTCTTGGTCTGTCAGGCCTGAAGCTTTCCAGAGTGATCTATGCGGTGCTTTTGATAATCCTGATTTTACTAAGTCGCTACCCATTAAACCCTCCTACTTGATCCAATTCATCATTTTTCTAAGCTTCGCACCGGTTTTCTCAATTAGATGCTCTGATTCAGTTCTTTTTATGGCATTGTACATCGCCCTTCCGGACTGGTTTTCCAGAATCCACTTTTGTGCGAATTGGCCTGACTGTATTTCAGAGAGAACTTTCTTCATCTCTTTTCTTGTATCCTCATTGATAATTCTCTTGCCGGTGACATAATCACCATACTCAGCCGTATCACTGACACTGAACCTCATGCGATCCAATCCGCCCTCATAAAGAAGGTCCACAATCAGCTTCATCTCGTGCATACACTCAAAATAAGCAATCTCAGGTTGATAACCGGCTTCCACCAGGGTGTCAAATCCAGCTTTGATCAATTCTGTGACACCACCGCAAAGCACTGCCTGCTCTCCAAAAAGATCTGTTTCTGTCTCTTCCTTGAAAGTCGTTTCGATAACACCAGCCCTGGTGCCTCCGATAGCCTTGGCATACGCCAGAGCAACCTCTTGCACTTTGCCTGTAAAATCTTGATATAAAGCAAACAGACAAGGAACACCGGCTCCTTTTTCAAATTCCCGTCTGACCAGATGCCCCGGTCCTTTGGGTGCGACCATGAACACGTCCACATTTGCTGGTGGTACAATCTGGCTGAAAACAATATTGAAGCCATGGGCGAAGGCCAAAGCATCCCCATCTTCAAGGTGAGGGGCTATGAATTTCGTATATATCTCCTTTTGTTTCTCGTCCGGTAAAAGTATCATGACAACCTGTGCCGCTTTTGACGCCTCTTCAACCGTCATCACAGCAAGGCCTTCCGCTTCTGCTTTAGCCCATGATTTACTGCCATGATATAGGCCTACAACCACATCAACACCATTTTCTTTCATATTCAAGGCATGTGCATGGCCTTGACTGCCATAACCTATAACCGCTACCTTTTTGCCCTTCAATACATTTAAATCCGCATCATCATTGTAATACATCCTGCTCATTTGTTATCCTCCATGTATTGTACTAAAATATCAGTACATTGTATTTTGTATACATTATATAATCCGATTATTTATTAGTCAACAAAAACTCGATTTTTATTGCACTTCTGCGATGTCAAACACATCCACCAGTCTTTTCACATGCAGCACCGCTCGGTCAAACCCTGTATTTGCAAGATCATCAACTGATACAGTCAGTTCTATAGCGCCATCAACCTCTCTCATGGACAATTCTGTCACATTGAAATTTTTCCTGCGCAATGTCGTTAATACCCTGATTACTGAGTCCATTCCACTTGATACCTTAAAACATACCGTTCTACTCATTTTTTTCCTCCCTAAAATTTTCTTCTATCGCTCTGTATTAAAAAAACCTCTCATCTCTATACACATAAACTGATGTGTATAGGGACGAAAGGTCTTTCGCGGTACCACCCTATTTGTAGTTGTAAAACTACCTCTTATCAGGTCAGAAGGCCACATGGTCTTTGAACCCTATCCCTGTAACGTAGGCAAACGTCCTCATCTACTGGCAATAGCTTTCGATTCGGCAGCTCAAGAGTGATCATAACATCCATGCTTCACCGGTTTTCACCAAACACCGGCTCTCTTTATCCACATATATGACGTTTTTGTCTCTGTCGCAGCTTTTATACTTGAATAGAATTATAACCATTTAGTAAAACGATGTCAATAGATTTTTGAAAATTAATCTTGACATTTCATACACTTGCCCTTAGAATATGTACAATATCAACTAAATTCATTGACGGAGACAGTTGCTTTGATAACATTGCTCCCAGAGAGACGGCGTTTGGTGTAAGTCGTCAGCAAGATCAAAGTACAAATCACTCCTGAGAAGTGCTTCTGAAAACAGTAAGTAGCACCGTTTGATCTCGTTATTGATCAAGGTTTGCTAGAACCTGAAAAGTGGCCTTTCAAGGCAATTAGAGTGGTACCGCGGATTTTCCGTCTCTGTGTTTATGGAGACGGTTTTTTTATTTTATAGGAGGAATACTATGAGCGTATTGGAAACAAAAGCAGATACTTATAATCCTGAGGTCATCATTGAGGACATACAAAGGGCAAGCAAGAATCTCGAGGGGATTATTAAGAAAACGGATTTGATTTACAGTGATTTCTTCAGCAGTGAATGTAAAAACAAAGTCTATCTTAAACCCGAAAATCTTCAGTTTACAGGATCCTTCAAAATCAGGGGGGCATACAACAAAATTGTCAATCTTCCTGAATCATTGAAGAAAAATGGCATCGTAGCATCATCAGCAGGCAATCATGCCCAGGGTGTGGCTTACTCGGCAAAAAAACTGGGAATATCATCAAAGATTGTCATGCCTGTGGTGACCCCTTTGATTAAAGTGGAAGCAACCAGAAATCACGGTTCTGAAGTGATTATCCATGGTGATATCTACGACGATGCCTACAGCAAAGCCCTAGAGATAGCTAAAGAAGAGGGAAGGGAATTTATTCATCCTTTCAATGATTACGATGTCATATGCGGCCAGGGTACTATTGGTTATGAAATACTTCAGGACTTGAAAAATGTAGATGAGATTCTGGTTCCCATAGGCGGTGGCGGGCTGATAGCCGGAATAGCGCTGGCTGTCAAAGCAATCAATCCCAACATCAGAGTCATAGGCGTCGAGCCGGAAGGGGCGTTGACCATGAAAAACTCTCTGGATAACAATAGGGTTTGTGAGCTAAGCCATGTCAGAACTTCAGCAGAGGGCGTGGCGGTAAAAAAACCTGGGGATCTTACATTTGAGATAGCTAAATGCTTTGTAGATGGCATCATAACCGTGTCGGAGCAAGACATCATGGAGGCCTTGCTCATGCTGATTGAAAAGCATAAGTTAATCGCCGAAACCGCTGGTGTATTGACGCTTGCGGCACTTAAAAAACTGACTGTAACCAATAAAAATATCGTTTGCCTTATCAGTGGCGGCAACATAGATGTTGTGACCATCTCGTCTATGATCAATAAAGGATTGATCTCCAGGGGAAGAATCTTTTGTTTCACGGTGGATTTGCCGGATGTACCCGGTCAACTGCTAAAAATATCACAGATATTGGCAGAGCAAAAGGCAAATGTCATCAAATTGGATCACAATCAGTTCAAAGCAATGGATCGTTATGAAAATGTCCAACTCGAGGTGACTGCTGAAACCAATGGACATAATCATATTGGCGAGATAATAGCTTCTCTTGACCGTAACGGATTCAAGGTTCATAGGGTCTATTAAGCAATCAATAAGAAAAAACCTGGATTGGTACAATCCAGGTTTTGATTATTAAAGTGGTCTTACATCTTCTGCTTGAGGTCCTTTAGCGCCATCTACTACTTTGAATTCTACTTTTTCGCCTTCTTCCAATGTCTTGAAGTTTGGCTTATCAATCTTTGAATAGTGTACAAAAACATCTGTTCCGTCTTCGCTGGTGATAAATCCAAATCCCTTTTGTGAGTCAAACCATTTTACTGTTCCCTTTGTCATTTAAGTGTATCCTCCGAAATAATTATTCCTTTAATCAATGTTCGTACTGCATAAAATAACTCCACTATTTAAGCTTAATGAACTTAATTTTTAACTGAATACAAGCATATTCTATAAAGGTACATTTATTATTATATATGCAAACCCTTTGTGTTGCAACCCTTTTTGACTATTTTGAGTAATTGGAAGCTCCTTTTTTGAACCGGAATGCATTATTCTTATTGACAGGTTATCCGCCATTTGTTATGATTGTAATACATTGAGGGCGTATAGCTCAGCTGGGAGAGCATCTGCCTTACAAGCAGAGGGTCATAGGTTCGAGCCCTGTTACGCCCACCAGATCAACAGGATTCTTGGATTCAGGTGGCTTGAAACGCCATCTGAACCTTAGAAACCGTTATCCAGGGATTAATCATCGGATAAAAAACTGCAGACTCTGCAGTTTTTTTGTTTATACTTTTATATGTTTCCATTTTCCCTTGTTAAAAATATAGAAGAAAACCAAACCTCGCAATGTGAAATCCGCAACCATTGCAGCCCATGCCCCAGCCAATCCGTATCCCAAGGTGATTGCCAGAATATAACCGCCACCGACTCTTACCACCCAAGTGCCCACAGCCGTAACCCAAAGCACGGTCTTTGTATCACCTGCTCCTCTGAGAGCGCCGGCAAATACCATGGTAGCTGCCAGGGAAGGTTGGGAGAAAGCTATAATTCGAAGGCATGTAGAAGCATATCTTATGATTTCCTCATCCCTTGTGAATATCAATACAAAATATCTTGGAAATAAGAAGAATAACACACCAAATACTGTCATGACTGTAATAGCCATCTTAGCAGCTGTGAAACCACCCAGTTTTGCTTTATCCGGGTCTTCTCCACCCAAATATTGACCGACTAGTGTGGTTGCTGCCAAGGCAAATCCCCAACCTGGCATAAATGATATGGATTCAGCTGTCATAGTGATTTTATGCGCTGCTATCATAACCGTTCCCAATGTTGCTATAATTCTAAAAAACGTAAGCTGTGCCAATCGCATCAGCATCTGTTCAGCTGCGGCAGGAAATCCAATTCTCAAAATCCTCATGATGATTTCTTTATTGAAGCAGGTCTTCCGGTTTACACTAATGCCATATTTGCCTTTTTTTCTAAAAATGACATATAATATCAATACACCTGCCAGTAATCTGCTAAAACTTGTAGACGCAGCAGCTCCGCCGACACCCAATCCAGCACCAAGAATTTTGACAGTAAAACCGTCAGTGATACCAGGAAAATCAAAATGCACAAATCTTGTAGGAAAAATCAAAATAAAGTTCCCTATAATGTTTATCACATTTGAGAAGCCATTGACAAGCATAGGTGTCTTTGTATCTCCCGCTCCTCTCAAAGCGCCTGACATGATCATGGTGATAATCATACCCGGCAAGCCTATCAGCGCTATAGACAGGTATTGTGTGGCATAGGGCAGCACGTCAGGCTCAGCTCCCATCCACAAGGTAATTCTCTCTGATAAAATCAGCATGACAGCAGTAAAGACAACTGATGCTATCAGACTGATAATGAGGGATTGCTTGATTGTCTCCTCTGCGTCCCTATAGTTTCTAGCCCCGATGAATCTCGCTACAAGTGCTGTTGTTCCTACACTTATGGCTGCAAAAAAAGCCATCATCACCATCAGAGGATTATCTGACAATCCGACAGCTGCAATGGCGACGCCTCCAAGAGTACCCACCATAGCGGTGTCAGCTACTCCTAAAAGGGTTTGCATCAACATTTCCATTATTGAAGGCAAAGCTAACTTAAATGTCACTTTCGTCATATCTGTTTTACTGGCAATAGTATCCATTTGTCCTCATTAATTCTGTTATTTCCACCCACCTTATTTTTTCATATTTACACCAATAAATCAACCATATTAATTTTATTTATTTTCATTGATTCTATTGACAAAATATTTTCTTAGGAATAGAATGTACTCTTGAAAGGGAGTAACCGCCTTTGATAGGAATCAAAACCGTCAATACGGAAATCATTTCCCGGTTTTGATGGCATATTTATGCTTGGTGAGACTTTACAATTTCCACAGTTGTGGATTGATGTAAAGTCTTTTTTGATCAACAGATGGAGGAGTATTTAATGGATCAAATGATTGTTGGATTTTTAGAGAATTTATCGACGCTAGCTCTGGTTTTTATATTTGCACTGTCCCTTGTGACATTAAGCAAAGGCGCGGATATACTGATTGACCAAGCAGTTGCGTTATCAATTCAATGGGGTGTTCCAAAACTCATCATAGGAGCCACAATCGTATCTCTGGGAACAACATTGCCCGAAGCGACTGTATCCGTATTTGCAGCCCTCAAAGGCAATCCTGACCTAGCTCTTGGAAATGCTGTCGGCTCAATCATTGCCAATACCGGTCTTATTATCGGAATAGCTGCAATTCTAGGAAAGCTGCCTGTCGATCAGAATGCCATTGACAGACAAGGCAAAGTCCAGTTTTATTCCGGTCTATTATTGGTAATCGTCAGTTTGCCATTTTTCTCAAGGGCTGTCAATGGCGTCATTCATCAGTGGATGGGGTGGGCACTTGTTCTGTTGCTGATCTTTTATATCTATTACTCCATCAAATGGGCAAGGCAAGCCCCTAGTGAGTTTGACAAGATTGCAGTAGGTGCTTCGGAGCCTGTGTACAAACAAATCATCATGCTTCTTATAGGTATTGGCATTGTAATCCTATCCTCTAAAATACTGATACCGACAGTAGAGATTTCAGCATTTAGAGTAGGTATTCCCCAAAGCGTCATTGCAGCCACACTGGTTGCATTCGGTACTAGCCTACCTGAGCTGATTACCGCTATCACAGCCGTTAGAAAAGGCCATGGAGAGCTGGCAGTCGGTAACATCATCGGAGCTGACATACTGAATGTGCTGTTCGTTGTTGGGCTATCCGCCTCTGTAACAAAAGGTGGTTTACTGGTTCCCGTTGAGTTCTACAAGCTCCAATTCCCGACTATGATGATAATTCTAGCGGCTTTCAGGATATTCGCAAAGAGCAAGGATCATGTCATTTCTACAAAAGAAGGCATCTTTTTAGCAGGGATATATGTCATCTATATTATTCTCAACTATACATGGATTTAATGGCAAAAAACCACCAACTATTGATGTTGGTGGTTTTTTATGTATGGTGACCCATCCGCGACTCGAACGCGGGACACCCTGATTAAAAGTCAGATGCTCTACCGACTGAGCTAATGAGTCAAAGTGGTCATCTAGTGACCGCTTAGATATAATACTACATGTGTTTTTTCATGTCAAGGAAATATCTTGATCAACAGGGTTCTTGGGTTCAGATGGCGTTTGAAACGCCACCTGAACCGTAGAAACCGTTATCCAGGGACTAAAATAGTTCTTTTCTCGTAAAGGTCTCACTTCTTTTTGGTCCTACAGATACGATATCAGCTGGTAATCCCAGCAATTCCTCAATCTTTTCAACATATAGTCTTGCATTTTTAGGAAGCTGATTGTAGGTCTTAGCCTTTACAACGTCATGCAATTTCCAGCCATCCATCTCAATGTAGATGGGCTCGCACCTTGACAGGGTTTCCAGACTGGCGGGAAAATAGTCGATGATTTCGCCATCCAACTTATATGCTACACAAATCTTTAGCAATTCAAGATCTGACAAGGTATCCAGTTTAGTCAAGGCGATGGATGAGAATCCGTTGATTTCAGCTGAGTAGTTGAGCATCACCATATCCAGCCACCCGCATCTTCTAGCTCTGCCTGTGGTTGTGCCGTACTCAAAGCCTCTTTCCCTGATCCAGACCCCTATTTCATTGTCCAGTTCTGTTACAAAGGGACCTTTACCCACTCTTGTGGTATAGGCCTTCACAACACCAAGCGCCTTCTCCAATCTATAAGGATTTACGCCTGAACCTGCTGAAATGCCACAGGTTGTGGGGTGGGATGAGGTAACGAACGGATAGGTTCCATAGTCTATATCCAGCAACGTCCCCTGTGCTCCTTCAAACAATATCTTGGCATCATTCTTAAATGCTTCTCTCATTACAACATTTGTATCTCTGACATAGCCATAGATTGATTCCATATGGGACATGTATTCTTCAACCATGCTGTCTTCATCGAGCGGATCGCTTCCATAATACTTCACTATCAGATCATTTTTCTTCCTTATATTATGTCTGAAGGTTTTTTCAAAAGCTGTACGGTTTTCAAAATCGCACATTCTGATGCCACTTCTTTCAATTTTGTCTCTATAGCAAGGTCCTATTCCTTTGATTGTAGTGCCGATATTTAAATCTCCTCTATCCTCTTCTTCCAATCTGTCAATCACGATGTGATACGGAAAAATAATATGCGCCCTGTCAGATATGATCAGACTATCAGTCGATACACCCAGATCATTCAAATATTTGATTTCATTCACAAGAGAGGCCGGATTCACAACAACTCCATTGCCTATGACGCAAGGTTTTCCCGGGTTGAGAATGCCTGACGGCACCAGATGCAGCTTATACTGCTGGTTTCCCAATTCCACAGTATGTCCCGCATTGTCTCCACCCTGATATCTCACAACATAATCTGCTTTCTTAGCAAGAAAGTCAGTAATCTTTCCCTTGCCCTCATCTCCCCATTGAGCTCCCAATATTACTAAATTTGACATGATGATTTCCTCCTAAACATTTTTCGCTGCTATTCTATCTTTAATATATCTTAACCTTCTTCAATACTTCCCAGCATTAAGTGAGCATCTGAAGAATCTGTCTTAATAATGATTTTATCACATCTAAAATTCACTAAAAATCTATTGCTCAGGTCTGCCTCAAAGCCCATTATATATTAACAGAATCGTGACTTATAGTCAATAAAACAGCGAATGTATTTTAGTTTTTTTTATATTTTATTCGCTTATAATTTTATTATCAGGGAATAAAAAACTATATTATGACTGAAAATCAACAATTACTTGATTTTTAACGAACTTTAAGCTTTTTAGTCTATAAAATCTTCGCTTATCTGATATTACATCTATCCATTCCTGACATCGTT
Source organism: Eubacteriales bacterium (assembly GCA_030694905.1). Lineage (GTDB taxonomy): Bacteria > Bacillota > Clostridia > Tissierellales > Dethiosulfatibacteraceae > 38-11. Next base: position 26,105 of record JAUYTY010000075.1, on the reverse strand, counting down.
TTTTATGAGTAAACAATAATGTATATTTATCATATAATATTATATTAATTCATATCATTCCAGAAATATTTGCTGATTGCTTAACAGTTGATATGTCATTATATTATTATATATTTACGAGATATATTTATTATTGAACGAATTGACATATCATTGTTAAGTATTTGTAATATATTGGTCTCGCTTTAAGATGTACACAATAACGGATATTTGTGCACTTATAATAGTGTCTCTATATTGGATACACTTTTCGTTTTCATGCAATCAATTTGTTTACATTCTGTAATTATATTTCCAAAATAGATAAAAATATCTTGCATATTTATTAGTAATGCTATACAATAAAAAATAAATTTTACAAAAACTCTGGGAGGAACTATTAAATGAAGAAAAGAATTACTGTTTTAATGATAATAACTATTTTAGTTTTATCTACAGTATTGGCAGGCTGCAATGCAGGCGGCACTACAGCTACAACAGCAGCACCAGCAGCAGTCATCAAGATTGGTGTCATCGGACCTTTAACAGGTGACTACAGTCAATACGGCGTAGCAGTTGAAGAAGGCGCTAAACTGGCAGCTGAAGAAATCAATGCAGCTGGCGGCATAAATGGCGCAATGGTTGAAATCATCGCTTACGACTCAAAAGGTGATAAGACTGAAGGCGTCAACGCATACAACAGATTGAGAGACCAGGATAAAATAGTTGGACTCGTTGGTGGTACATTTAGTGGTGTTACGCTTGCCATTAAAGAAATAGCTGTGGAAGATGGTATGCCTGTATTAACACCAACAGCTACAAATCTTGAAGTTACTCTAAATGCACCAAACGTATTCAGGGCTTGTTACACAGACCCACAACAAGGATCCACAGCGGCAATATTTGCTGCGGAAGAACTTGGCGCTAAAAAAGCAGCTGTTCTATACAATATTGAAGACCCATACTCAGAAGGTCTTGCAGTCGCCTTTAGAGACCAGTTTGCAACCACTGGAACAATTACCAACTATGAAGGCTATACAAAAAATGATGCTGATTTCAAATCTGTATTAACAAAAATACAAGCTCTTGATCCAGACGTAATATGGCTACCTGATTATATCGCAAAAGTCGGTGTCATACTTGCACAGATTCAAGAAATGGGTATAGAAGTTATTGCAATGGGTGGAGACGGTTGGGATGGTATAGAGTATGATTATGCCGATGTCGCCGAAGGACACTACTTTGTCAATCATTATGCAAAAACAGACCCCGCTGAAATCGTTCAGGACTTCATTGTAGCCTATGAAGCTAAATGGAGCAAAAGTCCTAATGCACTTGCTGCTCTAGGTTATGATTCAACCAAAATTATGGCAGATGCTATAAGAAGAGCAGGAACAACCGAATCAGCAGCTGTTGTTACAGCATTGGCAGCTACAGATATGGATGGCGTAGCCGGACACGTAACATTCGATGAGAATGGTGATCCGAACAAGAGTATCACAATCATTCAAGTTATAAATGGTGAGCACGTAGTCGCCGGCAAGGTTGGAGGAAATTAATAATCCGCTTAAACGAATATCTTTGTAGGAGAGAGGATTTCTCTCCTACAATTTTTTCTGAAATAATCAATTAGAGTTATTTTAAATTTACGAGAGGAGGATTTCGATTGAATATATTTTTACAGCAATTAATAAACGGTCTCTCTGTCGGCAGCATTTACGCTGTAATTGCTTTGGGTTACACAATGGTATATGGCATTATCAGGCTTATTAATTTTGCCCATGGTGATATTATGATGATGGGTGCATATTTTGCGTTTATAACAGTTTTTGCCACAGGAATGCCCTTTTATATGGTTCTGATTGTCTCAATGGTACTTGCAGCGGTATTGGGCGTCACAATTGAATCATTAGCCTACAAGCCTCTACGTAAAGCGCCCAGAATCTCAGCCCTAATAACTGCTATCGGGATGAGTCTATTTCTTCAGAATCTGGCTTTGGTCATATTCCGAGCGGATCCTAAAATCATGCCGGCAATCATACCAAAGCGTCCTATCATGATTGGACCTATTCAAATAGGAACAGTTACTATAACCACAATAGCACTTTCTATATTCTTTATGGTATTGTTGGATTTTTTCGTCAAGAAGACAAAGCCCGGAAAATCAATGAGAGCTGTTTCCGAAGATAAAGAGGCTTCTATTCTGATGGGAATCAATGTAAACAAGACTATCAGCATTACCTTTGCCATCGGTTCAGCTTTGGGAGCTCTTGGCGGTGTTTTGTATAGTGTCGCCTACACGCAGGTTTTCCCGACAATGGGTGTTATGCCCGGTCTTAAAGCCTTCGTTGCAGCAGTATTTGGAGGCATAGGCCTTATTCCTGGAGCTATGTTGGGCGGTTTTGTGATTGGTATGATAGAAACCATTACCAAAGCCTATATATCGAGTCAGTGGTCAGATGCCATCGTATTTGGCATATTGATCATAGTGCTTCTAATCAAGCCAACCGGTATACTCGGTAAGAACGAAAGAGAGAAGGTGTAAATATGGCGAAAATATCAATAAAGAATTACATAATGAATGTTTTAGCTATCGTTATACTGTATGCCTTGTTAAAATTTTTAATTTGGAATGGCGTTATCAGTCGATATTACCTCGGCATAATAATATTTATCTGCATTAATATAGTCCTAGCCACAAGCCTTAATCTTGCTACAGGTTTCCTGGGGCAACTTGCTTTAGGTCATGCAGGATTTATGGCTATCGGTGCGTATGTTTCGGCTATTACTGCTATCTCACTCAAAGGATCTGGCCTGCCAAACACAGTCATGCTGATAATTTCATTGCTTTTGGCTGCAATATTTGCCGGTGTAATCGGTATTTTAATCGGTATTCCCGCTTTACGTCTGAAAGGTGATTATCTTGGTATAATAACCTTAGGCTTTGGCGAGGTTATCAGAGTATTCATCAACAATATAAAAATGACAGGTGGTGCGCAAGGCTTGACGGGCATTCCGAGGATATCTAATATTGATAATATATTCTGGATAACAGTTGTTGTAGTAACCATACTATATACATTGACCAATTCAAGGCATGGCAGGGCAATCAAATCAATCCGCGAGGATGAGATAGCCGCTGAGGCAGTCGGTATTCAGACAACAAAATATAAGGTCATGGGCTTCGCTATAGCGGCATTTTTTGCAGGAATAGGCGGAGGCATGTATGCCCATTATATTGCTTTTCTAGACCCTAATACCTTCAATTTCATGAGATCTGTAGAGATTCTGGTAATAGTTGTGCTAGGCGGTATGGGAAGCTTGACAGGCTCAGTTATAGCCGCTATTGTATTGACTATTCTCCCGGAGGCTTTAAGGGATTTCGCAAATTATCGATTGTTGATCTACTCCGGTTTATTGGTTATTATGATGATTTTCAGGCCTCAAGGTTTATTTGGAACAACAGAGTTTTCGCTATCAGGCTTTCTGTATAAATTGAGACATAATCAAATCTTTTCTTCACGTAAGAAAATAGAGGAGGGTGACTGATATGGCTTTATTGGAAACTAAAGGACTAGGCATGTATTTTGGAGGTTTGAAAGCAGTTGATAATTTCGACATATCCGTGGATGAGCATGAACTGGTAGGTCTTATCGGTCCCAATGGTGCGGGTAAAACAACTATCTTCAATATGCTGACCGGGGTCTATTTACCGACTGAAGGCGATATAATGCTGGATGGTTTGAGCATCGTCGGCAAAAAACCTTATCAGATTGTCAATATGGGTGCTGCTAGAACCTTTCAGAATATTAGATTATTTAAAGATCTTTCGGTTATAGATAATATAAAAATAGCCTACCATAATGAAATGAAGTACACCACAGTAGAAGGGATATTCCGTACAAAGAGATATTGGGCGGAGGAAGAGAAAGCCCACCAGGAAAGCTTGGATTTTCTTAAAATATTTGATATGCAGGCCTACGCAGATACCTTGGCCAAGAATCTACCTTACGGTAAACAGAGAAAGCTTGAAATCGCAAGGGCGTTAGCCACAAATCCGAGAATATTGCTCTTGGATGAACCTGCAGCCGGTATGAACCCTCACGAAACTAAAGAACTGATGGAAACAATCCATTTTATCAAGGATAAATTTGATATTGCCATTCTACTCAAAGAGCATGATATGAGCTTGGTCATGGGAATTTGCGAAAGAATTATTGTCGTTGATTACGGAAAAATAATCGCTAAAGGTAAACCTGACGAAATTAAGAATAATCCTGATGTTATCAGAGTCTATTTAGGAGAGTAGGTGAATACATGCTAAGAGTTGAAGATATCAATGTGTTTTATGGAAAAATTCATGCCATTCACGACTTGAGTTTTCATGTTAAGGAAGGTGAGATAGTAACTCTCATCGGTGCCAATGGAGCAGGAAAATCAACTATTTTAAAAACAATTTCAAGGCTTATGGATCCTTCCAGCGGCATTATCAAATTCAGAGGTGAGGATATCAAAAAGGTTCCTCCTCATCAGATCATCGACATGGGTATGGCACATGTTCCCGAAGGAAGAAGGGTCTTTTCTAAAATGACTGTTTATGAAAACCTCGAAATGGGTGCTTATATCAGAAAAGACAAAAGAGAGATCCTGGAAGATCTTGAAATGGTCTATAAACGCTTTCCAAGGCTCAAAGAGAGGCTTAAACAACCTGCAGGCACACTAAGCGGTGGAGAGCAACAAATGCTCGCTATGGGGCGAGCCTTGATGTCCAGGCCTAAAATTCTGTTGATGGATGAACCGTCAATGGGCCTAGCCCCATTACTGGTTGATGAGATATTTGATATTATTGAAAAACTTAATCAGGCTGGAACAACCATTCTCCTCGTCGAGCAAAACGCTCATAAAGCTTTGAAAGTAGCGGACAGGGGATATGTTTTGGAAACTGGGAAAATCATAGCAGAAGGAAAAGCCTCTGACTTGCTTGAAGACGATTCAGTCAGAATGGCTTATCTGGGTGGATGATACATTTGGTAATGATAGCAAAAGAGCTCTTTGATCAGAGCTCTTTTTTATGTTTTTCTATTTTAATACGTTTTCAGCTGAAAGCTTCAAGTCCTTAAGCGCTTTAGCCATTGCTGTAACATCTGATCCATAAGCAATATATGTTACACCCAAGTCGACATATTGTTTTATGGCTGCGGGTGTACCGCAATATATACCAACAGCTTTGCCTTTAGCTAATACTTTTTTTATTATTTCCTCAATAACCGCAACTACTTCAGGTGCATTCAACTGTCCAGGTTTTCCCAAAGATTGACTTAAGTCACCGGGTCCAATAAAGACTACATCCAGTTGAGGTATTTTTAACAGTTCTTCAACATTATCAGCCATTTCCTTATTTTCAACGTGTACCACTACCAATGAGTTGTTGTTGGAATAGTTGAAATAGTTCTCTTCCTTCAACCAATTACTGTACATACCCGATCTTTGTGTCATAGATAACCCTCTTATTCCTTGGGGATAATACTTAGTAGAAGCACATACCTCCATAGCTTGGTTCGCAGACGTTATACTTGGAATCTGAACACCATCAGCACCCGAATCAAGTGCGTGGAGAACATCTTCAGATTTAGCTTCACGCACCCTGACAACACTGCTCATTCCTACTGAGTCGGCTGCCCTAATCAGCCCTTCAACATCATAGCTTGAGAAATTTGCATGCTCAGTATCTACTATTATGAAATCAAACCCAGCATGCCCAACCATCTCAACAACAGCTTGACTATTAAACTTATAGAACAATCCCAATACTATTTCTTTATTGAGAATTCTTTCTCTAAGCGAAAATTGTTTATTCATTATAGATCCTCCATTTTCTTTATAAAAGAATTCGTAATGTTACACTAACAAGACATACCCTAATAATGTAGCAATTATATTATGCCAAGCATTTTTGGTATCCACAGAGTCAGACCAGGGACAAATGCCAAAATAGTGGTGATAATAAAAGCCATTATGACAAAGGGTATGACCGCCCTGCTCAGTTTATTCAGAGATATTTTAGTTATATTGGAAGTGACAAACAATACCATGCCAACAGGCGGTGTAACGAGAGCTATAGTAAGCATAATACAGAACACGATTCCAAAATGTATTGGATGCATACCAATGGCCAAGGCTATAGGAAGCATAACTGGTGTAAAGATAAGTAATGCAGCAGTTGCTTCCATTACGCAACCAATCAATACCAGCATGCCTAGCATCATAAGTATGATAAGGGTTTTACTGGTGGTCACGCCTAATATTGCGGCAGAAATGGCTTGTGGTATTTTATCGATTGCCATAGACCAACCTATAATATTCCCAAAACCAATAATCAAGAATATCCCTGCGGTCGTTATTGCTGCCCTGGTAAATATTCCAGGTAGATAAGAAAACTTGAATTTGCGATAAAACAACCCCGCAAGGATTGCAGCTAATACAGATACAGCTCCTGATTCAGTCGGGGTGAATATTCCAGACATTATGCCACCTACCATGATGAATGGTACAATCAAAGCAGGCAAAGCATGGATAAATGATGAAAAAAGTCTTTTCAGTTGGAAAGGATCGCCTTTTGCCAAATTCAAGGCTTTTACACTTATACCAATGATAACCATGAATCCAATCCCTAGCAGAAGACCTGGAATTATTCCACCCATAAAAAGTCCGTTGACTGATATATTGCTGATAACACTGAAATATACAAATGTAACACTCGGGGGAATAACAGGACCGAGTATACCTGATGAAGCTATCAAAGCACCGCTGAACTCCTCGGGATAATTGTCCTTTTTCATCTCTGGAATCAAAACTGCGCAAAGTATTGATGCAACAGCATTGGCTGAACCCAGAATTGCAGATAGAATCATCGCAATAACAACTGTCGCGTAAGCTAATCCACCTTTAAAATGGCCAATCAGGCTCCTTGTGAAATCCAGAAGCTTGTTCGTTACCCCACTAGCATTCATGACCTCGCCCGCAACTATAAAAAATGGAATTGTTGTCAATCCAACTACGTCCATACCTGTGAAAATCCTTTGGGTTATAACACTGAAGTATTGAGGATTGCCAATCTCTATTATATGAAAGAGCCCTGAAATACCTAACACCATGGCAATTGGAACGCCTGCCAATAATGTGAATAGAAATGCTATTATTGCTAAAGTCATTGATCGAATCCTCCTTCCTTGTTGTGATCAATTATTACTTTGTAATGATACAAAGCAAAAAGAATCATTAATCCTAATCCTATGGGTGCTGCTAAGAATGGAACAATCATAGGCAGTTGCAATCCTACACTTTTTTGATGCAGTATGGATGGTTTCAATAGTGTCTGAATAGAATTTACAAAAATATATGATACAAATCCAAGACTGATTGTGTTAACCATTAGCGCAACAACACACTTAACTTTTCCTTTTAATTTACCCAATACCATGTCAAAGAAGACCAGATTTTGGTATTTATAACCGATCGCTCCTCCAAGGAATGAAATCCAAATGATCAAATATCTGATCAATTCTTCAGACCAAGCAAATGATTTGCCGATAAAATAACGTCTAAAAACCTCTAGAAGCGCAGTTATCAACATGACCGCAAGTAATATGCCAAGCAAATATTTAATCACTTCCGCTATTTTATCTAGTATTTTTTTAACAACTTCCATATATATTCTCCTTTCTAACTTAGCAGTTACTTGTTTCATTACTTTTATTCTCAACAGATACCTTTAAAAGAAGTATTTGATCCTAACCTAATAAAATTGGTTAAGACCAAATACTTTATATCACTGGAATCCAAGCACTGCATCAATAAAAGCTGCAATTTTTGGATCTCTTGACCTATAGTCGTCATAAACCGGCAGAATCAATTGTCGGAAAGCTTCTCTGTCTTCAATGACATTGAACTCTATCCCTATATCATCACATGCCTTTCTTGCCACTTCTTCGAAATTAGGTAGATACTCTTCGAACAGTTTTTTGGTCCCTTCGGAAAATCCTTCTGTGATCAGATCTTGATCTGCTTTACTCAATGAATTCCAGAAATCAAGGTTAAGGCATACAATGGCTGGAAATGGATACATGCCTATTTCGGAAACATACTTGATTACTTCATAATGCTTCATCGCATACATAGAAGTGATATTAATCTCCATACCGTCTATTACCTTGTTCTGAAGAGCTGTATAAATCTCTCCATAATTCAACGGCGTTGGATTAGCTCCCAGCAGTTCCATAGATTGGCGCAGCATCTGGCTTGGTACGATTCTGAGTTTCAAACCATTTAAATCTGCAGGTGTGTTAATAGGACGGATATTATTGGCAAAATGTCTGATGCCATTCTCGGCAAATCCGATAACTTTAATACCATAAGTTTCTGATTCTGCCAATAAAGCTTGCCCTTCTGGACTATTAAAAGCCTTTTGCCATATTTCATAATCAGTAATCAGGAATGGAATTTGAAAAGCTTCCATTTTATCAGTATAAAGACTAAATGTGCTCGTCCCCAATGTAGCCATCTTTGTTGTTCCATCCATCAATTGCTGAATCATCTCTGTTTCATTACCAAGTACAGCATTTGGTACATATTCTATGGTGATTCTTCCTTCGCTTTTTTCACTGATATAGTCTACTGCAAACCTATATGCGTCTGCTGGTGCCATGGCACTATTGCCATAATCGGCAAAGGTGATGTTGATAGGTTCTGCTGGCGCTTCAGTTGATTGACTTTCTTGTGTTGTTGGATTTGCTTGAGTTGTTGGATTTGCTTGTGTTGGTGTTGTGCTGCCTCCGCAACCGGATAGCAATAAACTGAAAATCAGTGTTAAAACAATTAATATGGTAATTTTTCTACTCATTTTTCCCATCCTTTCTGTTTCAAGATCATTAAACTAATTTTATCACGAAAACAACTAAGTGAATATTGATATTTATTCTTCTGTCTTTTTCAACGAGGCAAGGAATTTCGAGTATGCTTCAGTATATTCTGGCCTATCCGGTGTGAATATATCCATCTGCATACATGGTACAGGGCTGTCATGAACATGTATATAATGCTCAACGTTTGACGGCACAGTAACCCACGAGCCCGGTGTCAATCTGTATGGAACACCATCAACATAGTAATCACATTCACCTTCTATAACCAAAGCAACTTGTTCGTTCGGATGTCTATGAGGTTTCACCTCATTGCCATTCTCAACTCTACCAATTGTACAACATACGCTGTCCGCCTCCATCGCGAATACAACTCTTGTAATTCCCTCCCTTACAGGTTCCCAAGGTGCAGTATTCCAATTACCTGATGCTATTGTAGTCATTCTAATCCTCCCAATTCTTATTTTAATAGGTTATACCTATCAATTTAATTTTAATTTTTAGAGATTTAATAATTTTTTAGGATTGTCTTTTGCCATTTTGTTTATTTCTGTTTCTGTTATACCAAACTTATCCATCAGTAGATTGATAAAATTGTATAATCCCTCTACAGGGCAACCATTTCCCTTTTGTCCCAAGTCTGAGTCTAAAATAATCTGATCAACACCGCATGCTTCAATCATTTCTCTTGCCACATCGTCTTCAATGGTACCTAATTTCGAACCTCCCTTGAATACGCATGCATTCAATTCAATATACGCACCCATTCTAGCCCACGTCGCCATCTGCTCATAAGAAGCGTTTACATTATAATGAGGATGATTCACCAACACTCTTTTTAATCCGATTTCAAATGCTTTTTCAACTAAGTGTTCAACCTCCCACAATGATCCATGACCGGTTCCAAGAACCATATCATGATAGGCCATATACTTTAGAACTTCTATTGCTTCAGGATCAAAGACACCTGATTGATCCACATAAACTACCGGGTTTTCATTCACAGATGCTTTACCCGCTCCTACAAATGCAGCTTTAGCATGGTCTGAAATGTGCTTAAGTGTTGAAACAGTTGGAAAATAAATGATCTTAGCATCCATCTGTCTAGCTGTATCAACTGCTTTTAGATTAAAGAGGCCTATGGAATTATTCAAAGCCATCGAGCCATATACTTTACAGCTTCCATTGCCCATATGTTTCTCCACCATTTTTGTTCCCAACATACTGGGAAAGTAATGGTCTTTTACCAAAAATCCAGCATAACCAGCCTCTTGTGCCCTTATCAGCATATCACCTGCATCAACTTCTCTATCCGCAACAGACGGACCAGCGTGAATATGAATGTCTATAACCCCTTTTAAAATTTCTTTGCTCATGATACTACCTCCCTGAACTCTTATTTATTAAGCATCTCTGCCATGTTCTTACCAAGATTGACGAAGCTTCTGATTCCTTCTTCATCGCTTAGAATATCACCTGGCATTTTGCCAAAAGCTGAATTCCAATATGTTGACCCTACTGTTACCATTTCGGATATGCCGAACATAAAGTTGATTGCGGCATATGCAAATGTGGCACCGGTCTTTGTTGCCACAACTACAGGGGCTCCAATCTTACCCTTGAACATCGAATCGTTTGCCTTAGCCACAAAATTAGTACGATCAATAAAAGCTTTTACTTCTGCTGTAACATTTGATGTGTAAACAGGACTCCCAATAATAAAACCGTCAGATCTGTACATCTTATAGATTAAATCATTCACAATATCATTTTTAATTATGCACTGCTTGTTCTTCAATTCCCAACATTTCCTGCATCCCTTGCATGGCTTGATAATTTTTCCACCAATTTGAATATTCTCAGTTAATATATTCATTTTGTTCAGTTCATTGGTTACAATGTTTAAAGCTATGGATGTATTGCCGATTGGATTTGGACTGCCGTTGAAAGCTAGTATCATCTTCATATCATATCCCTATTTCACTTTCCTATTCATTTTGTTCCTACACAACCTAGTGCAAGTTGCATGCCAAATTATTCTTATCTTACAAAATTGAATCTAATAACCTCTACCCACTTCAAAAACTAGATTCCCAAATTTATCCAATTTAATAGAATGATTCTAAATAAAAAAAGTACTATAACTATATTTCAAATAATACAAATATGTAATTCAATTTTGTATTAATAATAACTATTTGTATTATTTAGTTTGTTTCTTCGAACAATATATGTTAGAATTATTGCTAAAGGAGGTGTAATGATGGATAATATTCAACTATTAAGATGTGAGGATCTAAGTGCATGCACCATTTCTGATTTTATCGATACACCTATCCACATAGTGGACAATAAAGGCATTGTTGTCTTTGTCAATCATGCCTGGGTAAATGCGTATAAATTAGAAAAAGTTGAAGCTATTGGCAAACCTATAGAAGAGCTAATGAAAAATCAACTCAAGTATTTCATGTCAATCAATAACAAAAATAATCTTTTAAATAATAAATCTGAATATGATTACACCTATTACCGAAATTATTCAACTAAATCTGCTGCCACTGAAGTTCTCCAAAAAAAAGAAAAGGTATCGATGGTAACCCTTTCCCCTGATCAAAGGAATGTTGTTGTAACCAGTACGCCAATTTTTGACGCTAATAATGAGATTTCATTTGTATTTACATTCATACAAGATTTAACCAAAACTTCAGAATTAAAAGAAAAACTAGAAAATGAGATTCAGAAAAACAAAGCATTACTAAGTAAGCTTAAATACTATAAGGAAAATAAAAGGGACTCAAAGCTTATTGGAGATTCCAAAAGCATCCGTGACATCAGATCTTTAATTCCAGTTGTTGCAATAACTGATGCATCTATTTTGATTTTAGGAGACAGTGGGGTTGGAAAGGAAGTAGTGGCAAAAGAAATCTATTCTAATAGCGAAAGAAGCGACAAGCCCTTTGTAACATTGAATTGCTCCGCCATTCCTGAAAGTCTGCTTGAGTCGGAAATGTTTGGTTATGAAAAAGGTGCTTTTACAGGCGCAGTTAAAAGCAAAGAAGGTTTATTCGAGGTAGCTAATGGCGGAACATTATTGTTAGATGAAATAGGATCAATGCCGCTTCAGCTTCAACCGAAAATACTAAGAGTTTTACAAGAAAATGAATTTATGAGAGTCGGCGGAACAAGAAAAATACCCCTGGATGTCAGAATCATATCCGCAACAAACGAAAATCTACTGACTATGGTCAAATCCGGTAAGTTCAGATCTGATTTATTCTATCGTCTGAATGTCATCCCAATCAAAATACCGCCACTAAAAGATCGTATTGAAGATATTAAACTACTGGCCGTTGAATTTTTGGATAAGTATAATGAAAAATACGGAAAGAATAAGACACTAGATGAAAAGGCTTTGTTGGCTCTTGAGCATCATAATTGGCCAGGAAACGTACGTGAACTTAAAAATGCAATAGAACGTTTAGTGATCATTGGCGATCAGAACGTGATTACAAGTATTCAGGTCCAATACATCACACAACCCAATGACATTAACAACTCATTTGAGAATGATGTTATTCCAGACGAAATAAATGATGAAATGCCTTTAAAGGAGGCTGTCAATGCATTTGAAAGGAAAATCATTTATAATGCGCTGAAAAAATATAAAACAACTTACAATGCAGCTGAAGCACTTAAATCTACTCAACCTACCATAGCTAGAAAGGCAAAAGCTTATGGTATAATAAAAGATTGGGATTAACCCAATCTTATTTTTGATCCTTATAACCTTCTCTTATAACCTTATAATCACCAGTTTCGGTGTTAACGTCATAAATATTGAAGTTTGTTCTGATATCAAATCCGTCAAAATGCGTTGCTAGATTGAGAGAAGCAGAACCTTCAGCTCCACTCGTAATCCTGTGAAAAACACCGGTTGGCCATACCAGTACAGCATTGCCGTCACAGACTTTTACCCCATTATGCTCGATTCGGTCCGGAGCAACTGTGAACCTTTCTATTCTCCCGTGATCAGGTGTGTATATCTCAACATGTCTCACACCGGCCAGCACTAGGAGATTGTCCGCCTGATGAGGATGCATGTACCAAGGTCGCTCGACATTATCAACCGGTCCCGGAGATACAGCACTGCCAGTATGTAAGACCCGATCGATAGCATCAATTTTCGGAATCGTTGCCTTCTCCATGACATCAAATACAACACCTGGTGTTCTTCTGAATTCTTTCAAAAGAATAATACGGTATAAACCTTTTACCTCTTCTAAAATGTAGTCCATATATTATTACCTCCAACAATCAAAAAAAAGCTCAATATGAGCTTTTTAGAATTCCTGATCAAACAATTCTTCAAATACAGCACCGACTTTATTGAACTCATCGTCAGATTCAATCGCGATTAATTCAACACCATCTTCGTCTTCCTGATAACCGTATATGAAATACTCCTCTGTTCCTTCAGGCAACAACGCAATGTATTCCTTGTTCTCAAATTCAACAACAGCGAGAACCAGACATTCCTTTTCCTCACCATCATCAAACGTGACCATCATAGTGTCAGGTTCTAAATCATCATGATCGTGGTCATGTCCACATCCGCATCCACATCCACCACATTCATCGTCTGAGCACTCTTCATCATCACAGCAATTGTCTTCTTGACCTTCACAGCAATTTTGTTTTTCCAAACTATCATCACCGCAACAGCAGTTATTTTCTTTATCCATTTTTATATTCTCCTTTCATTTTATAGATACTATAATAATTTATCATATTTGGAATAAATAGTAAACCTTATTATGGAACCATTCTGAAAATTAATGATTAATTATTAACCTCTATGATTCATCTTGCGGATTGATGCTGAATACTCACAGGTTGTATTCAGTTAATTTTCTTTTGGTCTTTATTTTTATGCGATTTTAACTTAAATAGGTTTGAATGTATTGAGATGAAGGTCGAAAAACAAATTTATAGATCTATTAAATAATTGGCATAGAAATTGCTATATTAAATATATCTTATTAGTACTATCTTGATAAAGGAGGTCTGATTATAAGCAAAACTTTATTTCTACTGAAATTAATACCAGTATAAATGCAACAAAATCCATAATATCCAGGAGAGAAATATGACACTATTCTATATTGTGATTGGGCTAACTATGTAGATGGGAAATCTTAGAGAGTTCAAACAGATTACTGATTTTTAAACAACTAGTTTTTCTATCATATATTCATGGATTCGATAGCTATTCACCAAGCTTTAAAAGTTAATATTCACTACAGGTATTTTTCTGATAAAAAGGCAAATAGTTTAATTTTATTCTAGGAGATAAGAAAATGGAAGTTATACATGATTGGAAGAATATTACTAGCTCTCTTTCAAGACTTATTCGCATTGTTCCTACACCGGTAGGACTGCAGTTTTGTGAAAGCGAAGAAGAAGTAGACAGTATTCCTAAAGTTAGGTTCTCAGATGTAAGGTTTACAGCCTGTCAGGGAATAGGCCAGGCGATACAATTAGGATGGACAGTAGGAATACTACCTAAAAATATTCATGCGGACTATTGCAGGATAATACATGGTATGGTTTCACCTGATGAAAAATTTTACTCTGGTAAAATGTTTGCGAATATTTGGAATGATGAAGAGAGTGCAAAGGAACATCACTGCAATTTGGTGTGTGCACCGAACAGGTATATTGCATTGGTGGCATCGCCCTTAGGTTCAAACCGTCTAACAAGAGTGGATGTATGTTTACTATATGGAACATCCGGACAACTTTTTATGTTATTAAGCGGCTTGCTCTATTCTGACTATAGAAAATTGGATTTTACTTTTTCTGGAGAATCCTCTTGCACTGATACATGGATACGGACATTGGTCACCGGAAAACCATGCATAGGACTTCCAAGTTTTGCAGAAAGAAAATTTGGAGGTGTTGCGGATAATGAGGTAGCGCTTAGTATAAAACCTCATGACTTAATCAAAGCAATAGAAGGAATGGAAAAACTTCATGCTAATGGCTTACGTTATCCGATTGCACCATATAGTCTGACGACAGATGTTATGGCAGGTATGCCGGATAGTTATAAATTATTTTAGCATGTGGGAAGTATTTGAAATCATATAAATTGGTTGATCAACTAATAAAAATATCTTTGGGAGGAATTAAAATGATTGATAGTAATTTGAAGAAACAACTTTTGGAAGGAAAAGTAATGGTAGGATCGTTTTTTAAGGCAAACAATCAGAATATGGTTGAAATGATGGGATATGCAGGGTTTGATTTTTTAATTGTAGATAATGAACACTCTAATTTTGATCATGTTGATTTAGAAAACATTATTAGAGCAGCAGATGGTGTTGGATTAGATACAATCATTAGAATTCCTTCAAGTTCAGAAGAGAATATATTACATAGTTTAGACTCCGGGGCTACAGGTATCCAAGTCCCAAGTCTGAGAAACGTAGATGATGTTAAACAATTTATTCCATTTACAAAATATTATCCAGATGGGAATAGAGGAATGAACGTAAATCAACGCGCAGCAAAATTTGGTTTTATCGGGAGTCAAGAATATTTTAAGATGGCGAATGAAAATACTCTGGTAGTGGTACATGTAGAGAATATTGAGATGGCAGATCAAATTGATGAATTATGTAAGATTCCAGAAATAGATGTCATTTTTATTGGAGCTGGTGATTTAAGCCAGTCTGTTGGAAAACCGATGCAGGTAAATGATCCAGATGTGATAAAAATTGTAGACGCTGTTATTGAAAAAACAAAAAATAGCGGCAAGATTGTTGGCGCTTGGGTTGGAAATTTAAAAGATGCGGAAATATATATTGAGAAAGGTGCTCGATATTTAGGATTTCTATCTGATTATTCCATATTTCTTAATGCATTAAAAGAAGTTGGTAAACAAGTAGAAATATTAAAGAGAATAGAACCCATTAATTAAACATAAGATTAAAAGGTACAATATAAATAAACAAGAAAAATCATAATAACAGAACGCTTTCAAGATAGACATTCTTACTAGAAAAATAGGCTGTCTACTTGGAGGTGTTTTTTATGAAAAGTGAAAAAATAACACTAAAGCGTGTGATTATCCACTTAATCTCATCATTCACTTGACTGGGCTTTATTCCTCTTAAATTTCCTGCCTATGGAAGTAGTGACGATTACAGCGCTGGAAATTGAAATAGCTACCAAGATGGTTTCGACTCCGATTTCAGTGGCTGCGGTATAATCAGCCTCTATGATTTTAAGCATTGAATAGTAGAGTCCATATCCTGGAACCAAGGGGATCAAACCTGGAATGATAAAAACTGTGGCAGGCATTTTTCTCTTCCTAGCTAGTATCTCACTAATCGACCCAACTGCCATTGCACCTGCAAACGCTGCCATGACTGGTGAATCAAATCTCCCTATCAGTTCAGAATAAAGAATCCATCCTAATGCTCCTGTAACCGAGGCATATGCAAGCTGTTTTCTGGGTATATTGAAAAGTATTCCAAAGCCCAATGTGCAAATTGCCGCAAACACAAATTCAATCAATATCATAGGCTTCCTCCGACAATGAATATATAGCCCTGCAGGACGGTACCAACACCTAGAGCCAAAGCAACCGCTATCAAAACAGCCTCAGTCAGTCTCGATGTCCCTGATACGAAATCACCTGAGATGATATCTCTGATGGCATTGACAATTGCGACACCAGGCACTAGAGGCATCAAAGATCCGATGATGACACTATCAATTTGAATATCAATGACCATATTGCCAATGGATTTTACCAACACCAAAGCAAACGCCATGTTGACCATGCCTCCCAAAAGATTTTTCAAAAAGAATGAGATCTTATATTGGCTAGCCATTGTGGTAAATAACACAACTAGAATGCTATTGATGAATGCTATGAGGAATTCAACAACGTTTCCTCCAAAAAGCAGTGTGAAAAATCCCCCTGCCATTCCACCGGCCATCAGTCTTAAGCTCAATGAAAACACGGGTGCATTTTCTATCTTTTCCAGTTCTTTTTCCCCATCCTCAATACTCATATTGTCCTTTAAAAGTTTTCTTGAAAAATCATTGACCATTGAAATGATTTCCAGATCGATTCTCTTTACGGTAGTTCTGTGAATGAGGGAATAATATTCATCATCATATTCAACATTCAAAAAAATACCTGTTGGCACAACAAAGCTTTGCACTTGATGCAATCCTTTGTTTATGCATATGCTGTTTATGGTTTCCTCGACCCGATAGGTTTCAGCCCCGTATTCCAATAGCATTTTCCCGGCATTTAAGGCCAATTTCAAGACTCTCTTGACTTCAGATTTTTCCATAAATTTCCCCATCTTATTTGTTTTGTAATCACATGGTATCACCAAATTATAACATTTATTTATTGGAATTGTATACTTTGATGATGTCAATTTTGCAAAAGCAAAGACCCCTCTGTTTTTAGAGGAGTCTTTGCTTGATTTATTATATTGTGAATATAGGATGGACTAAAGTCTCATGCCTCCGTTTACACTCAGGTTGTGACCTGTAATGTAAGACGAATCATCTGAAGCCAGGAACAAGGCTGCTTTTGCAATATCTTCAGGTTCTCCCAATCTGCCAAGCATAGTCTGTGCCGCAAACTTGTCCAATAGATCCTGTGGAACAGTCTTGACGATATCCGTCATGGTATAGCCAGGTGATATGGTGTTGCTTCTAACCTGCGCACCTTTCATTGCAAACTCTTTTGCCCAAGTCTTGGACATTCCGTATAGGCCTGCTTTTGTCGCTGCATAGTTGGCTTGTCCGATATTTCCGAATTCGCCGACCACTGATGACATGCTGATGATAGATCCGATGCCTGCTTCCTGCATCATCGGTCCGATCAATCTGGTCAGGTTAAATGGACCCTTCAGGTTGACATCAAGTACAAGATTCCACATATCGTCTGTCATTTTTCTTGTCAGAGAATCTCTAGTGATACCTGCATTGTTGACCAATACATCGATCTTGCCATACTTCTCTTTGGCATAAGCTACGAATTTCTCACAGGCAGCAACATCTGTCACGTTTAAACTATAATGCTCAACACCTTCATTCTCATAAGCCGGTGCTCCCATGTCAACTGCTAAAACTTTCGCGCCTTCTTTGGCAAATAGTTCTGCAATGGCTTGTCCTATTCCTCGGGCCCCCCCGGTTACAACCGCTACTTTTCCTTCTAATCTCATACAATACCTCCGTTTTTAGATTTTTTGAAACTTGTTATGCTATTCAAATTAGATCAATCCTATTGAAGCAAGAATGATACCTACAATTACTGATAAAATTGGAATGGCTGTTGCTACCATAAAAATATCTTTGTAGGAATCTTTATGTGTCATAAGCGTTACAGCAAGCAATGTCAGAACAGCGCCGTTATGTGGCAATGTATCAAGACCACCACTGGACATGGATGCTATTCTATGGAACGCCTCTAATGGAATTCCCGATGATACTGAAAGCTCAACATATTTTTCGCCAAGAGCTGCAAGGGCAATACCCATACCGCCTGATGCCGAACCGGTTGCTCCAGCAAGGATGTTAACGGCAACCGCTTCAGAAATCAATGGATTTCCTTTTATTCCAAGTACAAGGTCAGTCAATGTCTGGAATCCAGGCACCGCACGAACAACTGCACCAAATCCAACAGCCGCACTGGTGTTGATGATTGCGATAACAGAACCAGCCGCACCGGCATTCATTGTTTTAACAAGCTCAGGCAATCTTTGGAAGTTTAACGCTATAGCTGCAACAATACCAATCAACAATGCTACAATGATATTCAGTTTGAATATGTTTAAGGTTGCAATGACCAATACCAATGGCACTGCTGACAACCATGCATTCGGCAATTTGGAAGTGTCGATATCTGCACTTTTTGTTTCCAATTCTACAAAGTGAACGTTGGCGGCTTTGTATTTTTTCTCTTGATAAGTCAACCAAACCATACCACCACCAAGCATGATGATAGCGCCAACCATACCCATAATCGGAGCGGCAGTCGGTGTCGTGTTGAAGTATTGGATTGGAATCAGGTTCTGAA
The DNA here is from genome assembly GCA_030694905.1 of Eubacteriales bacterium. GTDB lineage: Bacteria > Bacillota > Clostridia > Tissierellales > Dethiosulfatibacteraceae > 38-11. The sequence goes on along the minus strand of JAUYTY010000075.1, from coordinate 7,097 downwards.
TCTGAGGTGATCCCGGTAAAGCTGTCATAGTGAATGTAAAGGATCCAAGAGCGATGGTACCAGGAATCAGTTTACGCGTAATGTTTGCTTCTCTGAAAAGAGCAAGCGCCAATGGATAGATGGCGAAAACAACAACGAACAATGAAACGCCACCATAGGTCAATACCGCACAAGCCAGTACAACTGCCAATATGGCAAATTTAGTTCCGATAAGCTTAATAACCGCATGCGCAACAGATTTCGCAGCGCCTGAGTCATCCATAACCTTGCCAAACACAGCACCCAGCATAAATACAGGGAACCAAGCCTTAGCGAATCCTACGAATCCTGTCATATAAGAATCTGTATAAGCAGGCAATAATGCAAGACCACCAAATGCGGCGACAACCATCGCGCATATAGGAGCGATCCATATAATTGACATTCCTCTGTAAGCAAGGAACATCAGTAATGCTAAACCAATAATAATACCTAACATAATTTTTCTCCTCCAAGTTTATTTAGTTTTTATTATTTCAGATTTTGATACCTATCTTTTCCGGTCTAAAAATAGCTTCATCCATTAATTTGAGATCTGGGCTTATAACAGGTGCGAAGTCCATCTGGTCAAGAATATCTTTTTGCAGATCGACACCTGGTGCGATTTCTATCAAGGTCACCCCCTCTTTTTTTAATTCAAACACACATCTCTCCGTAACATAAAGCACCGGTTGTCCTACTTCCTGGGCATATTCTCCACTAAATGTAATCTGTTCAACCTGAGGTATGAATTTCTTGGATTTTCCTTCCTGATGAATGATCAGTTTTCCATCTTTTGCCTCGACATCAAGTCCACCTGCAGTAAAGGTTCCACAGTAAATAACTTTTTTTGCATTTTGAGTTATATTGATAAATCCACCGGCACCTGCAATCTTAGGCCCGAATTTGCTGACGTTGATGTTGCCTTTTATGTCACACTGTGCAAGTCCAAGGAATGCAACATCCAAACCACCACCGTCATAAAAGTCAAATTGATAAGGCTGGTCTATTATCGCTTGAGGATTTGTTGATGCGCCAAAGCTCAATCCACCGGCTGGGATACCGCCGATCGGTCCAGGCTCGACTGTTATTGTCATTTGATCGCCTATACCTTCCTCATTGGCTACCATTGCAACGCCTTCAGGCATTCCGATGCCAAGATTCACGATAGCGTGAGGAACCAGTTCCATAGCTGATCTTCTCGCGATAACCTTTCTTTCATCAAGAGGTAATGGCTTGACAGAGCTTACCGGTACCTTTGTGATGCCTGTATAGCTTGCGTTGTATTGCTCGGCAAAGGTCTGCATATGATTGTGCATATCTTCAGTCTCAACAATTGTATCAACATATATTCCTGGTATTTTCACCAATCTAGGATCTAACGTGCCTGCTTTTACAACTTTTTCCACCTGAACGATAACGATACCGCCAGAATTCTTGCATGCCTGCGCTATGGAAAGAACCTCAAGTGAGCCTGCCTCTTTTTCCATTGTCACGTTTCCTAATTCATCAGCATAAGTTCCTCTGATCAAAGCAACGTCTATCGGAAATGATTTATAAAATAAATACTCGTGTCCATCCAAATGTATAAGATCGACCAAGTCTGCCTTTGTGAAAGTATTTAATTTTCCGCCTTCAACTCTTGGGTCAACAAATGTTTTCAATCCTACTCTCGTAATTGTGCCCGGTTTTTTAGCGGCAATATCTCTGAACATGTGAGATATAACACCCTGAGGGAAATTATAAGCCTCAATCTTGTTGTCAAGAGCCAATTTCTGAACCTTGGGAACCAAACCCCAATGTCCTCCAATAACTCTCTTTAATAAGCCTTCATGTCCAAAATGATTCAAGCCTCTTTCCTTGCCGTCTCCCTGTCCTGCCGCATAAAAAAGTGTCAGATCAGTTGGTTCTCCAGTTGCCAAAAATCTTTTTTCAACTTCAATCTCGAGTTCTTCAGGCACAGCATTGCCGACAAATCCTCCAGTAGCGACTGTACTGCCTGATTTAATTAGTTTTACAGCTTCACTCGCTTTTAAAAACTTAACTGCCATATATAATAGCCTCCTTTTTATAATAACGGTTTGCAAACGTTATCTAGGATATAGCAATTTTCGTGCCATGTTTTTCATGGCAATAAAAAAAGCGATAAAATGTGTATTTATCAACATTTGATCGCTTTAATCTTTGTTATTCAATTAACAAATCCATTGTGGGTGTTTAAGAATGTCATTTTTCCGTACATCTATGAAAACGTTTTTTTAAGAAAATTTAATAATTTCCCCATATTTCAATGGCTTACAGATTTTAAGCAAATTTAAACAAAAATGTCATTTTTCCGTACAGTGTCATTTTTCCGTACAAACTAATTTGTATGTTGGGTATCATACCTCTAGCTGGTAACGATTCATTTTCTCATAAAGACTTGTTCTGCTGATTTTTAGAATTTTAGCGGCATGGATTTTGTTTCCCAGGCTCAGCTCCAATGCATTCTTGATCTCTTTGATCTCAAGCTGGGCTACCATTTCCTTTAAACTCTCGCTCTTGCTATATCCATAAGGATCCAGCTTATGTTCCCTGATATGATAGGGCAGATGATGCTTGGTGATAGCCGCCTCCTTGCCTACCAGATTAATCGCTCTTTCAATTGTGTTCTCAAGCTCTCTAACATTCCCCGGCCAGTCATAGTCTATTAAAAGCCTCATGGCATCATCGTTGAATTCTGTCACGTATCTATCCATCTCGTTGGCTTTGCTTCTCAGTAGAAACTTGGCAAGAATAGGGATGTCTGATTTTCTTTCTCTAAGAGGCGGTATTTCAATCTTAAATATATTCAGACGGTAATAAAGATCCTCTCTGAATGTCTTATGCCGAATCATTTCCTCAAGGTTCTTATTAGTCGCTGCAATAACCCTTACATCAACCTTCTTGATGGTTGTGCTACCAATTTTCTCAATTTCTTTTTCCTGTAAAAAACGCAGTAATTTAGCCTGCATTGTCAGAGGTAAATCTCCAATCTCGTCAAGAAATAGGGTGCTTTTGTCAGCAATCTCTATTTTACCTAATTTGCCTTCTCTTTTTGCACCGGTGAACGCGCCATACTCATATCCGAAAAGCTCTGATTCCAGCAAGTCATGGGGGATACTGGCACAGTTCAACCTCACCATCTCAAAGTCTCTTCTATAGCTGGCATTATGGATCGCATTGGCATAAAGCTCCTTGCCTGTTCCGCTCTCTCCCAGTATCAACACACTCGATTTGCTTTTCGCTACCTTAAGCGCCAGGTCTTTCGTTTCCTTCAATACTTGGCTTTCTCCAATGATGTTGTCAAAGGTATTCTCAAATCCTCTCGCTTTTTTCAATTCTTTCTTGAAATATTCCAATTCTTTTTCCATTAGAGCTACTTTTTTCACGTAGGAATCTAGGTCTGCGATGTCCTTAAAAACCACCGAGCCAACCACACCGATCAACTCCCCGTCCTTATTGTGGATGGGGACTCTGTCCGCGAGCATATGGCTGCCGTTGATTTCCTGCACCTGGCCGATCTCTGGGATTCCTGTCTTTGCAACTATATGCATCCGGGTATTTTCGATTACCTCAGTTACATGCTTGCCGATAGCTTCTTCTTGTGTCACATGATTGAATTCACAATAAGACTTGTTCATCAGTACAATGATGCCATCCTTATCTGTCACAACAAGCCAATAATAGAATTGTTCAAAAATAATCTTGTACAGCTCAAGCCAATCCATATTCTGATCAAACATGTATCATCACCATCTTTCTCTTGTATTCAAAGCTTACTTATATGCTCTCTCATACTGAACAGGCCAGTCAGCAACGGTATGAAGCTCTCTTGCTGCCCTGTAAACCCAATTGGGTTCCCTGAGCAGTTCTCTTCCCAGAAAAACCAGCTCTGCCCTTTCATTTTTTAATATCTCTTCAATCATTAATGGAGAAGTCAATAGTCCTCCGGCTATGACAGGAAGTCCGGTGTTTCTTTTGATAATCTCCGCATGTCTGACCTGATATCCAGGATAAACATCCATTTCACATAATACCACGCCGCCTGTGCTGACGTCTATGATATCCACACCAATATCCTTTACAAGATTTATCATCTCGGCAAGTGTCTCAGCTTCATTGCCACCCTCCACATATTCATGGGCGGAAATCCTAAGCTGCAATGGTTTGTTTTGGGGCCATTCTTTTCTGACGGATGCTATGACTTGTCCCAAAAACCTTGTCCTGTTTTCCAGAGAGCCTCCGTATTCATCATTTCTTTCGTTTGATAATGGGGATAGAAATTCATTGATCAGATAACCATGGGCACCGTGAACCTCCACGATATCAAATCCGGCTTTCAGAGCTCTTCTGGTTGCCTCCCCAAACTTCCTGACGACATCCTGGATGTCATCATGTGTCATTTCTCTTGGTTTTTTCATCCTATCACTGAAAGCAATCGCACTGGGTGCTAGACATTCCATAGCTTCTACTGTCGATTTTCTGCCGGCATGCGCCAATTGAATACCCATCTTCGCGCCATATTTATGACCCAGATCGACTATTTTTTTGAGCCCTTCAATGTGTGAATCATCCCATATGCCTAGATCACTGTCTAATATTCGTCCCTTCGGTTCTATGCCTGTGGCTTCAAGGATAATAAGACCTACACCACCTATGGCCCTTGCCGTATAATGTGTGAAATGCCAGTCGTTGGCGTATCCATCCTGACCGGCTGAGTACATGCACATAGCCGGCATAACGATTCTATTTCGTAACGTAAGGTCTTTAATTTTGAACTCTTCAAATGTTTTTGGCATTCCTTACCTCCAGTTGATTTTATGTATTTTGACCTATTATATCATATTCTTCCTTTTCCGGAATCAGAAACTGTAATTAAACTTACAGGATAAGGCTCAAAAATGGTCTGATCCAGCAGATAGTCTGTTTCAAACCTGACAGCCCAAAGCTTAAGGACAGATGTCAAGGCTGAAACAGGTATTTGCTGTTTGTTGTATTGCTCCAGCAAATCTAGAAAATAGGCCTTTTCCTTGGCAGTAAGCTGTTTTGAGAAATAACCCAAAATATGCATGATGACATTAACGTTTCTCTTCTGCTGCGGAACTGTTTTTAGCAGTAAAGACAGATGATACTCGTAGTCCTTTATCAAGGCGCCAAATCTTCTCTTTTCATGATTGGCGACCAAGCTTCCCAGGCTCTTTAACTGTGTCTGGTTATAGGCCATAAATAGATATTTATTGTCGCTTTGAAATCTTACAAGATCTTTCATCGCACCATTCTTTTTCACTTCTCGAAATTTTGCCTTTGTAAAAACATTGGTCAAAAAATTCTCACGGATATTAAAGTTTGAAATTCTCCCCTCGTCTTCTATTGGTAAAAACGGGAATTTTTCTATAATTGTCTCAGCAAACAAGCCCCTGGATTTATTTGATATTGATTGGGTCTTTCCATGTGTTTTGTATAGCTTGACTTCTTTTATACCACAGGTTGGCGACCTGCTCTTGAGTATAAATCCATCAAGATCCATTTCTGCCAGCTCTTCCGCCTTTGAGATACTATAACTCAGCATGTCTTCGGTCACATCTTCACCTGTCATGGAATAAACCAGCCTCTCCTCGTTATTGTCGTTTATTATCAGTCTTATAGCCTGTCTTGGTGAAGGCAAGCCGATAGCCATCTCGGGACACGCAAAAACAAAGTTCACATAGGGCATCATCCTAGTAATCTCGGGACTTGTAATCTGTGATCCGTCATATCTGCAATGCCCATGCTCCAGACATTTGCTGATAAATATATTAGGTCTTGGAAAATTCATATTCATAACCTCTCTTAGTATAAAGTTTTGTTCTGATCCTTATCGTAGATTTCAAATGGTACCAGACACTCATCCCTCTCGATCTGTTTGCTTCTTAGTTTCTCATCCTTTTGAAGTCCTTTTAATACATCATAAAGATATTTGTCGTCAAAACCAACTTTCTCGGCATCCTGCCTTGTAGCACCGTAATACATAACGGGAATTTTCGCCCAATGGATCGCAGAATAGCACATGGGGCAAGGTTCGCAGGTCGTGTATATTTCGCAGTCTGACAGATCAAATCTGCCAAGCTTTTCAGCTGCTTTTCTGATAGCCACGATTTCAGCATGGTTGGTAGGGTCATTTGTCGCAATCACTTTGTTGTTCCCGACAGCAACCACCTCGCCATCTTTAACCACAACAGCGCCAAAAGGTCCACCTTCCATATTTTTAATTCCGTTTAATGCTTCCTGTACTGCGATTTTCATAAATCTATTCATTGAATATCACCTCTTTTGAAACTGATTTTACTGCTTTTTCTATGGATTGACAACATTGACAGGGTTGCCTTCAAGATATTGAATGAGATTCTCAACCGCAGCCTTCATCAATCTCTCCCTTGATTCCTTTGGTGCCCATGAGATATGAGGCGTTATAATGCATCTGTTTGCTGACAGCAACGGATTATCCTCTTCTATAGGCTCCTGGGAAACCACATCGACTGCAGCTCCGTATATCTTTCCCGCATTCAATGCATCTGCCAGTTCCTGCTCGACAATCAATGGTCCCCTGGATGTATTGATGATAATCGCGCTTTTTTTCATTTTATCAATTGAGGTTTTATTGATGATTCCCCTTGTGCTATCTGTTAAAGGACAATGAAGCGATATCACATCTGATTCTTGAAAGATTTCATCTAGTTCAATAAAGCGAACATCCGAAAAGGCATCAGTGTCCGTTGCATATTGATCATGCACCAGCACTTTCATGCCCATTGCCAATCCAATTCTACCGACTGCCTTGCCTATTCTTCCATAACCTATGATGCCCAACGTCTTGTCTGCCAGTTCAATCAGTGGATACTTCCAGAAGCACCAGTCGGGGTTAGTATTCCAAAGGCCATTCTGTACCATCTCATTGTGCGAACCCACGTGATGGCATATCTCCAGCAGCAATGCAAAAGTCATCTGTGCCACGGCATAGGTTCCGTAGGTCGGAATATTGGTCACAGTTATGCCTCTCGCTTTGGCAGCCTCAACATCCA